>NZ_LRIB01000065.1:0-2839 GCF_001758715.1 Janthinobacterium sp. HH104 | reverse complement strand
GGCCGCTGGGCTGGGCGGGATCGATATCTCGGCAGTCAGTGCTGCCGCCGCCGCAAATACCTCCATTGCCGCCGATGCACAAGCAAACCTCACCGATGCCGTCGCGCTGACGATGGCAGCGGACGCCGCCGCCGGTATTGCCGCCCAGGACGCCGCCATCGCCAACGCCACCGACGCCGTCGCCCTGCAAGCGGCCGCCAATGCCGCCGCGACGAACGCCGCCAATGCACAGACGCAAGCGAACATGACGGACGCGCCCACCCTGGGCCTGATCGCCGATGCCGCTACCTTGGCGTCGGACGCGGCACAACTGCAGGCCGGCTTGACGGATGCGGCTGCGCTGGCCCTGATTTCCGATGCCGACGCTGCCGCGGCAGCCGCAGCCGCATTGGCCGCCAGTAGCGATGCCGCCGCGCTCGACGCCGCCGCCGCCCTTGCCGCCACCGTGGCGGCCAACGCCGTCGTCACAGCCAGCCTGAGCGACGCGGCCGCCCTGCAAATCACGGCCGATGCGGCCGCCAATACCTCCATCGGCGCCGCCGCGCAGGCAGCGTTGACGGACGCGGCCGCCCTGCAACTGGTTTCCGACGCCGATGCCGCCGCCGCGCTGGCAGCGCAAACGACGGCCAACCAGACGGATGCGGCAGCCCTGGCCGCCGCCGACGCAGCCGCCGCCAGCGATGCCGCCAATGCCCAGACTGTGGCCGACCAGACCGATGTGGTCGCCCTGCAGCAAGCGGCCGACCAGGCCGATGCCGACGCGGCGGCCGCCAATGCGCAAGCCAGCCTGCTGGACGTCAATGTCGCGCTCAACGCCTTCAACCTCGCCAGCATCGCCGCCGTGGCCGCCAACGTCACGGCCGGCCAGACCAGCGTGCTCGATCTGACGGCCGTCGTCAATACCCTGCAGCTCGGTGCCGATAATGCCGATATCACTGCCTCCCTGTTCGATGCCACCATCCTTGCCGGCATCTCCACCGCCGATGCGCTGACGGCAGCCGGCCTGCAAACCCTCGCCGCCGCGACCGATGCCGATGCACTCATCACTGCGGCGGCCGCTGCCGTCTCGGCGGCGGAGGTGGCCGCTGGGCTGGGCGGGATCGATATCTCGGCAGTCAGTGCTGCCGCCGCCGCACAGGCCGCCGCCGCGGCTGCCGCCGCCACGGCCCTGCTGACCGATGCCGGCGCGCTAGGCCTCGTTTCCACCACCGACGCTGCCGCCGAACTTGCCGCCCAGACGGCTGTCACCACCTTGACGGCCGCCAACACGCTGGCGCAAAACGCGCTGACGGCGGCACAATCCGTTGCCAACCTGACCGACGCCGTGGCCCTGGGTCTGGTCTCTTCCGCAGCCGACGCGGCCGCAGCCCTGGCCGTCACGACGGCTGGCCAGACCGATGCCACCACGCTGAGCCTCATCTCGAATGCCGATGCGCTGGTCGCCTCCTCGGCCGCCAGCCTGGCGGCGCTGACGGACGCCACGGCGCTGGGCTTGATCTCGACCGCCGATGCCACCGTGGCCGCCACCCTGCAGGCAACGGCCGACCTGACGGACGCCACCGGCCTGGGCCTGCTCGCCACGGCCGCCGCTGCCGCCGCCAATACGGCGACGAATGTTGCCAACCTGACCGATGCGGTGGCCCTGGGCACGCTCTCGGCAGCGGCCACCACTGCCGCCAATACGGCTGCCGCCACCGCCGCGCTGACAGACGCCACGGCATTGGGCCTGGTCGCCACGGCCGACGCGGCTGCCGCCGCCGCCCTGCAAACGACAGCCAACCTGACCGATGCCGTGGCACTGGGCCTCGTGTCGACGGCCGCCAACACGGCCGCCAGCGCCGCTGCCGCCGTTGCCAGCCTGACCGATGCCGTCGCCCTGGGCACCGTGTCGACGGCCGCCACGGCCGCCGCCAACACGGCAGCGGCCACCGCCGCACTGACCGACGCCGTCGCCCTGGGCCTGGTGTCCACCGTCGATGCGGCCGCCGCCACGGCCGCGCAAACGACGGCCAACCTGACGGACGCCGTCGCCTTGGGCCTGGTCGCGACCGTCAATGCCACCGCCTCGACGGCAGCAGCAGCCGTCGCCGGTCTCACCGACGCCGTCCTGCTCGGTACCGCCCACACGCTCAATGTGACGGCCGCCACCGTGGCGGCCACCAAGGCTGCCCTGACGGATGCGGCCGCACTGACCACCATCGCCAGCAACGATGCGGCCAATGCCGCTGCCCTGGCCGCCTATTCAGCTGCCCACCCGTTCGACCTGGTGGCGGCGCTGGCGGCCACCACAGCGGCCACCACGGCGGCCCTGTCGCAGGCCGTCGCGCAGTCGGCGCAAGCCGATGACGCGGCTGCCGCCTCGACAGCCGCCACGGCGGCAGCATCCCTGACCGCCCTGAACAATGCTCTCGCGGCCGACAGTGCCGCCACCGCCGCCGCCACCCTGGCCCTGACTTCCCAGGCGGCAGCAACGGCGGCGGCGCTGGACGACACGCTCGCGGCCACGGCCGCTGGCGTGGCCGCCACCTCGCTGGCCGCGGCCCAGGCGGCGCAGGCAGCCGATGCCGCCGCCGCCGCGACGGCAGCGACGGCGGCCAACGCCCTGGCCGCCCTGAATGCGGCCTTGCAGGCGGACGCGAATGCGGCCGCCACGGCCGCTGCCGCCATCACGGCGAGTGCGGCCACCGCTACCGCCATCGCCGACGATCTGGCCGCCGCGACGGCCGCCACTGTCGCCAGCGTCTCGCAAGCGGCCGCGCAAGCGGCGCAACTGGCAGACAATGCCGCCGCCAGCGCCGCCACCAGGTCGAACGGGTGGGCAGCTGAATAGGCGGCCAGG
>NZ_LRIB01000064.1:0-77012 GCF_001758715.1 Janthinobacterium sp. HH104 | reverse complement strand
ACCCCTGTACTCACCGTGAAAGGGTGATGTCCTAGGCCTCTAGACGATGGGGACCGCGGAACTTCCAAACAACATCTGCACCACTTCAACGACCAACAAAACCTGACTGCGATTTTGCTGCTGGTGGAGGTAAGCGGGATCGAACCGCTGACCTCTTGCATGCCATGCAAGCGCTCTCCCAGCTGAGCTATACCCCCGTTGGTGCAGAAACAAGAGTATAGCAAAGAAGTTTCACTCTGCAAATACCCTTTTTCGTCTATGAGCAACTTTTCATAGGGGCGGTTTCCGCACCGTATTTTTACGCGTATTTAAGAGCGGCGATTACAGCCACTTTGCCAGACGCGCCAGCACGGTGTCGCGGCCGAAGATCACCACGACCTGGTCGATGGCCGGGGTCTGCAACTGGCCCGTCAAAATCAAGCGCAAAGGCATGGCCAGCAGCGGCATCTTGATGGTATTGGCGGCCAGCACTTCCTTGATCATGGCGGCGACGGCTTCCTTGCTCCACTCCACCGTGGCGATGCGCTCGGCGAATTGCGCCAGCACGGGCTTGATGGCATCCGTGATGTGCTGCGCCACCAGTTCCGCTTCCGGCTGCGGCTCGCGGAAGAACAGCATCGAAGCGGCAGCCAGTTCATTGACCGTGTTGGCGCGCTCTTTCATCATGCCCAGCACTTGCGCCAGGTCCGGCGCGCCTTCGAAGACGGCGCCGGCGGCGACCATTTGCGGACGGGCCAGGTCGGCCAGACGCGTGTTGTCGGCCTGCTTGATATAGTGGTTGTTCAGCCAGGCCAGTTTTTCATTGTTGAACTGGGCCGCCGATTTCGACAGGTGGTTCAGGTTGAACCACTCGCAGAACTGCTCGGTCGAGAACACTTCATCGTCGCCATGGCTCCAGCCCAGGCGCGCCAGGTAGTTCAGCATCGCTTCCGGCAGGAAGCCTTGCGCCGGGTAATCCATCACGCTGACGGCGCCGTGGCGCTTCGACAGCTTTTCGCCATCCGCACCCAAGATCATCGGCAGGTGGCCGTACAGCGGCAGCGGTGCGCCGATGGCGCGCAGGATATTGATCTGGCGCGGGGTGTTGTTGACATGGTCGTCGCCGCGGATCACGTGGGTGATCTGCATGTCCCAGTCATCGACGGCCACGCAGAAGTTGTACGTCGGCGTGCCGTCCGGACGCGCGATCACCAGGTCGTCCAGCTCGCGGTTCGAGATCGTGATCGTGCCCTTGACCACGTCATCCCAGCTCACGTCGCCATCGAGCGGATTCTTGAAGCGCACGACGGGCTTGCGGTCGGCAGGAATGGCAGGCAGCGTCTTGCCTGGTTCCGGGCGCCAGGTGCCGTCGTAGCGCGGCTTTTCGCCAGCGGCGCGCATGCGTTCGCGCATCGCTTCGACTTCTTCCGGCGACGAGTAGCAGTGGTATGCAGTGCCTTCGGCCAGCATCTGCGCCACCACTTCACGGTAGCGGTCCATGCGCTGCATCTGGTAGAACGGGCCTTCGTCGTGGTCCAGGCCCAGCCACTTCATGCCTTCGATGATGGCTTGCACGGCTTCCGGCGTGGAACGCTCCACGTCCGTGTCTTCGATGCGCAGCACGAAGGTGCCGCCGAAGTGGCGGGCATACGCCCAGCTGTATAAAGCGGTGCGGGCGCCGCCCAGGTGCAGATAGCCGGTCGGGCTGGGAGCGAAACGGGTACGGACGGGAGTAGCGGTTGTGGTCATCGAAGTAATCAGGCTTGAATAAGTAAAACGCCATTTTACTCTGTTGACCGCCGCCGCTCCACAAGCGCCGTCACAGCTGCAGCAAGCGCCTTTTTACTTCGTCCGCCTGCGCATGCAGCGCCTGCTCGAACAGGGCCACCAGTTGCGACAAGGGCCGGTGCAAAGGCTTGACCAGATTCACGGTGAACGGCAAGGACACGGCAAAGCGGCGGATCTGCAAGCCCTGCCCCGCATAGTCAAGGGCCGTGAGCGGATTGACGATGGCCAGCCCCACGCCTTCGCGCACCATCGCGCAGACGGAAGCGGCGCTGTGCGTGTCGAGCGCCAGGCGCCGCTCCACGCCGGCCTGCGCGAAGATGGCGTCGATCTGCTGGCGATACGGGTCGACGGCGGCCAGGCTGATGAAAGGCTGGCCCGCGAAGTCCGCCGGCTGCAGCACGGCCTTGCCGGCGAGCGCATGGCCATCGGGCAGCACGCACACCTCATCGACGGACATCAGGGTGGCGAGCGCCGTGCCCGGCGGGGCATTGTCCACTTCCGTCAGGCCGATATCGTGGCGCTGCGCCGACAGCCACTCTTCCAGCAGCGGCGACTCCTGCGGCGTGATGCTGATGCTCACCTTGGGAAAATCGGCGACGAAGCGCTTGCACGCCTGCGGCAGCAAGGACTGGGAAAACACAGGCAGGCAGGCGATCGACAACTGTCCCTGGTCGAACTGGCGCAAGGCCGCCGCCGTGCTGACGATGCGCTCCAGGCCGAAATACGCGCGCTGCACTTCCTCGAACAGCTGCAGCGCCTGGGCCGTCGGACGCAGCCGCCCCCGCTCGCGTTCGAACAGGGTCAATCCCGTCAAATGCTCGAGGCGCGCCAGCTCGCGGCTGACGGTGGGCTGCGACGTATGCAGCATGGCGGCGGCGGCCGTCACGCTGCCCGTCGTCATGATGGCGCGAAAGACTTCGATATGGCGCAGGGAGATACTCATGTCCATATCATAAATGAATAAGGTCAGCTTAAATGGATATTTTATGTTTAGCCAAAAAACCCGCATCATGGCCAGCATCGTAGGTCGGATTGGCGGGCAAAGCCCGCGTAATCCGACACCACCCCACAACATGACAAAGACAGCCACCATGAAACCAGTGCCAGACGCCACCCTCGCCCAACTCGCCCAGGAACACGGCACGCCATTGTGGGTGTATGACGCGGCCACCATCCGCGCGCGCATCGCCCAACTGGCGCAGTTCGACACCGTGCGCTTCGCGCAAAAGGCCAATTCGAACATTCACCTGCTGACATTGATGCGCGAAGCGGGCGTGCACGTGGATGCCGTCTCGCTGGGCGAAATCGAACGCGCGCTGCAGGCGGGCTTTACGCCGGCGCAAACGAACGGCGCCGCCGGCGTGGTGTTCACATGCGACCTGTTCGACCGCGCCACCCTGGCGCGCGTGGCGGCGGCAAAAATTGAAGTCAATTGCGGTTCCGTCGACATGCTGCGCCAGCTGGGCCCCGTGTCGCCCGGCCACCGCGTCTGGCTGCGCATCAATCCCGGCTATGGCCATGGCCACAGCAACAAGACCAACACGGGCGGCGAAAACAGCAAGCACGGTATCTGGCACGAAGAGCTGCCGGAGGCGCTGGCCGTCATCCGCGCGCATGGCCTGCACCTGGTGGGCCTGCACATGCACATCGGCTCGGGCGTCGACTACAGCCACCTGGAAACCGTCTGCGGCACCATGGTCGACCTGGTCAAGAACATGGGCCACGACATCGATGCCATTTCCACGGGCGGCGGCCTGTCCGTGCCTTACCGCGAAGGCGAGCAACCCGTCGATACGGACCACTACTTCCAGCTGTGGGATGCGGCGCGCAAGCAGATCGAGGCGCACCTGGGCCATCCCGTGCACCTGGAAATCGAACCGGGCCGCTTCCTCGTGGCCGACGCGGGCTTGCTGGTGGCCGAAGTGCGCACCACCAAGCAAATGGGCGGCAACCACTTCACCCTGCTCGACACGGGCTTCAATGAACTGATGCGCCCCGCCATGTACGGCAGCTACCATGAAATGTCGGTGATCGCGCATGATGGCCGCGCATTAAACGCCCAGCGCGCCACCGTCGTCGGCGGCCCCTTGTGCGAATCGGGCGACGTGTTTACCCAGCGCGATGGCGGCGTCGTGGAAACCCGCTTGCTACCGGCTGCGCAGGTGGGCGACTACGTGGTCTTCGAAGGCGCGGGCGCGTATGGCGCGTCCATGTCGTCGAACTACAACAGCCGCCCCCATGCGGCCGAATACCTGGTCGATGGGGAGCAATCCCGCTTGATTCGCCGCCGCCAAACGGTGGCCGAACTGATCGCGCTGGAACAACTGTAAAACCGCGCCCGCGTGCGGGCATGCGCATCTGCTAACATCGTGCAACTCGATGAAAGCCCGCCATGCCCGTTCCCGCACTACCCTCACGCAGCGCCAGCCCGCGGCTGCTGCCTCTGCTGCCCCTGCTGCTGTCCGCCGTCCTCGCCGGCTGCGCTTCACTGCCCTCGCTGGAAGGCCGCGTCCCTTCCCAAGTCGTCACCGATACCGCGCACACCCAACTGGCCACGGCCATTGCGCCCATGGTGGCGCAGCATCCGGGCGTGTCCGGCATCTATCCGCTGGTCGACGGGCGCGACGCCTTTGCCGCGCGCGCCCTGCTGGCCGCCGCCGCCCAGCGCAGCCTGGACGTGCAGTACTACATCTGGCACAAGGACATCACGGGCACCCTGCTGTTCGACGCCCTGCGCCAGGCGGCCGAACGGGGCGTGCGCGTGCGCCTGCTGCTCGACGATAACAACACGGCGGGCCTGGACCAGACCCTGACCATGCTGGGCAAGCAGCAGAATCTGGAAATCCGCCTGTTCAATCCCTTTATTCCCCGCGCGCCGCGCGCACTGGCCTTTGCTACGGATTTTTCCCGCCTCAACCGGCGCATGCACAACAAATCGTTCACGGCCGACAACCAGGCCACCATCGTTGGCGGGCGCAATGTGGGCGACGAATATTTTGGCGCGGCCGGCGACGTGCTGTTTGCCGACCTGGACGTGCTGGCCATCGGCCCCGTTGTCGATGACGTCTCGCACGATTTCGACCGCTACTGGAATAGCGCCTCGGCCTACCCGGCCAGGCTGCTGCTGACCAGCCCAGTCGAAGGCGACGCGGCCACCATCGCCGCCGAGGCGGACCGCATCGACGACACCAAGGCGGCCGAGGAATACGTGCAGGCGCTGCGCACCTCGCCCTTCGTCAAGCAGATGATGGAACGCACCCTGCCCTTCGAATGGGCCAGGACGCGCATGGTCAGCGACGACCCGGCCAAGGTGCTGGACAAGGCCAGGCCAGGCACGGGCGTAGCGGAAAACCTGCAAAACCTGCTGGGCGTGCCAAAAAAGGAAGTGGACCTGGTATCGCCGTATTTCGTGCCCGGCAAATCGGGCACGCAAGCCTTTGCCGACCTGGCGAAAAAAGGCGTGGGCGTGCGCATCCTGACGAATGCGCTGGAAGCGACCGACGTGGCGGCCGTGCATGCCGGTTATGCGAAGTGGAGGAAACCGCTGCTGGAAGCGGGCGTGCTGCTGTACGAATCGCGCCGCTCGTGGGAAGCGGGCGATGCGCGCGAGCAGACGGGCCGCTTCGGCAGCTCCGCATCGAGCCTGCATGCGAAGACCTTTGCCGTCGACGACCAGCGCATCTTTGTCGGCTCGTTCAACTTCGACCCGCGCTCGATCGAATTGAACACGGAAATGGGCCTCGTCATCGACAGCCCCGCGCTGGCCAGCCAGCTGGGTCTAGCCATGCGCACCACGATCCCGCAGCGCGCCTACCAGGTGCTGCTTGGCGACGACGGCGCGCTGTACTGGCTCGCCCGCGACGCCAGCGGCGCCACCACGCGCTACGACACGGAACCAGGCACCAGCGTGTGGAAGCGCATGGGCGTGGCGATTCTGTCGGTGCTGCCGATCGATTGGCTGTTGTAAGCGGTTTTGCCAACGTTGTTGTCGGATTACGCGGGGCTTTGCCCCGCTAATCCGACCTACGCTCTTCACAAGGCCAAGGCCGGTCGTGTTGGTGGCGGCGCCGAAACGCAAACAACGCCGGTCAAATTGGCGGCGGCGCCGACATGCAAACCCCGTAGGTCGGCTTAGCGCGCAGCGCGTAAGCCGACAACACCACTGCCCAAGAGCCTTACCGCACCGCTTCCGTCAAAATCCGCCCTTCCGACGCCGACGGCTGGCGTATGCGCAGCAGGTGGGCCAAGGTCGGTGCGATGTCGACCACTTCCGCGTACTGGCCATAGGCGCCCGGCTTGATCCAGCGGGGGCCGAAAACCATCAGCGGCACGTTGGTGTCGTACGTGTATGGCGTGCCGTGCGAGGTGCCGCCACTGCCCTTGCCGAAGTACCAGGCCGGCTTTGTTACGACCATCAGGTCACCCGACAGCTGGCGGTTCCAGGCGCGACGCATCAAGGTGTCCATGCGCGTGGCGACGGCTCCCGTTTCCATTTGCGTGCGCGTGTAGACTTGAGCCAGGCCGTCCTGCTGCATAAGAAAGCGGGCCGCCGCATCTTCCAGGGCGGCGCGATGGACGCCGCTCTTTTCCGCCAGCGCGTAATCGAGGTAGATATTCGGCAGCGACGACGCCGTCACCAGCTTGTCGATGCCCAGGTTTGTCGCCAGGTGCTGATTCAGCGCATCGACCAGTTTGGCGCCATCGATGCGCTTGGCGGAAAAGCCGCGCGTTTCGGAAAATTCCGGCACGTTGGCGAAACCATGGTCGGCCGTCAGCACCACCAGCACGTTATCCATGCCGACTTTTTTATCCAGGTCGGCAAAGAAGCCGGCCAGCATGCGGTCCAGGCGCTGCAGGTGGTCGTGCGACATCTTGCTTTCCGGGCCGTAGGCATGGTTCACGTAGTCGTGCGCGGACAAGCTCACGCCGAGGATATCGGGCACGCCGGCCGGATTACGGCCCAGGTTTTCGCCATCGATGGCGGCGCGGGCGAATTCCAGGGTCAGCTCGTCGAGGAAAGGACCGGACTTCAGGCGGCTGTAGTACTCGCCATCGAGCTTGCCGCTGTCGCTGTAGTAGGCAAACGGGAAGGTGTTGCGCGCGCCCGGCTTGGCCGCCACAAGATCATCACGGGCGTCGCGCGCATAGGCCGAATCGGCCAGCAGCGGCGTCCAGCTCTTGCCGTAATAGCGGTCCTGCGGTTTGGAGGCCTGGTAGCGCTGCACCCATTGCGGGTGCTGCTGCATATAGTAAGTGCTGCTGGCGAAGTTGCCCGTCTTTTCCATGTACATATAGGCCGTGCCCGTTTTCCCGGCCAGCAGGATGGCGCCGCGGTCCTTGCCCGACACGGTGACGACCTTGGCCTTGTCACCCGTCGAATAACGCAGTTCGTCGCCGAGGGTGCTCACGCGCAGCTTGGTCGGCGCCGTGCCGTCATCGGGCTGCGTCTCTTCGCCGATGTAATGGAAATTGCCATCCTCGGTGCAGTACACGGATTTCTTCGTGACGGGATCGATCCAGTTATTGCCGATCACGCCATGCTGATACGGGTAGGCGCCCGACAGCACGGCCGAGTGGCCGATGGCGGTGACCGTGATGCCGTGCGCCTGGTGCGCATCGCTGAACCACGCGCCCTGTTCCAGCAGGCGGCGGAAACCGCCCTGGCCGAACTGGTCGCGGTAGCGCGTCACCTGCTCTTGCGGCAAGCCGTCCACCACCAGCACCACGACCAGCTTCGGCTGCGCCGCAGTATTGGGCACCGCCTTGGCCGCATGCGCGTGGCACGCCGCCACGCCAGCGGCCAGCAGCAGCGCCTGCGCCAGTTGCCGGGAAAGGGAGAAAGGTTTCGTCATATCCGCTCATCAAAAGTTAGGCCACTGGGCAGCATACGCCGACTATATGACGCAATGATGACAGAAGCAATAACAAGAAAAAGGCCGGGGCCCATTGCTGGAACCCGGCCCGATGCCGAAACAGATGAATTTACCTGGCTTACTTGACCGTCACCTTGATGCTTTTGGCCAGCTCCGGACCATACGACTGGTGTGCGCCGTTTGCGAACTGCATCGTCAGGGTGTACTGGCCCGGCGGCAAGGTGACGTCCGTTTCCGTTTGTCCTTTGCCGAAATGCAAATGCTTGTCATCCATTGGGATCATTTCGCCCGCCTTCATCGGCCCCGTATTGATGAGCAGATGATGGTGGCCCGTCTTGGCCGTCATGTCGCCAGCTGGCTTGACGTCCATGCCACTGACGGCAAACTTGACCTTGAACGGGCTCGCCACTGTCGCGCCATCGGCTGGCTCGACGAAGGAAACGGATTGCGCAAACGCGCTGGCGGCCAGCAGGCTGCCGGCGATCACGGCGGCTGCTTGACGCAGGAATACGGTGTTCAATTGCATGATGTCTCCTCTTGTTAAATAACAACACGGACTGCATGAAACCATATTCCTGCTGACCTTGGCGCATGGGAGCGCCAAGCACAACAATTAGTCGTTCTTGATGACGATGCTTGGGAACTTGCTCGTCATATCCTTCGCCTTTTCCGCCACCTTGATCGCGATGGTGCGGGCGATCTGCTTGTAGATCACGGCGACGGGGCCTTCCGGCTCGGCCACGACGGTGGGCGTGCCCGAATCCGTTTGCTGGCGAATCGCCATGGTCAGCGGCAAGGCGCCGAGGAATTCCACGCCGAAGTCGGCGCACATCTTCGCACCGCCGCCGGCGCCGAAGATTTCTTCCGCATGGCCGCAGTTCGAGCAGATGTGCGTGCTCATGTTTTCCACCACGCCGAGGATAGGAATGCCGACCTTCTCGAACATTTTCAAGCCCTTGCGCGCGTCGAGCAGCGCGATATCCTGCGGCGTCGTGACAATCACGGCGCCCGTGACTGGCACTTTCTGCGACAGGGTCAATTGAATGTCGCCCGTGCCTGGCGGCATGTCGACGATCAAATAATCAAGGTCGCGCCAGTTGGTCTGGTCCAGCAATTGCTGCAAGGCTTGCGTGACCATCGGGCCGCGCCACACCATCGGCTCGTCCGGATCGATCATGAAGCCGATCGAGGACACTTGCAGGCCGTGGTTTTCCATGGGCTCCATGCTCTTGCCGTCGAGGGTCTTCGGCTGGCCGCTGATGCCCAGCATCATCGGTTGCGACGGGCCGTAGATATCGGCGTCGAGCATGCCGACGGTGGCGCCTTCAGCCGCCAGAGCCAGGGCCAGGTTGACGGCCGTGGTCGATTTGCCAACACCGCCCTTGCCGGAAGCGACGGCAATGATGTTTTTCACGTTGCTCATCGGCTTCAAGCCGCGCTGCACCGTGTGCGAAATGATTTTCGACGACACGCCCACGCTGACGTTGCCCACGCCCGGCA
Organism: Janthinobacterium sp. HH104; assembly: GCF_001758715.1. Taxonomy (NCBI): domain Bacteria; kingdom Pseudomonadati; phylum Pseudomonadota; class Betaproteobacteria; order Burkholderiales; family Oxalobacteraceae; genus Janthinobacterium; species Janthinobacterium sp. HH104. Next base: position 67,872 of record NZ_LRIB01000064.1, on the reverse strand, counting down.
GCACGCGCAAGGCGGCCAGCACGGATTTGCGGATCAGGTCGATCTGGCTTTTGGCGGGGTAGCCGAGCTCGATGTCGAGGGAAATATCATCGCCGTCGACCTTCAGATTCTTGACGGTTTTACTGGAAACGAAATCTTTATGTGTATTTGGATCAATAACCTGGGCCAGTGCGGCCTTGACGTCTTCTACTGTGATGCTCATGACTATCTCCGTATGCAATACGCGCAGTCTAGCGCAAAATCGCCATGCGCGATGGAGGCAAAAGCATCACTTGCCGGCGCTGCATCTGCTCATATTGCCTTTCCGCTGTTAAAATGTCCTATTATCCATCCCAAAAGTGCATCAATCATGACTCGCAAGCTGTTCGTCACCACTGCCCTGCCTTACGCAAACGCCGCTTTTCACATTGGCCACATCATGGAATACATCCAGGCCGATATCTGGGTCCGGTTCCAGCGAATGCAACGCGATGGCGAAGCCGGCCGTGAAGTGCACTTTGTGGGCGCCGACGATACGCATGGCACGCCGATCATGATCGCCGCCGAAAAGGAAGGCATCACGCCGCAGCAATTCGTCGCCAACATCGCGGCCGGCCGCGCCCAGTATCTCGATGGCTTCCATATCGCCTTCGACAACTGGTATTCGACCGATTCGCCGGAAAACGTCGACCTGTCGCAATCGATCTACCGCAAGCTGCGCGATACGGGCCTGATCGTCACGAAAACCGTCGACCGCTTCTTCGACCCGGTCAAAGGCATGTTCCTGGCCGACCGCAACATCAAGGGCGAATGCCCGAAATGCGGCGCCAAGAACCAGTACGGCGACAATTGCGAAGTGTGCGGCGCCGCCTACCAGCCGACCGACCTGGTCAACCCGTTCTCCGTGTTTACCAACGCGACGCCCGTGATGAAGCCGTCGGAACAGTATTTCTTCAAGCTGTCCGACCCGCGCTGCTTCGAATTCCTCAAGGATTGGCTCAACACGCCAGGCCGCTTGCAGCCGGAAATGGTCAACAAGGTCAGCGAATGGCTGGGCGAAGCCGGTGAAAAGCTGGCCGACTGGGATATCTCGCGCGACGCGCCCTACTTCGGCATCCCGATTCCCGATGCACCAGGTAAATTCTTCTATGTGTGGATGGATGCGCCCGTCGGTTACCTGGCCAGCCTGAAAAACTATTGCGACAAGAAAGGCATCGATTTCGACGCCTTCCTGAATGACCCGTCGACGGAACAGATCCACTTCATCGGCAAGGACATCGTTTCCTTCCATTTGCTGTTCTGGCCCGCCATGCTGAAGTTCGCCAATCACCCGGTGATCGACAAACTGAAAGTCAACGTGCATGGCTTCCTGACGGTCAACAACGAAAAAATGTCGAAGTCGCGCGGCACGGGCATCTCGCCGCTGCGCTACCTGGACCTGGGCATGAACCCGGAATGGCTGCGCTACTACATCGCCTTCAAGCTGAACTCGAAAGTGGAAGACCTGGACTTCAACGGCGAAGATTTTGTCGCCCGCGTGAACAGCGACCTGATCGGCAAATACGTGAACATCGCCAGCCGCTGCGCCGGCTTCATCGCCAAGCGTTTCGACGGCAAGCTGGCGTCGACGCTGTCGGAAGGCGCGCAAAGCTGGATCAACCGCGCGCTGACGGTGGACGTCAACGGCGTCATCGTCGAGCGCCAGACCAGCATCGCTGCGCACTTCGAGAACCGCGAATTCGGCAAGGCCTTGCGCGAAATCATGGAAATCGCCGACATCACCAACCAGTATGTCGATGAAAACAAGCCGTGGATTTTGGCCAAGGACGCGGACAAGACCGCGGAGCTGCACGACGTATGCACGACGGCCCTGATCCTGTTCCGCCAGTTGACGATCCTGCTGTCGCCGGTCCTGCCGGGCGTGGCGAAGAACGTGGCATCGTTCCTCAACGACGCAGAATTCACTTGGGCCGACACGCAGGTGTTCGGCGACGCCGTCTCGAACAGCATGCTGGGCCGCACCATCGGCGCCTACAGCCATTTGATGACGCGCATGGATGCGAAGATGATCGAAGCGCTGTTCGACGCGCCGCAAGCGGCCGCCGCCATTGCCGCGCCGGCCGGCGACGCCGCGAATGACGCCGCAGCTCCAGTGGCAGCCGCTGCCGCCATCGAAGAACTGGCGCCCGAGATCAAGATCGACGACTTCCTCAAGGTCGACCTGCGCATCGCCAAGATCGTCAACTGCGAACTGGTCGACGGCTCGGACAAGCTGCTGCGCCTGACCCTGGATGCGGGCGAAGGCCGCTTGCGCAATGTGTTCTCCGGCATCCGCTCGGCTTACCAGCCGGAAGAACTGGTCGGCAAGCTGACGGTGCTGGTGGCCAACCTGGCGCCGCGCAAGATGAAGTTCGGCATTTCCGAAGGCATGGTCATGGCCGCGTCCGCCGCCGACGAGAAAGCGAATCCGGGCATCTACATCCTGAACCCGTGGCCGGGCGCCGAACCTGGCATGCGCATCCGCTAAGCGCCCACAAGGACCGATGATGAATATCGTGGTGCGCGAAGCAACGAATGCCGATGCACAGCTGATGGCCGAGCTGACCCGCGCCGCATGGGCCGGCAAGGTGGCAGCCTCGTCCAGTGGACACCACGAGACGGCCGAGCAAGTGGCGGAGCAATTGCGCCACGGCGGCGGTTTTCTGTTGCTGATCGACGACATTCCCGCCGGTTCGCTGCGCTGGATGCCGCTCGACAGCGACCCCGCCATCTGGAAGATTTCACGCATGGGCGTGCTGCCCGCCTACCGGGGCAGCCACGTCTCGCAGCACTTGCTCGAAGCCATCATTCATCACGGCCTGTCCTGCCAGGCCGAGGAATTGCGCCTGGCAGTGCGGCGCGACCAGCGCAAGCTGATCGATTTTTATGCGGCCTTCGAATTCGACCTGGCCGAAGAACTGGAATATTCGCACGCCAACCCCGCAGAACCGGCACCGATGGTGATGCGGCGTTTGCTGCGTTATTGATTTTTAGCAATTTCGCCCCGGACTTGCCGATACAACAACCCGCCAAGCCGCACGGCGCGGTAAAATACGGCCGGCTGACCTTACCCATAAGACACTCAGAAGAGAATATGAAACTGCCTGCAAAACACACCAACTACGTATCCGACCACACCTTGTTCATCGCCGAACTGAAGGCCAAGAACCCTGGCATGGAAGCGGGCCAGCAAGCGGGCCGCGCCCTGCTGTGGGACAAGCCAGCCGTCAGCATCGATGAGCAGGAACGCCAGCTGGCGTCGGCCGTCAAGCAACAGGCTTACGTTTACCAGAACAAGAACTAAGATCTGGAACCGGCACGATGTTGCCTGAAGAGTCTGCAGTCACGCCGGAAGCCGACGCCTCCGGCGCCGGCGCAGTCATCGAGTCGCCCCCACCTGTCGCAGACGGCGACGGCAGCGGCGACCCTGCAGCATCTGCAACAACGGTAACGGACGCGGCGCCCGCCGCCGACCCGCTGGGCATCGCCCGCCTGTATGGCGAGCCGATGATGCGCATGCCGACGGATTTGTACATTCCGCCGGACGCGCTGGAAATCTTCCTCGAAGCCTTCGAAGGCCCACTCGACTTGCTGCTCTACCTGATCCGCAAGCAAAACTTCAACATTCTCGATATCCCGATGGCGCAGGTGACCCTGCAATATCTGAAATATGTCGACCAGATCCGCGTGCGCAACCTGGAACTGGCCGCCGAGTATCTGTTGATGGCCGCCATGCTGATCGAGATCAAGTCGCGCATGCTCTTGCCTTCGCGCAAGAGTGACGTCGAGGAAGATGGCGGCGACCCCCGTGCCGAACTGGTGCGCCGCCTGCTCGAGTACGAGCAGATCAAGCTGGCCGCCTACGACCTGAACGCCATCCCCCAGTTCGAGCGCGATTTCGTGCGCACGCAGATTTTCATCGAGCAAAGCCTGACGCCCACCTGGCCCGACGTGGAACCGGTGGACTTGCAGCAGGCGTGGCTCGACGTGCTGAAGCGGGCCAAGCTGACCCAGCATCACCGCATCAGCCGCCAGGAACTGTCCGTGCGCGAGCACATGTCGAGCATCCTGCGCCACTTGCAATCGTCGCGTTTCGTCGAGTTCAGCGAGCTGTTCGACATTGCCGGCGGCGTACCCGTGGTGGTGGTCAACTTCGTGGCCCTGCTGGAACTGGCCAAGGAAACCCTGATCGAAATCACGCAGGCAGAACCGTTTGCCCCCATCTACGTCCGGCTGGCCTATTCGCCCGCCTGACCCCTTCCCTTTGTCACTGACCACCGTACAACGGGGTTTTAGCGAAAGCAATCCATGAAAATTATTTCCGACATCGAAGAATTGCGCGACCAGCTCAGCGGACAGCTGCGCACGGCGTTCGTCCCTACCATGGGCAACCTGCACGAAGGCCATCTGTCGCTGATGCGCCTGGCGCGCAAGCATGGCGACCCCGTCGTCGCCTCGATCTTCGTCAACCGCCTGCAATTCGGCCCGAACGAAGACTTCGAGAAATATCCGCGCACGATGGCGGCCGACATCGCCAAGCTGGAAAAGGAAGGCGTGTACGTGCTGTTCGCGCCGACGGAAAAGGAACTGTACCCGGAACCGCAGGAATACCGCGTGCGCCCGCCCGATGACCTGGGCAATACCCTGGAAGGCGAGTTCCGCCCCGGCTTCTTCGAAGGCGTGTGCACGGTCGTCACCAAGCTGTTCTCGTGCGTGGGCCCGCGCGTGGCCGTGTTCGGCAAGAAGGATTACCAGCAGCTGATGATCATCCGCAACATGGCGCGCCAGTTCGCGCTGCCGACGGAAATCATCGCTGCGGAAACCTACCGCGCGGAAGATGGCCTGGCCTTATCGTCGCGCAATATGTATTTATCGGAAAGCGAACGCACGGAAGCACCGGAACTGTACAAGGGACTTAATTTCGTGGCCGAGGAAGTGCGCAAGGGCAATCTGGCCGTGGGCGAACTGGAACAGGCCAGCATGCAACTGTTGAACAGCCGCGGCTGGAAATCGGACTACATCGCCGTGCGCAAGCGCGCCAACCTGCAAGCACCGAGCGCCGCCGAACTGGCCGCCGGCGAGCCGCTGGTGGTGCTGGCCGCCGCCAAACTGGGACAAACCAGATTGATCGACAACCTCGAAATTTAAGCATTGTCACAACGGGGCCATTCGGCCCCGTTTCTTTCTCTACTTCTCCATCCCTACCAATTTCAGTTCGGCAAACAGCGGCTTGTTGCTGCCGCGGGCCGCTTGCAACATGTCATAGCTGGCCGCGTCGAGCACGATTTCCTCTCCCGCCCACAGCTTGCGCTGGTTCGCAGGCAGCCTCAGGCTGCGCAGGATGGCCCGTACCTGGGCAGGATCGGCCGCCAGCAGGCGAATGGCGCGCGCATGGCGCTGCGTACCCGTGAGGATAGGCAAGCCGCCCTCGGGGCCACTCTGGCTCAGGCTGACATAATCCTGGCCGCCCACGCGGTGCAGATAGGCATGCCGGCCATCGGCTTCGGCAGGCGGCTGCGCGGCCGGCTCCTGCATCTCGACAGACGCGACAGGCGCAGCGGTGGTTTGTTCAAGGCTCACGCCACAGGCCGCCAACAGGGTCGTGCTCAGGGCGAAAAATAATACGGGTGCTCGGCGCATCGTGCGCTCCTTCGTGTCGGGGTCGGGGACAGAGGTGGAATACTGCAGCGATCATGGGCCAAATTATTTGACGTGTAAAGTTAACTTTAGGAAATATTTCATTCCTTTGCGCAATCTCCTGAAACCTGCGGGATCTTGCCTGTCCTGCCAGGCAGGCCAAGCATCATTGTTAATGCAATTTGCACATTGAAATCAAAATCGCCATCTTTATCCATCCATGAATAAAGATCAAAATGATGGCACTGGCTCGCGGCAACAGCATGCAGGCCTCCCACCATCACAGGAGAACGCCCATGAACACAACATCCAACTCTGCCAAGGTAGCCATCGTCACGGGCGCCTCGCGCGGCATCGGCGCGGCCATCGCCCGCCGCCTGGCGCGCGACGGCATCCAGGTCGTTGTCAACTACGCCAGCGGCAAGGATGCGGCGGACGAGCTGGTGGCAGCCATCATGGCCGAAGGCGGCGCCGCCATCGCCGTCAAGGCCAACGTGGCCGAGGCAAGCGACGTGCAAGCGCTGTTCGATGCGGCCGAAGCGGCTTACGGCGGCGTCGATGTGCTGGTCAACAACGCCGGCATCATGCCGCCCGCGCTGCCCACCCTGGCCGAGACCGACGACGCCACCTTCGACAGCCTGTTCGCCATCAACGTCAAGGGCAGCTTCAGCACCATGCGCCAGGCGGCGACGCGCTTGCGCCACGGCGGCAGCGTCGTCAATTTCTCGACCAGCGTGATCGGCCTGGCCCTGCCCGGCTATGCCGTCTACGCCGCCACCAAGGCGGCCATCGAGACGATGACGAATATCTTTGCCAAGGAACTGCGCGGCAAGAACATCACCGTCAATGCCATCGCCCCCGGCCCCACGGCCACGGCCCTGTTCTTGAACGGCAAGACGGAAGAAACGATAGCGCGCATGGCCAAGATGGCGCCCCTGGAACGCCTGGGTACGCCGGACGATATCGCCGCGGCCGTGGCTTTTTTGGCCGGGCCGGATGGCCGCTGGGTGAATGGACAAACGTTACGTGCGAATGGCGGCCTGGTGTAAGCAAGGCGCGAACTGACGAAAAAAACGCTGCCGGTTTGCACGGGCAGCGTTTTCTTGATAACGGTCAAGCCTGGATCAGGCGCCGGCTTTTTCCAGCTTCTCGAAAATCTTGTTCAGCTTTTCATCGAGGGTCGCGGCCGTGAACGGCTTGACGACATAACCGCTGGCGCCAGCTTGCGCGGCGGCGATGATGTTTTCTTTTTTCGCTTCGGCGGTGACCATCAGCACGGGCAGCTTGGCCAGTGCGGGATCGGCGCGGATATGCTGCAGCATCGTCAGGCCATCCATGTTTGGCATGTTCCAGTCCGACACGACGAAATCAAACGATTCCGCGCGCAGCTTGGCCAGGCCCATCACGCCGTCTTCCGCCTCATCGACGTTGGCATAACCCAGTTCCTTCAACAGATTCCGGACAATGCGGCGCATCGTCGAAAAATCGTCAACGACTAAAAATTTCATCTTTGGATCAGCCATGAATAACTCCGTTGTTTCTGTAGCGGTTTGTTAATAATATCGACATGAATGCCGACATTATGGTCGACACTACGGCAGCAAGTTGTAGGATAGCATTTTCGTTGCTTTTAGGCGAACAAACTTGCCTCAGATCATATAAAACGTGGCTTACACGCGCAAAGCACGCATACCATGCGCCGCCAGGTGTCCCAGCACCATGCCAGGCAGCGCCGTCAAAGCACCGACCTCATGCGTAGCACCGACAGCGATCGCCTCGCGCGGCATGCCGAACACCACGCAACTGGCTTCATCCTGCGCAAAATTATACGCTCCTGCGGCCTTCATCTCCAACATGCCTTGTGCGCCATCCTTGCCCATGCCGGTGAGGATCACGCCGACGGCATTTTTACCGGCCGATTGCGCGGCCGAACGGAACAGCACATCGACGGACGGGCGGTGGCGGTTCACCGGTTCGCCCTGGTCGATCTTGGTCATGTAGTTGGCGCCGCTGCGCGTCAGGGTCAGGTGCGAATGGCCGGGCGCGATGTAGGCGTGGCCGGGCAGCACGCGTTCGCCGCCTGCCGCTTCCTGCACCGAAATCTTGCACAGCGAATCGAGGCGGCGCGCGAACGAGCGCGTAAAGCCTTCCGGCATGTGCTGCGTGATCAGGATGCCGGGGCAATCGGACGGCATCTGCATGAGGAATTCGCGGATCGCTTCCGTGCCGCCCGTCGAGGCGCCCACGATGATCAGCTTTTCGCTCGACGTCAATGGACTGCGCAGGGCAGGCAGCGGCGCGGCCACCTTGTCGCCGGCCGACGGCAGGGTGCGCGCGCGGATGCGCGCCTTCGAGGCGGCGCGGATCTTGTCGGCGATCATGTCCGTGTACTCGCGCATGCCACTCTGGATCGATATCTTCGGCTTGGTGACGAAATCGACGGCGCCCAGTTCCAGCGCGCGCATGGTGATTTCCGAACCGCGCTCGGTCAAGGACGACACCATCAATACCGGCATCGGGCGCAAGCGCATCAGTTTTTCCAGGAAGTCCAGGCCATCCATCTTCGGCATCTCGACGTCGAGGGTCAGCACGTCGGGGTTGGTCTGCTTGATCATCTCGCGCGCCACCAGCGGATCGGGCGCCGCGCCCACCACTTCCATGTCGGGCTGGCTGTTTACGATTTCCGTCATGACGCTGCGGATCAGCGCCGAGTCATCCACGATCAATACCTTGATCTTCATAGTTATCCTTCCAGGCCTTGCGGCCCGTATTCTTTATTAAATTAGTACACCGGACAAACCGCCGCAAGCCGCACAGCGCGACGCGCAGCAGGTTTGGTCGGGTGTTTGTCAGAACAGTTCGACTTCGCCGCCCACCGGCGCGACCTTGAGGCGGCTGGCGTAATCGAGTTCGCGGCGCACCAGCGTATCGTTATGCGTCTGCATCAGCTTTTTCACCAGCACCTTGCCGCTGCGGGGGAAGAAGTAGACCTTGCGAGGGTGGATGTCGTTGAGGTCTTCGGCCACCACGCGCATCTTTTCCGCTTTCAGGTAGTTGATGACGAAGGCCGCATTGCGTTCACCGACGTTGATCGCCGTGAAGCCGCGCAGCACGGCGCCGCCGCCGAACACTTTCGCTTCCATGTTCTCGCGCCGCGCGCCCGCCTTCAGCAAATCATTGATCAGGATTTCCATGGCGTAGGTGCCATAGCGCATCGACGCGGAAATCGGGCTGTTCGGATCGCTGCCGCCATCGGGCAGCATGAAATGGTTCATGCCGCCCAGGCCCGTGACGCGGTCGCGGATGCAGGCCGAGACGCAGGAGCCGAGCACGGTGACGATCAGCATGTCCTTGTTGGTAAAGTAGTACTCACCAGGCAAGATCTTGGCGGCGTCACAGTTGAACGTCCTGTCGTAATAGACGTTAGTGGCGAATTGCTCTTTGGATTCCAGGCTCATATTTCACTCTCATGTACGATGCGACGTTGCCTTGGGCGCGGCGCCCCGGGGCTGGTCGAGCTCATAGACTGTTTTACCGCGCAGCTTCAATGAATCCGACACGTACAGAAAATTCTCCGAATGGCCCGCAAACAGCAGGGCATCAGGCTTCATCAGTGGCACAAAGCGCGACAGGATCTTGCGCTGCGTCGCCTTGTCAAAATAAATCATCACGTTGCGGCAAAAGATGACGTCGAACTGCCCCGTCAATGGCCAGCCGTCGGCCAGCAGGTTGAGCGGCTTGAAGGTGATCATCTGGCGCAGTTCCGGGCGCACCCGCACCTGTCCTTCGCGGTCGCCCTTGCCGCGCAAGAAAAAGCGCCGCGCACGGTCGGCCGGCATCTTGTCGAGCCGGTCCAGGTTGTAGACGCCATTGGCGGCCGTGGCCAGCACGTTCGTGTCGATGTCCGTGGCGATGATGGTGACGGGCGGCGTGAGCGTATTGAACGCCTCGCACACCGTCATGGCGATCGAGTACGGCTCCTCGCCGGTGGAACTGGCCGAACACCAGATGGTGATCGGCCCGTTCAGTTTTTTCACATGCTCGGCCAGCAGCGGGAAGTGATGCGCCTCGCGGAAGAACGACGTCAGGTTGGTCGTCAGCGCATTCGTGAACGCTTCCCACTCGTCGCCCATGCGGCCCGCTTCCAGGTCGTCCAGGTAGCGGACGAACGAGGAGATGCCGGTCGCGCGCAATCGCCTGGCCAGGCGGCTGTAGACCATTTCCTGCTTGCTGTCGGCCAGCGCGATGCCGGCCCGCTTGTAAATCATGGCGCGGACCCGTTCGAAGTCCTTGCCAGTGAAATCAAATTCCTTGACCGAATCCGTTTTAGTTTGCGGCATTTGTTTTTACCTCTCTATGACTACTCTGACCAATGCCTTTGCAAGTATAACTAGCGGGACCGGGTTGGCGTTAGAACTCTTCCCAATCGTCGCCGCCGGCCGCCGCCAGCTTTTTCGCAGGCGGTGGCGAGCCGGCTTGCGCCGTCTGTGCCAACCGCCGTGTATTTGCCGCCACACCCGGTGCCGGCCGTGCCTCCGCTTTTACTACCGGCGCTGGCACGGGTGCGGGCATGGCCGCCTGCGCCGCGCTCTCGCCATCGAGCTTGAAGATGCTGACGGCGTCGCCCAGATTCTGCGCCTGCTCCTGCATGCTTTCGGCGGCCGCCGCCGCTTCCTCGACCAGCGCCGCATTTTGCTGCGTCATCTGGTCCATCTGCGCGATGGCCTGGTTGACCTCTTCGATGCCGTGGCTCTGTTCCTGCGTCGCCGCCGTGATCTCGCCCATGATATCGGCCACCTGCCGGATCGACGTGACGATCAGGCCCATGGTCTGCCCCGCCTCGTCCACCAGGCGGCTGCCGGCATCGACCTTGTCGACCGAGTCGCCGATCAGGCCCTTGATTTCCTTGGCTGCGCCAGCCGATCGTTGCGCCAGATTGCGCACTTCCGACGCCACCACCGCAAAACCGCGCCCCTGCTCGCCTGCGCGCGCCGCTTCGACGGCCGCATTCAATGCCAGGATATTCGTCTGGAACGCAATGCCGTCGATGACGCCGATGATGTCGACGATCTTGCGCGAGCTGTCCTTGATGGAACCCATGGTATCGACCACTTGCGCCACCACCTTGCCGCCCTGCTCCGCCACCGACGATGCCGACACGGCCAGCTGGTTGGCCTGGCGCGCGTTGTCCGCGTTCTGCTTCACGGTCGACGTCAGCTCTTCCATCGACGACGCCGTCTCTTCGAGCGAACTGGCCTGCGTTTCCGTGCGCGCCGACAGGTCCGCATTGCCGCTGGCGATCTCGCGCGAGGCCACGGTGATGGTTTCCGTTCCCTTGCGTACGTCGCTGACCGTCTGCACCAGACTCTCGTTCATGTCCTTCAATGCCTGCTGCAGCGCGCTCGTTTCATCCTTGCCTTCGACCACCACGCGCGACGTCAGTTCGCCGGCCGCCACCTTCTGCGCCACGGCCACTGCGCCGGACAGCGGCACCGTGATCGAGCGCGTGATGAAGATGGCGCACCAGGCGCCGATCGCCACCGCCGCGCCGCCCAGGATGAACAGTACCGTCATCAGGCGCGCATCGGCCGCCAGCGAGTCGTCCATGAAGCTTTGCTGCGCCACGTGCTGCAAGTCGAGCAGCTTGTTGATATCGGCCAGGGTCGTCTTGTTCAAGGGATCGATGCGGGTGGCGATCACCTTCGCCGCGCCCTCGCTGTTAAACGCCAGCACCTGCCCCATCGCTTCCTTGAAGGCGGCATCGACTTCGCCGTCGACCTTGGCGATATTGGCCAGCAGCGCCTTTTCGCCATCGGACAGGCCCAGGGTGGCCAGCTTGCCGCGCGCGCCGTCGTACAGCTTGCGCTGCGCGCGCACTTTGCCCTCTTCCGCCTGCATCAGGGCCACATCGCCCTGCAAGCCGATATTGCGCATGGCGATACCGGTTTCCAGCATCGCACTTTTCATCAGCGACGCCTGTGTATTCTTTTCGCTTGCCAGCTCCAGGCCCGTGAGCAGCTGGGCCTTGTTACGGTAATTCAGTGCATTCGCCGAAACGATCACCACCACCAGGATGGCGAGAATGCTGCCAAAACCTATCCCCAGCCGGGTGCCTATCTTGAAATCGCGCAAACTCATTACAGTCTCCAATATTTATGTGAACGGCGCCCGTTCAACCGGACGGCGCCGTGTTGTGGCCTGGTCTCTGTCGGACCTTGCAGCCTGCCGGCGCGCCTCTAAATACTATTCGCGCCGGTACATGCATATCTGTAGTGATTCTTTGCGTGGTAAAACGGCGGCGCACCGGGCGCCGCCTTGCTGCCATGCGGTGGCTTACGCCGCCAGCTTGTCGATCAGGCCCATCTCGCTGCTCGACATCAGCTTGTCGATGTCGACCAGGATCAGCATGCGCTCGTCGATGGTGCCCAGGCCGATCATGTAGTCGGTCGAGAAGGCGGTGCCCATTTCCGGCGCCGGTTTCACCTGCTCCGGCGTCAGGGTGGTGACGTCGGAAACGCTGTCGACCACCATGCCGACGATACGGCCGCCGATGTTCAGGATGATCACCACCGTGAACTGGTCGTACACGGGCGTGCCCAGGTTGAACTTGATGCGCATGTCGACCACGGGGATGATGATGCCGCGCAGGTTGATCACGCCCTTGATGAATTCAGGCGCGTTGGCGATGCGGGTGACCGCTTCGTAACCGCGGATTTCCTGGACCTTCAGGATATCGATGCCGTACTCTTCGGAGCCCAGGGTGAAGGCCAGGAATTCACGGCCGGCGATGTCCTTGCCGTCGCCCGCATTGCTTCCGGATGTTTGTTGAGTATCTGACATGGTGCGTTTTCCTATCTCTATCTATCGGTATTACGAAAAAATGGACTCGTCAGCCAGCTGGCGCGAGGAACGGATCAGGGCGGCGACATCGAGAATCAGCGACACGCCGCCATCGCCCAGGATGGTGGCGCCGGAAATGCCCACCACCTTGCGGTAATTCGATTCGAGGTTTTTCACCACGACTTGCTGCTGTCCCACCAGGTCGTCGACAAACAGGGCCGCCTTGCGCCCTTCCGTCTCGAGAATCACGCAGATGCCTTCCGAAGGGCTGGTAAAGCGCGGCGCGATGTCGAACATCTGGTACAGCGGGATCAATGGCAGGTATTCGCCGCGCACTTTCACCACCTGCCCCTTGCCGCTGATGTCCTTGATGTCTTCAACGGCTGGCTGCAGCGATTCGATGACAAAGCCCAGCGGTAAAATATACACTTCGTCGCCGACACGGATCGACATGCCGTCGAGGATGGCCAGGGTCAGCGGCAGCGAGATGGAAATCGTCGTGCCGAAGCCTTTCGCGGAACGGATGTCGACGACGCCGCCCATGGCGCTGATATTGCGCTTGACGACATCCATGCCCACGCCGCGGCCCGACACGTCGGTGACGGCTTCGGCGGTGGAAAAGCCGGGCGCGAAAATCAGCTGCCACACGTCGGCGTCGCTCATCGTCTCGGACACGTCCAACCCCTGCTGCGCGGCCTTGGCCAGGATGCGTTCGCGGTTCAAGCCCGCGCCGTCATCGGATACCTCGATGATGATGTTGCCGCCCTGGTGGCTGGCCGAGAGGAACAAGCGGCCGGCCTCGGTCTTGCCGGCGGCCACGCGGGCGGCCGGCATTTCCACGCCGTGGTCGATACTGTTGCGCACCAGGTGCGTGAGCGGATCGACGATGCGCTCGATGAGGCCCTTGTCCAGTTCCGTGGCGGCGCCATTCGTGATGAAATCGACCTTCTTGCCCAGTTTCGTCGCCAGGTCGCGCACCATGCGCGGGAAGCGCGAGAAGACGAAATCCATCGGCATCATGCGGATCGACATCACCGCTTCCTGCAAGTCGCGCGTGTTGCGCGTCAGGTGGCTGACGCTGTCGAGCAGTTTTTCATGCAGCATCGGGTCAAGCGCACTGGCGCGCTGCTCGATCATCGCCTGCGTGATCACCAGTTCGCCCACCAGGTTGATCAGCTGGTCGACTTTCTCGATCGAGACGCGGATCGACGACGATTCGGCGCCGGCCTTGTCGCCTTCTTTCTTGGCCGGTTTCTTTTCCTGCTCCGCTTCGGCCACGGCGCTGGCCACGGCCGGCGCGGCGGCGCTGGCGTTGCCCGCCTTGGCCGCATCGGCGCGTATCTGTTCGAGGGGCTGGAAGAAACCGTAGCCCTGTTCGGCGTCGCTCTGCACGCCGGCGGCGGCGCGGATATCCTCGAGCGGCTGGAAGAAGCCATAACCGGGGTCCGTCGCGCCCTGCGCAGCAGGCGTGCCTGGCAGCGGGTCGAAGAAACCGTAGCCCTGGGCTTTTTCCTGCGCCGCACGGGCCGCTTCGGCTTCGCCTGGCGCCAGTGGCGGCGCCTGCGTGATCACCATGTCGTCGGGATTGAGCACGAACGAGCAGATGGCCAGGATATCGTCCAGGCTTTCATGCGTCGTCACTTCCAGCACCTTGCGCGCGTCGGGCAAGGCGGACACGGCGACATCGCCCAGCAAACCCAGTTCGGCCGCCAGCGCATCGACTTCGCGCGGCTCCATGGCCGGCAGTTCCAGGCGGATGCGATGGCCGCCGGCATGGCTGACGGCGGCTTTTTCCGCCGTATGGAAGGCCGGTGCGACGGGCGTAAGCGCAGCCACGGGCACGTCCTGCGAAAACGACTGCAGCATCATGCGCACATTGGCCACGGCATCCTGGTCGACGGCACTGCCCAGACGGTGGCCGTCGAGCTGCATCTTGAGGATATCCTTGGCCGCCAGGAAGGCGTCGACGTGTTCCGCCGTCAGGGCCATCTGGCCCTGGCGGATACGGTCGAGCAGCGACTCGAGGATGTGCGTCACCTCGCTCATGTCGGAGAGGCCGAACGTCGATGCGCCGCCCTTGATCGAATGGGCGGTACGGAAAATGGCGTTCAGGTCTTCGGCGTCGGGCGCCGCAATATCAACGGCCAGCAGCAGCCGTTCTTTTTCAGCCAGCAGTTCTTCGGCCTCATCGAAAAAGACCTGAAAAAACTGGCTAATATCGATGGTCATAGGGTGACTCCGTCAATTGCATCGTTGCACTGCGCGGCTGGCATCAGCCGATCACCTTCTTGACCACTTCGATCAGGCGTTGCGGATCGAACGGCTTGACCAGCCAGCCATTGGCGCCGGCGGCACGTCCTTTCGATTTCATCTCGTCCGACGACTCCGTCGTCAGCATCAGGATGGGTACCTTCTGGTAGGTCGGCAGTTCGCGCAACAGCTTGATCAGTTCCAGGCCATCCATGCGCGGCATGTTCTGGTCCGTCAATACCAGGTCCACGGTTTGCAGCTTGGCTTTTTCCAGTCCGTCCTGGCCGTCGACGGCCTCCACCACCTGGTAACCGGCGGCTTTCAGGCTGAACGCCACCATCTGGCGCAATGAGCTGGAATCGTCCACTGCAAGTATCGTTTTGGCCATCTTTGCTCCCACTTATTCCGGGCATCCTGCCCGAGTATTTGATTAATCAATCCATGCAACCACAAGCGCTCCGCACTGGCATGCTAGAACAGCTCGATGTCGCCACTTTCCAAATGCTGTTGACTGACAGCCTTGCGCAGCACGCTGCGCAACTCCAGGCTTTGAATCGCCAGCGCCATGCTGACCCGCCCCAGCAAGGCGACAATTTCTTCATTGTCGCTCTCCGGCAACATCTCCGCGCCATGCTCGCCCAGGGTCCCGAGGAACTCGCGCAAGCCCGTCACGCGCTTCAAGGTGCGCTCGATCAGCTGGCTGGTCATGTCCTGGAATTGCATGCTGGTGATGGCCGCATTCACATAGCCCCCCACCTCATCCTGCAACGCCAGCAGTTTTTCGCGCTGCTGCTCGGCCGGAATACCGCCGTCGAGCAGCAGCGCGATGGTGTCTTGCTGCGCAGCGACGGCTGCGTGTATCGCCATGAAATTGAAGGACAGCTTCTCGATCGCCTCTTCCAGCAAGATGCCGGTCTGCACCAGGTCGGTTTCCACCTCCGTCAAGTGCTTGCGGCCATGGTCCGACACGCCAGACAGCAGGCGCTTTACATGCGAGCCAAGTATTTTCTTTCTTGTCATAAAGGTCTCATTGTTTCAATACACCACGCGTCGACAGCCTTGCGTGTTATTTTTTCGCCGCTGCCGGGGCGGGGACTGGCGCCGCGGGCGGCGCACCGGCCGCCAGCCCTGACGCGACAGCGGCGGAAGCGGCATCGGTCACCGGCAGCTCGATCGCCGAACCATCGCGCAGGACATTTTCTTCCGTGCGTTTGTTCATGACGATGATGCTGATGCGCCGGTTGATCGGATTGAAGGGATCGAGCTTGTCCAGGTGGGCGGCCGAACCGAGGCCCACCACGCGCAAGACTTTCTCTTCCTTCATGCCACCGATCACCAGTTCGCGCCGCGACGCATTCGCGCGGTCGGCCGACAATTCCCAGTTGCTGTAGCCGGCATCGCTCATGTAGGGCGTCGAATCCGTATGGCCGGACAGGCCGATGCGGTTTGGCACTTCATTGAGCACGAAGCCGATCGCGTGCAGGATTTCCTTGGTGTACGGTTGCAGATTCGCATTGGCGAGCGCAAACATCGGACGGTTCTGCTCGTCGACGATCTGGATGCGCAAGCCTTCGCTGGTGATATCGAGCAGCAACTGGTTCTTGTATTTTTTCAGCAGGGGATTGGCGTCGATGGTCGCTTCGATGCGCGCCTTGAGCGCCTGCAGGCGCTTGCCCTCTTCGCGCTCGAGCGCGGCCTTAGCGGAATTGAGGTCGAACGATTTGCGCTGCTGCTCTTCCTGCGCCTTGCGCACCTGCCCATCCTGGCGCGACAAGTCCTGGCCGCCGCCCTGGATCACGGAATTGCTCTCGCCGCTGCCTGAGCCGCCTGCCATCGCCACTTTCAGCGGCGTCTTGAAGAATTCGGAAATGCCGTTCAAGTCGCCCTTCGAGGTGGAGCCCAGCAGCCACATCAGCAGGAAGAAGGCCATCATGGCCGTGACAAAGTCAGCGTAGGCGATTTTCCACGCCCCGCCATGGTGCCCGCCAGCCGTCTTCTTGATACGCTTGACGATAATCGGGCGCATGCCTTCATCGGCCATGGCGTCCCCCTTCCGTGTGCTGCAAATGACTCATGGTATCCAGGCGTATATTCACTGCTTACTTCGTTTTCGATTTCTTGATATGGTCTTCGAGCTCGTTGAACGTCGGGCGCTCGGTCGAGAACAGCACCTTGCGGCCGAACTCCACGGCCAGCGCCGGCGCGTAGCCGTTCAGGCTGGCCAGCAGGGTCACTTTCACGCACTGGAACATCTTGCTCGACTCTTCCAGCTTCTGCTCGAGCAGGCTGGCCAGCGGGCCGACGAAACCATACGCCAGCAAGATGCCGAGGAAGGTGCCGACCAGCGCGTGTGCGATCAGCATGCCCAGCTCGGCCGGCGGGATGCCCACCGACTCCATCGTGTGTACCACGCCCATCACGGCGGCGACGATACCGAACGCGGGCAAGCCATCGCCCACCTTGGCGATCACGTGGGCCGGCACGGCGCCTTCGTGATGGTGCGTCTCGATTTCGTTGTCCATCAGGTTTTCGATCTGGAACGCGTCCATATTGCCCGACACCATCAGGCGCAGGTAATCGGTCATGAATTCGACGATGTGGTGGTCGGCCAGCACGGCCGGGTACTTGGAAAACAGCGGGCTTTCCTCGGGCTTGTCGATATCGCCTTCGATCGACATCAAGCCTTCCTTGCGCACCTTGCTGAGCACTTCGAACAGCAGGGACATCAGTTCCATATACAGCTCTTTGGTATAGCGCGAACCCTTGAACAGGCTCGGCAAGGCGGCGATCGTTGCCTTGATGGCCTTGTTATTGTTACCAACAAGGAAGGCGCCCAGGGCGGCGCCGCCGATCATCAGCAACTCCAGCGGCTGGAACAGCGCCGCCAGATGGCCGCCGGCCATTGCGAAGCCGCCAAAGACCGAGGCGCAAACGATGATGTATCCGATTATGACTAACAAGTGCCCTGACTCCCAATAATGGCCGGGGCTGTGTGCCCGGCATGTTCAAACCTGTTCCTGTCTTCTGGCGGCTGCGCCGCCGGCAAGGGCAGTGGCAAAAAAGTAACCGAAAGTTAATTGAAATGCCCCGCTTTTCAACGCAATTCCGAGAAAATGCCGTGTGGAACTACAATAACGTGAGATTGCCCCACGGGCAAGCAAATAACGCAGACAATTGCTTAAAAGCACCATATGTAAAGCAAAGGACCACCCTCTGTGGCGGCGATGGTCTTATCGGGCTTGCGTGCCGCAATCTGGAATTCGTAACTAAGAAGCATGCTACCGGGCAACATTTCCCTTTCCGCCTTGCTCCACAGGGCTGCCATCGCCGCCGGCGACAGGTAGGCAAACACCACGTCGTAGCGGCCGAAATCGAGCGCTTCGTAGTCGCCGCGCAGGAAGCGCGCGCGGCTGCCCGCCAGCTTCGCGCGCAATCGGCTTGCCAGCCACGGCAGCGGCGCCAGTTCGATGCCGGAGAACTGCCCGTCGGACCGGCGCCGCGCCAGGTCCAGCACCAGGCCGCCCAGGCCGCTGCCGATATCGATCAGGCGCACGCCGGGACGGTCCACGATCAGCCCGGCCACGGCCTGCCACACCTGCGGCCCCGACGGATAAAACGGCACTTGCGTGCGAAATGTGGACCAGTACAGACTCAGCAGGAAAACAAAGGCCGTCAGGAACACGGCCGGGGGCAAATCAAGCAGGCTGGCCGCCAGCAAGGCGGGCGCAAACAGCAGGCCGATGGCGCACCACCAACGCGCCAGTCCCGCGCGCCACGTGATGAGCGCCGCCAGCACGCCCTGCACCAGCGCCACGGCCGGCAGCGACATGGCGACGCCTGCGCGCGCCAGGCCATACACCAATAGCAACATCAAGGGAAAGGCCAACACCTGGATCAGGATGGCCTTGAGCGCGGGCGCGCGCAGGATTTGTTGCAGCATGGGGTAGTCGAAGGAGGAAAACGCCAGTGTAAGCGATGCCGGCATGAAAAAGCCGGAGTGCGGTCAGGCGACCGGCTCCGGCTAACTCTTTGTCTTGTATCTCTGTCTTATATATGTATGGCTCAGACAACCACACTCGGCGATGCACCAGCGGCCGCTTCATCGCGCGCCTTCTTGGTCTTGCCGGCACGCGAAGGCATGTGGCACAGGCCGCACACATAATCGGCGTTCAGGTCGAGGCAGTTGACGACGAACTTGCCGCCGCACTTGCCGCAGGGCGCCATGTCCAGCATCTTGCTGCTGAAAAAGCGCACGAGGGTCCAGGCCCGCGTCAGCGACAGCAGCGGCTCTTCGCCCGCTTCGGGCGGCATCTGTTCCAGATACAGTTTATACGCCTTCATCACGGCTTCGATGCCCGTGGCGCCGGCGTGATCGACGAGGAATTTGTGGATATTGATGAACAGCGAGGAATGGATATTCGGTTGCCAGGTGATGAACCAGTCGGTGGAAAACGGCAGCATGCCCTTGGGCGGCGAGACGCCCTTCAATTCCTTGTACAGATTCAGCAGGCGTTCGCGCGACAGCGAGACTTCCGTCTCCAACAGTTGCAAGCGGGCGCCCAGCTGTATCAATTCGATGGCCAGCTGGATTTCCTGCGCTTCCGATACGACACTTTTCTTGGCCATGCTGTGTACTCCGCTACTGACTGATACTGACTGAAGGTTGTTGCATCAAGCGATTTCTTCGACGCCCTGACCAGCCATCAAGATGGCTGCATGCGACTGGGCCAGCGAACGGTCTTTATTGTAGTTCGTCAACATGCCCAGGATGGCGCTGTCGTCAAAGCGGAAGCGGGCCAACATCATGTTGCCGCCAGCAAGCTTGAGGATCTGCGCATTGCTCATGCCTTCGATCAGTTCGGCGATTTCGGCGGCGATGCCCAAACGGAAGATGGCCGTTACCTTGTCCGCACGAATCATTTGCTGGGCCAGCATCAGGTAGCTCAGGTTAGCGTCGCGAATCTCAGCCATCATGTCGTTAGCAGTCATTTCCATCTCCTCAATCCGTTGAATTCAGCTGGCATTGTTTGTTGCCAGTGAGATACATTCTGCAGGAGCAACATTAAACGCAACAGAGGCGCAGCGCTGTATTTTTGGTCGGGGAATAGCGGATGGGATCGTAGGTGTTTGTCTGACAAACACTGCTCGATCATGGTCGCACGCCAGTAACGGCGCGGATGTCGGTGGTTGGCTGTATGCCGGATTTAGCCAATTTTTGGCCTGTAAAAAATATCACTTTTTTACAACAACTTGATCGGAATCAAGCCTGTCTACCTAGATAACGGCTGCCTTGGCAGGAACTTTAGGGCTTTTTTGAAAAATATTTCAAAAACCTGCATTCTTTTTTGGCCGGTTTGACACCGTTCATGTAATCGTTGACGGCGGCGCCTGGCGAAACTTTAGGGTTATTTGAAAATATTTTTAAAAATCGTGATTTTTCTCGTTGACGCCCCGCAGGCTGGCACTTCGCCCGCCTCCTCGAGCGCGGAAATGCCGCTTTCCGGCGTGGATTTGCTACACTGCCTGCTTCCGCACAATACTTTAAGCTTCAAGCAATATCGTGCCACTGAGACAAGTATCAATATGAAAGCCACCATGATTTCTCGACATGACTGCAGCGCACGCGACCTCGACGATCCCCTGGCGCCCTTGCGCCAGCAATTCGACTTGCCGCAAGGCGTGATTTACCTCGACGGCAACTCCCTGGGCGCGCGGCCGAAAGCGGCCCTGGCCCGCGCCCAGCACGTCATCACGGCAG
Organism: Janthinobacterium sp. HH104; assembly: GCF_001758715.1. Lineage (NCBI taxonomy): Bacteria > Pseudomonadati > Pseudomonadota > Betaproteobacteria > Burkholderiales > Oxalobacteraceae > Janthinobacterium > Janthinobacterium sp. HH104. The sequence continues at coordinate 47,369 of NZ_LRIB01000064.1, read as the reverse complement.
AATGGGGCACGGACCTGATCCGCAGCTGGAATACGGCCGGCTGGTTCGACCTGCCCAAGCGCCTGGGCGACCGCCTGGCCCCGCTACTGGGTGCCGGCACGGGCGAAGTGGTGATCACCGACACCACTTCCGTCAACCTGTTCAAGGCCCTGGCCGCCGCCCTGCAGATGCAGGCCAGCGATCCCGCGCATGCCGCGCGGCGCATCATCGTCAGCGAACGCAGCAACTTCCCCACCGACCTGTACATGGCGCAAGGCCTGGCCGCCTGGCTCGATCGCGGTTACCAGCTGCGCCTGGTCGACAGTCCCGAGGAACTGGCGCAAGCCATCGATACCGATTGCGCCGTCGCCATGCTCACGCACGTCAACTACCGCACCGGCTACCAGCATGACATGGCCGCCATCAGCAGCCATTGCCACGCGCAGGGCACGCTGGCGCTGTGGGACTTGGCCCATTCGGCCGGCGCCGTGCCGCTGGACCTGAACGGCGCCGGCGCCGACCTGGCCGTCGGCTGCACCTATAAATACCTGAATGGCGGCCCCGGCTCGCCCGCCTTCATCTGGGTGCCGCAAAAACACCAGGCACGCTTCCGCCAGCCTTTGTCCGGCTGGTGGGGCCACGCCACGCCGTTCGCTATGGACCCGGGCTTCGCGCCCGCCGACGGCATCGCCCGCGCCCTGTGCGGCACGCAGCCGATACTCTCGCTGGCCCTCGTCGAATGCGGCCTCGATATCTTTGCGCAAACAAGCATGGAAGCCATCCGGCGCAAGTCGCTGGCCCTGACAGACCTGTTCATCGCGCTGGTGGAGCAGCGCTGCGCCAGCCATCCGCTGGGTCTCGTCACGCCGCGCGAGCATGCGCGCCGCGGCAGCCAGGTCAGCTGCACGCACCCGCATGGCTATGCCGTGATGCAGGCACTGATCGCGCGCGGCGTGATCGGCGACTACCGCGAACCGGCCATCATGCGCTTCGGCTTCACGCCCCTGTACACGAGCTTTGCCGACGTGTGGGATGCCGTGGAAATCCTGCGCGACATCCTCGACACACTAGCCTACGACATCGCCGCCAAGCGCGATGCCGTCACCTGAATCCCCCCATGAGCGACGACAAGAATATGAACAAGGAAAACACCAGCGGCTGCCCCATGCATGCGGGCGGCCAGGATGCGCAGTGGCATGGCGCACAGATGGATTTCAGCGAATCGATGAGCTACGGCAATTACCTGGCGCTGGACCGCATCCTCACGGCCCAGCATCCGCTGTCACCGAATCACAACGAAATGCTGTTCATCGTGCAGCACCAGACGAGCGAATTGTGGATGAAGCTGATGCTGCACGAAATGCATGCCGTGCGCGCCAACCTGCAAAGCGGCGACCTGGCGCCCGCCTTTAAAATGCTGGCCCGCGTGGCGCGCATCATGGACCAGCTCGTGCACGCCTGGGACGTGCTGGCCACCATGACACCGCCCGAATACACGGCCATCCGTCCCTACCTTGGCGCCTCGTCCGGCTTCCAGTCCTTCCAGTACCGCGAGATCGAATTCATCCTGGGAAACAAGAACGCCGCCCTGCTCAACGTGCATACGACGGCGCCGGACACCTACAAGGTGCTCGACGCCGCCCTGCGCACGCCCTCCGTCTACGACGAGTCGATCAAGCTGCTGGCGCGCAGCGGCCTGTATATCGCCCCCGAGCGCCTGGATGCCGACTGGACCCTGCCGACCAGCACCGACGCCTCCGTCAAGGCAGCGTGGCTGGAAGTCTACCGCGACCCGTCGAAACACTGGGCCCTGTACGAGCTGGCCGAAAAGCTGGTGGACCTGGAAACGGCTTTCCGCTTCTGGCGCTTCCGCCACGTGACGACGGTCGAGCGCATCATCGGCTTCAAGACGGGCACGGGCGGCACGGCGGGCGTCAGCTATTTGCGCAAGATGCTCGACGTGGTATTGTTCCCCGAGCTCTTTGCCTTACGCACGGAGCTCTGATTTCAATTTCAAAAGGAGAAATGATGTCGCCTCTGGTCCTGACCCTGGCCGGCCTGTGGAATTCCGGGCCGCAGCACTGGCAAACCCATTGGGAAGCGCGCCACCCGCAATGGTCGCGCGTGCCGCACGGGGAATGGCAGACGCCGGACAAGGACGAATGGGTGGCGGAGCTCGACCGCGCCATCGCCGCCTGCGAGCGCCCGCCCGTGCTGGCGGCGCACAGCCTGGCCTGCACGCTGGTGGCCCATTGGGCTGCCAGCGGCTCGCCGCACAAGATCGCCGGCGCCTTCCTCGTCGCCCCCAGCGATGTGGAAGCGCCCTCCTATCCGTCCGGCACGACGGGCTTTGCGCCGATGCCGCTGCAAGCCTTGCCGTTTCCCAGCCTGGTGGTGGCCAGCGGCGATGATCCCTACGTCAGCTTCGCGCGGGCACGCGCGTTTGCCGCCGCCTGGGGCAGCGATTTCACCATGATCGGCGACGCCGGGCATATCAACGGCGACGCCGGCTACGGCCCGTGGCCGGACGGTGAGCAGCTGCTGCTGGACTTCTGCGCCGCGCACCAGCCCTGAACAAGGGCGCGCACACGATAGACGCGCGCCCATTTGCCCACAAGTAAGAACGCAGGCAGAATCGTGGCCTTTCCATTGCGGCGCCCCGGCGCCAGCCTCACGATGAAACGTCTGCTTCTGCCCTTGCTGCTCTGCTCCGCCTTCGCCCACGGCGCGCCCTTCTACGAAGGCAAGACCCTCGCCCATCCCGCCATCACGGCCTCGCAGGACAGCGGCTTCGACATCGCCTTTCTCAAGGAAAAAGAGGGCGTCAACGGCTATTACTGCGAATGCAAGAGCGACACCTCGAAACCCATTTTGCTCGACCAGTTCGGCAACGCCGTCATCCGTTCCGTCTTCTACGCCTCGCTGGACAAGGAGTCGGACGACAGCGTGCAAACCATGCTGGTGCTGTTCCGGCAGGGTGGCAAGAACGGCTTGCGCGCCTACCGCTACCACCGCAGCTCCGGCAAGTACCGGCGCCTGGACGGCTTGCAGCCGGCCCTGAACCGCATCGTGGCGCAAAGCGCCGCCCCCAACGCAGGGCAGGTCAAGGCGGCGCTGGCCAAGCTGGCGCCGATGGACTATAGCGTCGCGCGCGGCAAGAGCGGCAATGCGGACTTCGACGCCATCGACCATACGCAGGGCACCGTCGTTGGCTACTACAGCGACGAGGGCAAGCCCGTGGAGGCTGGCAGCCAGGACGCCATCATCTACAAGAAAACCTTCGAGAAGAAAGGCGACCGTTTTCTCACCGCCAGCTACACCCTGTACAGCGATGCGGGCGCCGGCATCCTGCGCAATTACCGCCTGTGGCAAGTGACGTGGGAAACGGCGCCGAAGCAGTTCACGGGCAGCCAGGAAGGCCCTTCCGTCATCTACAGCCTGGCCTGGGACGACGGCTCGGTGGTCGAGCGGGGCCAGTACGCGAAAGGCAAGCGCCAGGGCCTGTGGGTGCGCGAAGGCATGCACGAAGGCAGCGAAAAAGGCCATTTCGTCGATGGCCTGCAGGAAGGCATGTGGTACTTCAATTACCCAAAACAGAGCGAGAGCGGCATGTACCGGGCCGGCAAGCGCGAAGGCCGCTGGACGGTCGTCAACTATGCCGATGCAGAGGAAGTGACGGGCTTCGACACCTACGCGGGCGGCCAGCTGAACGGCCCGCACGAACGCCGCATGGGCGGCAAGCTGCAAACGCGCGGCAACTACGTGAACGGCTCGCGCCATGGCGCATGGATCACGGAAGACGGCGACGGCAGCTTCATCGAAGGCTTGCGCGACGGTCCGTGGAAACTCAAGCTCAAGGACAAGGCCACGCAAAGCGTCACTTTCGTGCAAGGCAAAAAACAGGGCGAAGCGATCGACACGGATGTGCAGGGCGCGCTGCGCCTGCGCGACCATTACCAGGCCGGCGTGCTCGAAGGCAGCCGCACGCGCTATCTGGGCCCGGCCGGCAAGGAATACGTGGTCTACACGGCCACCTACCGCAACGGCCAGCTCGATGGGCGTGAACAGGCATTCGACGACAGCGGCAAGATCCTGCGCCTCGATACCTTGTGGGAGATGGGCAAGAAGCAGGGCCTGGACGCGCGCTACTACCCGAACGGCAAGCCGGAGCGCCTGGCCGTCATCGACCAGGGCCGCCTGCTCACGCACCTGCGCGAATACTATGAAGACGGCCAGCTGCTCAACGACATCCACCGCTGCACCTTCAAGGAATACGGCAGCACGCGCGACGACGTGTGCGAGTACCACCATATGTACTACCCGGACGGCAAGCCGCAGTATTACTACGCCTTCCAGTACGGCCAGCGCCAGGAAGGCTATTCGAACTACCCGAACGGCAAGCGCAAGGATGAACTGCTGGTCGACCGCACCGCCGACACCTCGGTCTTGAACGTCTATTACGAAAGCGGCCAGCTCAAATGCACGGAGCCGCGCAGCGGCCACAGCACGCGCACGGTCAACGGCGAGACCATGATCAGCTATGCTTCGTCCGACCGCGACGGCGACAATATCTGCTACCACCCGAATGGCAAGGTGGCCAGCATCTACACCTTCCGCAAGCGCGTGCTCGTGGAGTGCGGCAAGCGCTACGACGACACGGGCAAGCAGACGTTTCCGGGGCCGGAAGGCTGCCCTCCTCCCAGGAAAGTGGACTACCCGATAGGACTATGACCATGACGCAAGCAACACAGCCGCTACGCATCCAGAACCCCGAACGCATCGACGCCAGGGCGATCCGCGCCGCCATCGCGGGCGGCCAGCAGGTACTGGTGCAGTTCGATACCCTGGGCGAGCCGGAGCCGCTGCTGGCCGACCTCGACGCCCTGGCCGCCACCTGCGGCACGGCGCTGACCATCCGCATCTACGGTTACGACCCGAGGGTGTTCGACGCCCGCATCCTGCGCGCGCTGCCGCATGTGGCCAGCCTGTCCATCGACTGCCACTGGCAAGCCATCCATCTGGAAACCCTGGGCGAGCTGCGCCACCTGAAGCGCCTGAGCCTGGGCGTGTACAAGCTGGCGCAGGCCGACATCCTGCAGCTCGATAATTTGCGCGGCCTCGAATACCTGAACCTGGGCGAATCGGCCAAAAACAATATCGACCTGGCCCCGCTGCGCCACTACACGCAGCTGGCCAGCCTGGTCATCGAGGGCCACGACCAGCATATCGACACCGTGGCCGGCCTGCCGGTGCTGCACGAGCTGTCGCTGTACCGCATCAAGAACAAGGTAGCGCTCGATTTCATCTCGGAGATGGCCCGCCTGGACCGGCTGCTGTTGCAGCTGGGCGGGCGCGAGTCGCTCGCGCGCATCGAGGCGCCCCTGTTGCGGAAACTGGAAGTGGTACGCGTGCGCGGCCTGGAAACCCTGGGCGACATCGGCCGCTTCCCGCTGCTGCAGGCGCTATGGGTGGAAGACCAGATCAAGCTGCGGCAGATCGCGCTGGGCCCCAATCCCGTGCTTGAACGCCTGCATCTGCACACCTGCAAGACGCTCGAGAGCCTGCCCGGCCTCGCCGCCCTGCCCGCCCTGCGCCAGCTGTCGGCATCGGAAACCATGCTCGACATCGACGCCCTGCTGGCGCATGGCTTGCCCGCGTCCCTCACGCATGCGCGCCTGCGAACGGGCAAAAAAACCCGCGACGACGCCATCGCCGCGCAGCTGGCGCAACTAGGCTACGAGCAGCCAGTTCCCTGCTAGATCAGCGGCTGGCGGCCAGCTTGCGCTGCCACAGCGCCACGTCGATCATCACGCCATCGGCGCCCGTGTTGCGGATGTAGACGCGGTAGCTGCCCTGTCCCATGTTGCCATCGAGGTAGGCCGTGCGCTCGTTGCGCTGCAGCCGGGCGCCCTTGGCCAGCTGGCGGTAACGCTCGACCACCGTGTCGAAACTGGCATAGCTGCGCAGCGCCACTTCCAGGTCGCGCGGCGGGCGGCCTTCCGCATGGTCGAGCACATTGTTCTGTTTCTTGCCCTTGAGGGTCAGCGGATAGGCAAACACGCCAGCGCCGGCCGACGTCAGCACCGTCGATTTATCGAGCAGCAGCGGCAGCAGCGCCGGCGGATACGCGGGCGGCAGCTGGGCGCGGTTCCAGCCCGGCAGGGCCGGCTGCGCCAGCACATATTCAACGCTGGCGATCTTTTGCCCATCGGCGCCCGCTTCCTTGTCGCCCGCGATCAGCGCCAGCATGGGCGGCAATTGCCGGGCCCAGGCCAGCAAGGGCGCCGCATCCCCGACCAGCATGCCCTTGCGGTGGAACACCGTCAGCACGGCATTCGGATCGGGATTGCAGACTTTCGCCAGCGGTTGGCCCTCCAGGCGGCAATGCCCGTTGACGAGGCCAAAAGCGATGATGGCGCCGCGCTTGTCGAGCAGCATGGCACCGCGTTCACGGCCCTGCTTGCGGTCGTTCATCGACGCCAGCAACTGGCGGCCATCGGCCAGCACGGTGCGCGTGGCGTCGCGCTTTTCGCTGATCGCTTCGAGCGCCTGCGCCAGCAGCAGTTCATCGTCTTCCGTGTAGCTGCCGCGCGCGTAACCGAAGAAATCGAACAGGGCCGCGCGCACCTGCGGGTCTTCGCTCAGGCGCGGCAAGGGACCGCCGGCCAGCAAGGACGACAGGCTTTTCCCGGCCGGCGCCGAGGGCGCCGCCGTGGCGCGGGCGGGCTGGGAAAGGATGCAGGCCGCTGCCAGCAAGGCGCCGCCCAGGGTGCGGTAATTCGAAAAAATGATATGCATGATTCTGTCTGTCGGGGATTTGGCCGCTCTTGCGGCCACGCATGGCGCGCCGGCGATTCTAGCATGGCGCCAGCCCCCATGCCGTGCGGCTGGCGGACGGCGCGTGCGCCGGCGCGGCTGTTATGATGGCTGCAATGACCATCTCTCCTACCGCTTCGACACTGCTTGTCCTCCTGCCCGGCATGGATGGCACGGCCAGCCTGTTCCACCATTTCGACGCCGCCTTGCGCGCGCACAGCGCCATCGACACCTTGGCCATCGCCTACCCGGCCGCGCCACTCGACTATGCGGCGCTGGAAGCATTCGTGCGCGAACGCTTGCCACGGGACCGCCCTTTCGTCGTGCTGGCCGAATCGTTTTCGGGACCGCTGGGGGCGGCTTTGCGCGCCGATCCGCCGCCTGGCATGCGCGCCCTGGTCCTGTGCTGTTCGTTCGTGCGCAATCCGCGCCCGGTGCTGGCGCCGCTGCGCCACCTGCTCGGCCTCGTGCCCTTTGGCGCCATGCCCGGCTTCGCCCTGCGCCAGGCGCTGCTGGCGCCCTACTCCACGCCGCAACTGCAGGCGGAACTGGCAACGGCGCTGGCGCAAGTGCCACCGGCAACGCTGCGCCAGCGCCTGCGCGCCGTACTGGAAACGGACGCCTCGCGCAGCTTCGCGCGCGGCAGCCTGCCCGTGCTGTATCTGCGCGCCCGCCACGACCGCCTGGTGCCGCCCGCGAACGCCGCGCAGATACTGCGGCAGGCAGCGGGCGCGCAACTGGTCGACATCGCCGCGCCGCACATGCTGCTGCAGGCCGCGCCGGAAGCGGCGGCCGGCGCCGTCGCCGCTTTCATCGACAGCCTGTCAGCCGCGCAGATATCGGCTTAAACGCGCGCTGGCCAGCACGGCCAGCCAGCTCAAGCCGCCCGACAGCACGCTGAAGTAGATCGCCCGCAGCGGATGCTGGGGCAGCAGATACGCGAGCACGGCCGCACCCAGCAAGCCGCACAGCGCAGGCTTCCACCAGCCGGGCGGCAGCAGCGCCAGCAGCAGATTCGTGCCCGCATACACGTAGAACACCAGCAGCAAGGCCAGGCCGCCGGCCACGCCGCGCGAGCCCAGGCTGCCGAACAGCTGCGTGTACAGGAAAAATCCCAGCCAGCTCAACACAATAAACAACAGGCAGCCCAGCGCATGCGCGCCCAGGCCCGCCATCAGGCGCTTCTTCATGGCCATCATCCGTATCGTCCCGTGCAAAGCCGCATCATAGCGATTTTGCCGGCAATGTGACCGGTTGACTTGCCTACCTACTAGATGGTAGACTTATTTCGAACCCGGTATTTCACCCGGCAATCTTTTCGCGCCACGGCGCATTCGACCTTTGCGAGGCATTACATGCATCAACTGTTCACCCCCTATGACCTGTCCGGCATTTCCCTGGCCAACCGCGTCGTCATGGCGCCGATGACGCGCACGCGCACGCTCGAAAACAATCCCGATGCGCTCACCGCGCTGTATTACGCCCAGCGCGCCTCGGCCGGCCTGATCGTCACCGAGGGCTTGCCCGTCTCAGATGAAGGCCGCGGCTATCTGTACACGCCCGGCATCTACAGCAGCACGCAGGGCCAGGGCTGGCGCCAGGTCACCGATGCCGTGCATGCCAAGGGCGGCAAGATCTTCGCCCAGCTGTGGCACGTGGGCCGCATGTCGCATGTGTCTATCCAGCCGGGCAACGCGGCGCCCGTGGGCCCCAGCGACGTGGCGGCGGAAAACACCACCGTCTACGCCTGGATCGAACCGGGCAAGGCGGGACCGGTGCTGCCCAGCGTGCCGCGCGCGCTGAGCGTCGACGAGATCGCCCGCGTCACCGCCGACTTCGTGCATGCGGCAAAAGTCGCTATCGACGCTGGCTTTGACGGGATCGAGATCATGGCCGCCAACGGCTTCCTGTTCGACCAGTTCCTCAGCAGCGCCGTCAATACGCGCACCGACCAGTACGGAGGCAGCATCGCCAACCGCCAGCGCTTTTTGCTCGAGACCATAGACGCCCTGTCGGCCGCCATCGGCAGCGGCAAGGTCGGCGTACGCGTCTCGCCGTTCGGCCGCCTGTACGACATGCGCGCCTATGCCGATGAAGCGCAGGTGTGGAGCAGCGTGGCCCAGGCCCTCAACACCAGGAAGCTGGCCTATGTGCACCTGAACTACCAGCCGACCATCACGGCGGCGCAAGTGCCACCCGGCTTTGGCGCGCAATTCCGCCAGGACTATCACGGCACCCTGATCGGCGCGGGCGGCTTCACGCAGGAACTGGCGCGCAGCGAGCTGGAAAAAGGCGACCTCGATCTGATCGCCTTCGGCATGCCGTTCATCTCCAACCCGGATCTGGTGGAGCGCATGCAAAACAACTGGCCGCTGGCCGACAGCGACCGCTCGACCTATTACGGCGCCAGCGGCGCCCCGTCCCACGGGTATACCGACTATCCCGCGTATGGTGCGGCGCCTGCCAGCAATATGCTCAATGGCATCAACGTGGCGGCATTGCAGCAATTCGCCCAGGGTGTGGCAGGGCATCCCGGCAAGGGCGAAGCGCGTTTCAACGTCAAGACCCGGTGGCAACACCAGACGCGCAGCGTGGCCATCGTCAGCCACTATGTGCTGGGCGGCGAAAAGCATGCGCGCCATTTCGAGATCGCCTCGGACGAACCGCATGAATTGCTGGGCCAAAACACGGCGCCCAATCCGCAAGAGCTGCTGATGGCCGCCCTCAACGCCTGCCTGTCGGTCGGTTACGCAGCCAATGCGGCGGCCATGGGCATCACCGTGCACAGCCTGGAAATCGAAACGGACGGCAAGCTGGACCTGCGCGGCTTCCTCGGCCTGGACGAGAACGTCAATCCCGGCTACGACGAAGTCAGCTACGTGGTGCGGCTGCGCACGGATGCCTCGCGCGAGCGCGTCGAGGCGCTGCACCAGGCCGTCACCAAAACGTCGGTCAACCTGGCCAATTTCTCGAAGGCCATCCGCATGCTGCCCACCCTGGAAGTAATCGAGGCCTGATACCCCTCCCTGGAATCATCGAACCACCAACCCGCGCGCAAGCGCCTACATAGCGAGGAAATCATGGAAGACTGGAAACAAGCTCGGCAAGACATCAACACACGTGCGTTGCAACTGAACGCACTGACGCCCGACACCATGAAAGGCATTGCCGCACTGGGCGGCGCCGGCGACAAGACCAACCATCTCGACGCGAAAACGCGGGAACTGATCGCGCTGGCAGTGGCCGTCACGACGCGCTGCGACGGCTGCATCGCCTTCCACGCTGCCGCCGCCAAGAAGCTGGGCGTGACCGTGGAAGAAATTGGCGAGGCGCTCGGCGTGGCGATCAACCTCAATGCCGGCGCCGCCGTTGTCTACAGCACCCACGTGCTGGACGCGTTCGACAAGGCTTGATACTACCGCATCAGCCGGCCTGGCATGCGTGCACGCCGGGCCGGCCACTCAAGGAGCAACCATGAAAAACAATACACAAGCGCTGGTCGTCGACATCTGGTCCGATTTCGTCTGCCCCTGGTGCTGGATCGCCAAGCGCCGCTTCGAGAAGGCCCTTGCCGCTTTCGAACACAGGGACGCCGTGCAGGTCAGGCTGCGCGCTTACCGCATCGCACCGAACCATCAGGCCGAACCGATCAAGGCAGCCTTGCTGAAAAAATTTCGCGATCCGATGGCCGCCGAGGGCATGCTGTATTCGGTGCAGTCGCATGGAACGGCCGAAGGCCTGGACTACCGCTTCGACACCATGCTGTTTGGGGACACCATGGACGCGCACATGCTCGTCAAGGCCGCCGGCGACACGGCTTTGCAACAGCGCCTGGTCGAAGTGCTGTATGCGCAGAGTATTTCGCACGGCAAGTCGCTGTTCGACCGCGATTCCCTCGCCCTGCTCGCGGCGCAGGCGGGCGTGCCTGCCGAGGCGGTGCACCGCGCGTGGTCGACACCGCAATTGCGCCAGCAGGTGCAGGACGATGAGCGCAGCGCCTCGCGCATCGCTTCCGGCGTGCCGCTGTTTGTCTTTGGCAATGGGACGCACATTTCCGGCGCGCAGCCGCAAGAGGTATTCCTGCAGGCACTGGAAAAAATGCATGCCAGGTCCCAGGAGGATCTGGCCGCATCGGCCGGGGAAATGTGTGGCCTGGACAGCTGCATCCTCCCTTAAGCGCTGGCGGCAGCTTCCGTGGCAGGTCCCGCCGTGTCCAGGTAGCCATGGACCGCGCGCCCCAGGCGCCGCGCAAGCGACGCCATATCCGTTTCTCCCCGCAGCGCCGCGGCGTCGATGATGCCGCGGCATAGCGCAATCACGTCGGCGGCGGCCATATCAGGATCGGCGACGCCATGACGCGCCAGCAGCCCCGCGAGCTGGCCCGCAAGCGCATGCCGCAAGGCGTCGTCCTCATGCTGCAACGATGGCGACGACGGCGCCGATTCCAGCGCGAGGGCAAGCGCGGGCCGCCTGAACTGGTGCGCCAGGCCGGCCATCACCCCCTGTTCTATCGCGAGCGGCAGCTCACCCTCCAGCGCCATGGCTAGCCCCACGTCGTGCAGCAGCACTGCGCGTTCGCGGCGTACCAGTTCGGCCAGCAGCGCCTCTTTCGACGGGAAGTACTGGTACAGCGAGCCGATGCTGACGCCGGACAGCTCGGCAACGTGATTCGTCGTCAACGCGGCCCAGCCCCGCACCTCAATAATGCGAGCAGCCGCCTCCACCATCGCCGCGACGGTGGCAGCCGATCTGGCCTGGGACGGCCGCTTGCGGGGCTCCGCATGCGCTGCAGTTTTTGCCATGAATGCGAGTAGCGAAAGTGGGTAGTAAAACTTATTCTAAACGTTCCGCAAACAACTGTCCTTGCCGAGACGAGAACGCCATGCACACTTATACATTCCTGCTGATACTGCACGTAGTCGCCGCCATCGCCTTCATCGGCCCGATGATGCTGACGCCGCGCCTGCTGAACCTGATGCGCGAGCCTGCCGGCCGCGACACCTTGCATAAGCTCCATCAGCAGATCGCCGTCGCAGGCTGGATACTGCTTGCCGGCGGGCTGGTCCTGCTGTACCAGCAAGAATGGGCCTGGCTGCACATGGGCTGGATGCGGCTGTCCCTCGCGCTTTTTATCGGCGCGCAAGCCATCGATCATTTTTGGGCGGACAAGGTGGAAGAGAAGGTGGAACAGGGATACGCGCAGGCGGGCGCCAGGCTGAAAACCTGGCTGTGCCTCAAGCTGGCCGTTTTTTTGATCATCTGCGCGCTCATGATCGCCAAGCCCGCCCTGTTTGCCTGAGCGGGCTGGCCCGCGCTACGCCAGATTGTCGAGCATGTAATGGAAAGCGGCCAGCGGATCAGTCGACGGCCCCAGGGCCCAGCCGATAAAGCTGGCGCCTTCCAGAGCGCTGAGCAGCATGAAGGCATAATCCTTCGGCGCTTTCCGCAAGGTCCAGCCATGCAGCTGCGCCGCCTGCACGAGATTGTTTTCCATCCAGTCCAGCTGCTGCGCCATCAGCTGCCGGCCCAGGGCCTGCAGCGATTCGGGCAGCGCCGCCATTTCGGCCGCGAGCGCGCCGCACAGCGGCAGCAAATGGTCGTTGGCGCTGGCCAGGAACAGCCCGCCGAACTCGCGCAGGCGTTCGACCGGATCGGCATGCGCCGCATCGATCGCCTGCAGCTTTTCGGTAAACACGTCGATATATTGCGTGATCAAGGCCACGCCGAGGTTTTCTTTGGTGGGGAAATGGTGGTGGATACTGGCCTTGCGTATGCCGATTTCTTCCGACAAATCGGCATAACTGAAAGCGGCGTAGCCTTTCGAACGCAGGTGGATCTCTGCGCTTTTCAAAAGGGCGTCGCGGGTACTCACTGACATGACAGGCTCCTGCACCAACGGCCATGCCGGCCATTGACGGATTAAATTCAACAAGGGGCAATTATGCCTGAAGTCGCCGCAGCCAGGGCTTGGGGCATGCGCATGAAAAAAGCCGGCCCTTTCGGGAGGAAAGGGCCGGCTTCAGTACATCGGTCACCGCCGCCGTGTCGGATTACGCTGCGCTAATCCGACCTACGTCTACATTTTAGGCATGCGGTGGTGATTACTTCGCCGAATTGAGCAGCAATTCGTTGAGGCGTTTCACGAAACTGGCCGGGTCGGCCAGCGAGCCGCCTTCGGCCAGCATGGCCTGGTCGAACAGGATGTTGGCCCAGTCGCCAAACTTGCCGCCTTCCGCATCTTCGTATTTCAGGCGCGTCACCAGCGGGTGGTTCGGATTGATTTCCAGGATAGGCTTCGATTCCGGCGCGCTCTGGCCCGCCGCTTTGAGCATGCGCAGCAGGTTGCCCGACAATTCGTTTTCATCGGCCACCAGGCAGGCTGGCGAATCGGTCAGGCGGAACGTGACGCGCACGTCCTTGGCCTTGTCGGCCAGCACCGTCTTCATCTTGCCCACCAGGTCGGCGTACGAGGTTTCCGTTTCTTCGTGCTCCTTCTTTTCCGCTTCGTCTTCCAGCGCGCCCAGGTCCAGGCCACCCTTGGCGACGGAGACCAGTTCCTTGCCTTCGAAGTCCTGGATAAACGACAGCATCCATTCATCGACACGGTCCGTCAGCAGCAGCACTTCGACGCCCTTCTTGCGGAAGATTTCCAGGTGCGGGCTGTTTTTCGCGGCGGCGTAGTTGTCGGCCGTGACGTAATAGATCTTGTCCTGGCCTTCCTTCATGCGCGCCACGTAGTCGGCGAACGAGGTGATTTGCTCGTCGCTGTCGTTGGCCGTCGACGCAAAGCGCAGCAGCTTGGCCAGGCGTTCCTTGTTGGCCGCGTCTTCGCCGATGCCTTCTTTCAGCACCTGGCCGAATTCCTTCCAGAAGACGGCGTACTTGTCCTTCTTGTCCTGCTCGTCCGCGTTCGCCAGTTCTTCCAGCATGCCCAGCACGCGCTTGGTCGAGCCTTCGCGGATGACCTTGACGTCGCGCGACTCCTGCAGGATTTCACGCGATACGTTCAGCGGCAGGTCGGCCGAGTCGATCACCCCGCGCACGAAGCGCAGGTAGGTCGGCATCAGCTGCTCGGCATCGTCCATGATGAAGACGCGCTTGACGTACAGCTTGATGCCGCCGCGCTTGTTGCGGTCCCACATGTCGAACGGCGCCTTGGCCGGGATGTACAGCAGCTGCGTGTATTCGCTGCGGCCTTCCACGCGGTTATGCGTGTGCGTGAGCGGCGACTGGAAGTCGTGCGATACGTGCTTGTAGAATTCGTCGTACTGTTCCGGCGTGATGTCGGCCTTGTTGCGGGCCCACAGGGCGCTGGCCTGGTTGACGGTTTCGAATTCGTCTTTCAGGACGGTTTCTTTTTTCTCGTCGTCCCACTCTTCCTTCTGCATCACGATCGGCAGCGAGATATGGTCCGAGTACTTGCGGATGATGGACTTGATCTTCCAGCTCGACAGCAGTTCGTCCTCGCCTTCGCGCAGGTGCAGGATGATGTCCGTGCCGCGGCCCGTTTTTTCGATGGTCTCGATGCTGTAATCGCCTTCGCCGGCCGATTCCCAGCGCACGCCTTCGGAGGCGTCCGCGCCGGCGCGGCGCGTTTCGACGGTGATCTTGTCGGCGACGATGAAGCCCGAATAGAAGCCCACGCCGAACTGGCCGATCAGGGCCGCATCCTGCTGCTGGTCGCCAGACAGCTTGCCGAAGAATTCCTTGGTGCCCGACTTGGCGATGGTACCCAGGTGCGAGATCGCCTCGTCGCGGGTCATGCCGATGCCGTTGTCGGAAATGGTGATGGTGCGCGCATCCTTGTCGAAGCTGACCTTGATCTTCAATTCGTGATCGTTGCCGTACAGGGCGTCGTTATCGATCGCTTCAAAGCGCAATTTGTCGGCCGCGTCGGACGCGTTCGAGATCAATTCGCGCAGGAAGATTTCCTTGTTCGAGTACAGGGAATGGATCATCAGGTGCAGCATTTGCTTCACTTCGGTCTGAAAACCCAGGGTTTGCTTTTCGGAGACAGCCATTTTTACCTCATAGTCTTGTGGATGGGACGGATTCTACGGAGTTGGGGATGGTGCCAGCGATTTCAAGAGCGGCTGCCGAAAGTCGCCTCTAACCCAGCGCGCGGGCGAAAAACGCCCACACCCGCTCGTCCTGCACCGTGGCCAGGTTCAGGCGCATGCGGGTCGACGGCAGCTGGCGCGGCGAGAACAGGCTGCCCGGCGCCAGCACCAGCCCCTCGGCCAGCGCCTTTTCGGCCAGGACATTCGTATCGCAGCCCGCATCGGCCCACACGAACATGCCGGCCGGCGCGGGATCGAAGCGCAAGCCTGCCTGTTCGACCTTGCGATACGTGCCCTCGCGCACCTTGTCGAGCCGCGCGCGCAGGCGCTCCGCATGCTTGCGGTACAGCCCCTGCGAGAGGATTTTATACACGACCCTTTCGCCGATGTCGCTGGTGGTCAGGGTCGCCAGCATCTTGCGGTCGGCCAGGCGCTGCGCCCGCTCATTTGATGTGGCGATGAAGCCCACGCGCAGGTTCGCCGCCAGGCTCTTGGAAAAGCCGCCCAGGTAAATCACGCGGCGCAGCTGGTCCAGCGCGGCCAGGCGCGTGGCCGGCTGCACCGCGCCACCCGGGTGCATGTCGCAATAGATGTCATCCTCGACGATGAGGAAATCGTGCTGTTCGGCCAGACGCAGCACCTGGAACGCCTTGGCTGCCGACAGCGACGTCGAGCTGGGGTTGTGCAGCACCGAGTTGATCACGTACAGCTTCGGACGGTGCAGGGCCGCCAGTTCCGCCAGCACGGCGATATCGGGGCCGTCGCCGAGGCGCGGGATGCCGATGACATTCACGCCCATGGCGGCAAAGGCGCCGAACATCAGCCAGTACGCGGGATCGTCGACGAAAATGGTGTCGCCGGGGCGGGCAAACTCACGCGCCACCAGATCCAGCGCCTGCATCACGCCCACCGTGGTGACGATCTGCTCGGGCGGGCAGGCGATTTCCAGCCCCGCCAGCTTCAGCTGCAATTGCTGGCGCAGCGGCAGGAAACCCTGCGGCATGCCATAACCGAGCAACAAACTGCCGGGCTGGCGGCTGACGTCGCGCAAGGCGCGCGCCACGAGGTCGCCATCGAGCCACTCGGCGGGCAGCATGCCGATGCCGGGCGCGGGAATGGCCGGCGTCTGGCGGAACATGTTACGGATCAGCCACACCACGTCCATCGGCTGCGCCGCTGCTTCCTGCGCCCCAGCGGGCGCCGCCGGCGTGTTCAGGGGCGAGCGCTCGCGCACGAAAAAGCCGGCGCCGCGCCGCGATTCCAGGTAGCCGCGCGCCACCAGCTTGTCGTAGCTGGCCACCACCGTGGCGCACGACACGTCCAGGCTGGCCGCGCACTGGCGGATCGACGGCATGCGCGCGCCGCCGCGCAGCAGCTTGTCATCGATGCGCGCCGCCAGCGAACGCGCGATCTGGTCGATCAGGGTTTCGCCCGAGGCGCGCGACAGCAAGGGCAGGGACGGAGAGGCGAGTGTATTGCTCATATGACCATTACAGTATGTGGGGTTATGCATGAAAGTGTATTTGTACTGTATTGCTATTGCGCCCTAGGATAGCAGTACCGGGCGCATTCATCCACATCTGCCCGCCTTTATCTCACACCACCCGTACCAGGACAGCCATGCCATCGCACGCCACACCTTCCCCCAGCCATTCCCTGCGCCTCGGCGCCGACCGCAAGGGCCTGCTACTGGGCTTGATCGCCGTCGCCCTCTTCAGCCTGACCCTGCCCTTTACGCGGCTGGCCGTGGCCGAACTCGATCCCACCTTTGTCGCCCTGGGCCGCGCCTTGGTCGCCGCCTGCCTGGCCGGACTGTGGCTGTGGCAGCAGCGCGCACCGCTGCCGCGCCGCGAACAATGGCTGCCGCTGGCCCTGGTATCGCTGGGCTGCGTGGTGGGCTTCCCGTGGCTGACGTCGATCGCCATGCGCAGCCTGCCCGCCTCGCACGGCGCCGTGCTGGTGGGCATTTTGCCGCTGGCCACCGCCGTGTTTGCCGTACTGCGCGGCAAGGAGCGCCCTTCCCCGGGATTCTGGCTGATGGCCCTGCTCGGCACGGCTCTGGTGGTGGCGTTCGCGCTGCGCCAGGGCGGCGGCAGCTTCCACGTGGCCGACTGGCTGATCTTTGCCGCCGTGCTGCTGGCGGCACTCGGCTATGCGGAAGGCGGACGCCTGGCGCAAGCCATGCCGGGCCAGCATGTGATTTGCTGGGCGCTGCTGCTGGCCGTGCCTTTTGTCTTGCCCGTGGTCCTGTGGAACGCCTGGCCCCAGCGCGCGCTGATGGCGCAGGCCAGCGGCGCGGCCTGGCTGGGCTTTGCCTATATTTCCGTGTTTTCCATGTTTATCGGCTTCTTTTTCTGGTACCGGGGCATGGCGCTGGGCGGTGTGGCCCGTGTGGGGCAGACGCAGCTGCTGCAGCCCTTCCTCACCTTGCTGGGCGCGGCCGTGCTGCTGAACGAGCCATTGACGGGCGAAAGCCTGCTGTTTGCCGGCGCCGTGATCGCCGTGGTGGCCATCGGACGCAAGCTGAAGTAAGGTTTCTTGACGCCCATTTGCAACGCCGTTGCGCGTGCACATGGGCACGGCGGCGTGCAAGCCGTACAATACCGCAGCACCATGGCGACGCCTATCCGGCGCCGCTTGCGAACGCACCGCCACAAGCGGGCCAACAAATCCAGCCGGCGCAGCTCGGCATCTTCTGTGAGACTCGTATGAAAATTGAAAATCCGAATCCGATCCAATGGCGCTTTGCCGAACGCGCGGAACAGCTGCAAAGCTCGTTCATCCGCGAAATCCTGAAGATCACGCAGCGTCCCGAGATCATCTCGTTTGCCGGCGGCCTGCCCTCGCCCGCCACCTTCCCCGTGGAAGAAATGAAGACCGCCTTCGACAAGGTCCTGTCGAACAATGGCAAGGTGGCCCTGCAATACGGCCCGACCGACGGCTACCTGCCGCTGCGCCAGTGGATCGCCGACTCGCTGTCGAGCAATGGCAGCACCATCCTGCCAGAACAGGTGCTGATGACGTCCGGCTCGCAGCAGGCGCTGGACTTGCTGGGCAAGGTTCTGATCGACGAAGGCAGCAAGGTCCTGGTGGAAACCCCCAGCTACCTGGGCGCCCTGCAGGCATTCTCCGTCTATCGTCCCGAATTCGTTTCCGTCGATACCGATGACGAAGGCCTGGTGCCATCGTCGATCAACCCCGTAGCCGATGGCGCGCGCCTGCTGTACGCGCTGCCGAACTTCCAGAACCCGACGGGCCGCAGCCTGTCCGTGGCGCGCCGCGTGGAGCTGGTGGAAACCTGCGCCCGCCACGGCCTGCCGCTGATCGAGGATGATCCGTACGGCGCCCTCAGCTACAGCGGCGAGCCGTATCCGAAGATGATCAACATGAATCCGGACGGCGTCATCTACATGGGCTCGTTCTCGAAAGTGCTCACGCCCGGCATCCGCCTCGGCTACGTGGTGGCGCCGATGCCGCTCGTACGCCGCCTGGAACTGGCCAAGCAGGCGGCCGACCTGCACACCTCGCAGCTGACGCAGATGGTCGTGCATGAAGTGATCAAGGATGGCTTCCTGGACCGGCACATCCCCAGCATCCGCAGCCTGTATGGCAACCAGTGCCAGGCCATGCTGTCGGCGCTGGAAGAGCACTTCCCGGCCGGCGTCACGTGGACGAAGCCGGAAGGCGGCATGTTCATCTGGGTCACCCTGCCGAAACACATCGACGCGATGAAACTGCTCGATGAAGCCATCGCCAACAAGGTCGCCTTCGTACCGGGCGCGCCGTTCTACGCGAACACGCCGGACACGCACACCTTGCGCCTGTCGTTCGTGACGGTGCCGCCGGAACGCATCCGCGAGGGCATCGCCATCCTGGGCAAACTGATCGCCGCAAAAATGTAACTCGCCTCTCCACGCCCCGCCTGACGCGGGGCGTGTCCCCCGCTGCCCCTGCACCAGGGGCACGCGTCTTTTCCGCCTAAAAACCGCTTTCATGATAGCAATTGCGTGTATTTATTTTTAAAAATATCATAAAAATAATACTTTCATTGCTCGCGTAACATCGATTTTTTCACCCAAAAAAATGGCGAGGCGGTATGATTTGACGGCTGTATCAGATTTGAACCCGGTCAGCATCACCGAATATGCAGCAAACGCAGGCAGCGCAGAGTACATCGAGAAGGCCGGAAGCAATGAGTCCAGGCAGTGTGGAGCATTCCCAGCGGCATGAAGCCGCCATTTTGATTGTCGACGATGCGCCGGCCAACCTTGAGCTGCTGCGCAAGCTGATGAGCGAACAGGGTTATCAAACCTATGTCGCCACGTCCGGCGAGCGGGCGCTGGCGATCGCCCAGCGCGCCCAGCCCGACCTGATCCTGCTAGACGTGCTGATGCCGGACATGGACGGCATCGAAACGTGCCGCCGCCTCAAGCAGCATCCGCTGACGCAGCGCATCCCCGTCATCTTCATGAGCGCCAAGACGGAAACGGAAGACGTGGTGGCCGGTCTCGACTGCGGCGCCGTCGACTACATCAGCAAGCCGCTGCGCATGGCCGAAGTGTGCGCGCGCGTGCGCGCCCAGCTGAAAATCCGCAGCAACAATGAAACCCAGCAGGAGCAGGCCGAGCGCCTGCGCACCATCGTCAACAACATGGCCGAGGGCTTGCTGATCATCGAGGCCGATGGCCGCATCCAGTACACCAACCCGGCCTGCGACCAGTACCTTGGCTACCGCGAAAACGAACTGGCCGGGCGCTTCATCGGCGAGCTGCTCAGCCCCCTCGTGACGCAGGAGTACCTCGATTACTTCGCCATGCACGCGGCCAATCCGGAAAAGGCGCACAACCACGGCACGCGCGAAGTGGCGATCCGCCACCGCAACGGCGCGGCGCTGAGCATGGACCTGACCCTGACGCCCATGTATCTGCGCCAGCCCCTGTATATCGGCCTGCTGCACGACATCACGCACCACAAGCAGTCGGAAGACGCGCTGCAGCGCGCCGCCTATATCGACCCGCTGACGCAGATCGCCAACCGCCGGCATTTCGACAGCTTCCTTGAAAAAGAATGGCAGCGCGCCGTGCGCGGCGGCGGCGCCCTGTCGCTGGTGGTGCTCGACGTCGACCACTTCAAGCTGTACAACGACAGCCTGGGCCACCCGGCCGGCGACCTCTGCCTGCAGCAGGTGGCGCAAGCGATCGCCGCCCACGCCAGCCGCTCCGGCGACCTGGCGGCTCGCTACGGCGGCGAGGAATTCGTGCTGCTGTTCGCCGACACGGACGCCGACAGCGCCCTGCATCTGGCCGAGGCCATCCGCGCCGGCATCGAAGCGCTGCAACTGCCGCACCCGCGGTCAAGCACGTCGCCATGGATCACCGTCAGCATCGGCGTGGCCACCATCCGCCCGCACCAGCTGGACGACCGCGAAGCCCTGTTCGTCGCCGCCGACCGCGCCCTGTACGTGGCCAAGGAAGCGGGCCGCAACCAGGTCCGCGCCACCCACTCGGGCAGCACGGCCTGGGAGACGGTCAAGGCGATCGTACTGCGTTAAAGCTGAACAAAGCATGCGCCAAACAAAGAGTAGGCCCACGCCCCACGCAAGGGCGCCCCGGGCCAAGCGGGCCTGAAAAATGTCGAGGGCAAGGCGCAGCGACGCAGACAGTACGAATGTACGGCAAGGAAGCTGCAACGCCGCCATCGGCATTTTCTCAGGCCCGCGTCTCCGGCCCGCCATTTTCAGAAGTAATCAGAATTTTCTAGACACACTCAACTTCGCATTCCTCCCCACGCCGGTAACCGCTTCGCTCAAGTAGGGCATGTAATTGCGGTTGAAAACATTATCAACCGTCAGCCGCACCTCCGTGCCGCGCCACACGCCTTGCCGGCCAATCCACGACGCAAACACGGTATGCAGCGCATAGCCTTTCGATGGCGGCAGGCGATACACATTCCCCACCGGCAAGACGCGCTCCTGCTTCGCCACGAAGCGGCCCTGCCAGCCGATGCTGGCGCCAAGGTCGGGCATGCGCCAGCCCAGGCCCGCCATCAACTTATCGGGCGCGATGGTCGACACGGCTTCGTTCTGGCCCCACGGGTCGCGCTGGGAACCGGTGCGCGTGCCGCGCTGCTTCGACAGCGAGGCGCTGGCGAACAGGCGCGGCGAGTTGTAATAGGACTCGACCTCCACGCCCTGCGTGCGGAAACCGGCCAGGTTGCGGTAGGACGACAGGGCCGGCGGCACCTTGCCCGATCCCGGCACATAGCCTTCGATCAGGATACCCAGGCGCGGGCCGATATTGTCGCTGACGCGGTTCCGGTACGCCGTCAGGCGCAGCTGCACGTCGTCGCGTTCCATGAACACGTTTTGCCGGTGCAGCATGACGCCCGTGCGCACGGCCGTCACGCGCTCGACGGCCAGGTCGCGGCTGGTACCCGGCGTCGATGAACCCTGTCTGGCCGATACATAGTATTCATTCGAATACATCTCGTCGATCGTCGGCGCGCGCCAGCTGCGGCTCAAGTCGCCGAACAAGGCCAGCGTGCTGGATGCCTTCCAGAACAGGCCCAGGCGCGGCGACCAGTCTTCGTGCGCCTTTTCGCTGAAGTCGTGGCCAGCCGCCGCCAGCGGGCTGTTGTAGCGCGACGCCTTGTTCGGCACGCCCTCGGAAACGACTCTGTCGTGGCGCAGGGCCGCCGTCACCGTCACGTCGCCATACGTCATCGCATCCTGCAGATACAGGCCCGTGGTTTCCTGGCGCCCGGCCGGCATGTAATAGGGCTGGAAGTAGCCGTAGTTGTAGCTGGGGTCCTTCAGCGCCGTCGACGACGGGTAATACATCAGAGTGTCGCGCACGTTCTTGTGCCATTGCAGGCCCGTCAGCAGCACGTGCGACACGGCGCCCGTGCTAAACACGCTTTCGTTGCGCACCTCGGCGATGCGGTCCACATACGAAGCCCAGCTCTCGTTGCCCAGTGACCCCAGGTAGGAACCGAGCGACGCCGATGGCAAACGCTTGTCATGCTGGTCCGTGTGCGAATAGCCGGCGCTGGCCGTCAGCTTGATCCATCGGTTATTCTGCGGCGCGTACTGCCACTTCACGGAATACGTATCGTCGTCCTGGTCGCGGTACACGGCCTTGCGCTGCCACGCCTCTTCCAGTCCGTATTTTTTGATTTCCGCCTCGGTCGGCGTGGGCACGTCCTCGCCCATGGCGGCGAACGGGCCCCAGCCCGAGCTTCCGCTCTTCATGGCCGTCAGGGTCAAGAGCTGCTCCGGCGTCAGCCGGATATTCAGCTTGACCAGGCTCGATGGCGCATCGATGGCGGAAAAGCGGAATGGCTTGCCATCGGGCTTGCGCAAATCGTCGGACTTGCGCTGCGTCGTGAAGGCCATCGCATCGAAGCGGCCATCTTCCGTGCGGCCGTAGACGGCCACGGTGGCGTCATTTTCTGCATTGTTCGAGTGGCGCGAATACTTGAGCATGGCGCCCGCTTTCTCGCCGCCTTCCAGCAAGTCTTGCGCATCCTTGGTCTCGACCGTGATGACGCCGCCGAAACCGCCATTGCCATACAAGCTCGTATGCGCGCCCTTGTTCACTTCGATCTGCTTGATCAGTTCCGGTTCGATGAAGATGGAACCCTGGCGGTATTTCTCGAAGCCCTTGGGCACGCCATCGAGGATGACTTTCACGTCCTGCACTTTATTGAAGCCCCAGATATTCAAGCTTTGTCCGCTGGGACGGGCCGTACCGGCCAGGTCCACGCCGGGCAAGGTGTCGAGCAGGGACGCGACATTGTCGGCCTGCTGGCGTTCGATGTCGGCGCTGTTGATGTACGAGCGTCCGGCCGTGCCGGCGCTGATGGCGTCGCCGAACACGCTGATGGCGGGCATCTGCACGGCGTCGGCCTTCTCGGTCTTGTCGGCCATCGCCGCCGCCCACGCGTGGCCGTGCGCGCCACCCAATGCCAGCGCCAGCGCGGCGGCCAGCGGGGTCAATCGTTGTTTGCTGCTGCTCTTCATCGCTATCCTTGCCTGGGTTTGCTTGCTGCTCGATGCTTGTGGAATGAAAAAATGCAGGGGCAGAGGACAGCGGTGCACGATCAAGCGGCGGCGTTGAAGGAAGCGTTGTGGCGGAACTCTGCCCGCGCGGACACGCCGCCGGCGCATGGCCGGCGGCGCACTGCAGTCACCGGGATAAGTTGCCTTAGTGAAATGCGGAACACATCATATATCGGATGCGAATGATTCGCAATACGATTTAATAACTAGCTATTCCGGATAGCCGGTGATGTCGGCGATCTCGCGGTACAGGGGCTGCAGCCGCGCATACATCTTCTGGTACACGCGCCGATACAGCTGCTCGTAGATCTTGCGGTGCTCGGGATGGGGCTGGAATACCTTGCCCTTGCGCGTCATCGCCTGCACGGCGGCGGGGAAATCCGCGTGCCAGCCCAGACCCACGCTGGCGGCGATGGCCGCGCCCAGGCCCGAACTTTCATACACGTGGGCGCGCGCGGCCGGCAAGCCGAAGATGTCGGCCGTCAGCTGCATGGCGGCGTCGCTTTGCGAACCACCGCCCGCGATGCGCAGCTCCGTGATCGCGATGCCGCTGCGCCGCTCGATGCGTTCCTTGCCTTCGCGCAGCGCATACGCGAGGCCTTCGAGAATGGCGCGGTAGATGTGGGCGCGCGTATGCACGTCGCCAAAGCCGATCATGGCGCCCTTCGCTTCCGGGCCCGGCACCTTGATGCCGGGGCTCCAGTACGGCTGCAGCATCAGGCCCATGGAACCGGGCGGCACGGCGTCGACCAGGCGGTCGAACAAGGCTTCGGCGGACAAGCCCGTGCCATCTTCGGCCGCCGCCGCCCGTTCGCGGTCGCCGAACTGCTCCTTGAACCAGTTGACCATCCAGTAGCCGCGGAAAATCTGCACTTCCGTGCTGTAGGCGCCCGGCATGGCGGCCGGATACGGCGGAATGAAGCGCGTCACTTCCACGTATTTGCGGTTGGTCGTATTGATGGTGGCCGTGGTGCCGTAACTCAGACAGGCCACGTGCGGTTCGACGCAGCCGGCGCCCAGCACTTCGCAGGCCTTGTCGGCGGCGGCCGCCAGCAAGGGCGTGCCTTCCAGGATGCCCGTCGCCGCGGCGGCCGATGCCGTGATGGCGCCCATGCGCGTGCCCGGCGCCACCAGTTCCGGCAGCATCGAGCGTTGAATTGCCAGCGCCTGCCACTTCCAGTCGAAGCGCCCGGCCCACGCGTGGCGCTTGTAGTCGAACGGGATGTACGCCACTTGCGAACCCGTCGAATCGATGTATTTTCCGCAGAGGCGGTGGTTCAAAAAGCCCGACAGCAGCAGGAATTTGTGCGTGCGGCGCCAGATGTCGGGCTGGTGCGCGCTGATCCAGTTGATCTCGGCCTCGCGGCGAAAGTACCTAATCGTGCCATCGAGGCGCGTGGCGCGGAAGGCGGCGCGCCACCATGGCGCCAACTGGGGGATGTCGCGCGTGCTGCGCTGGTCCAGCCACGTGATGGCGGGCCGCAAGGGCTGCCCCTCTTCATCCACGTTGACGACCGTGCCGCGCTGCGTCGTCACGGCCACGCCGGCCACCAAGGATTTATTGATGTCCGTGCCGCGCCACAGCTGCTGGCACGCTGCGCACACGGCTTGCCAATAGCCATCGGCGTCATGCTCGGCCCAGCCGGGGTGATCGGAATAGTACGCTTCGAGGAACACTTGCGCCTTTGCCGCCAGATTGCCATCGCGGTCGAACAGCAGCGCGCGCACGCTTTGCGTGCCATTGTCGATGGCAAGGATGTACGGCCCGGGGCCGGACGCGGTCGCCATGGCATCAGCCCAGGCTGGCCAGCGCGGCGCGCAGCGCCTGCAGCAGCGCTTGCGGATCCTTGTCCGGCCGGGCGCTGAACACGGGCGCCTCCCAGTCCTGGCCCCGCACGGCAACCACGCGCAAGCGTCCCTGTTCGTTCCACGCCGGATACCAGCCCACGTCGACGATGTCGCCATTCGCGCACGTGATTTGCAGCAGGTCTTCGCCCAGGTCGTCGAGGAGGACGTCCACGCTCTGGCGCAAGTCCAGCGGAGACAGGCTGTCGTAGGTGATGCGCGCGTCGCCCAGTTCCAGGGGCTGGCCAAACAGGATGGTCTCGATGATGCTCTCCTTTTTTATGGTTTTCATTCACCCTGCGGCACGCTGTAATGGCGGCGCCACAGGGCCAGGTAGCGCTGCTGCTCTTCTTCCCAGCGCGCGTCGTCCCAGCCCAGTTCACGCTGGCAGATGGCGCGCAGGCGCGGCATGATAGCAAGCGCGCCGCCGGCCAGCTGCAAACCGAGGCGCGTGCGCCGCAGCAGCAAGTCGTCCAGGTGCTGCACGTCTTCCATGCGCGCGCCCCAGCGCAGCTGCGCCCACAGGGTCTGCGTGCCGGGAATCGGCGCCAGTTCGCCGTCCTGCGCCGCATCGCACAGCGCTTGCGCCCCCGCGCCATGACGGCCCAGCAGCCGTTCGCGCTGTTCGGCATCGAGCACCAGGGCCTTGCCCGACAATGGCGGCGTGGCATCGAAAATCGGCAAGGGCCGCAAATCCGCCTGCCAGCCCGGCAGCAGCGGCGCGGCGCGGCGCAATGCGTCGAGGGCGATCACGCGAAACGTCGTCAGCTTGCCGCCCGCCACCGTCAGCAAGCCGTTTTCCAGCCATAGCGCATGTTCACGCGCTTCCTTCGACGGGTCAAGCTGGCCGCTGCCGATCACGGGGCGCACGCCGGCAAACGTGGCCAGCACATCGCCTTCGCCCAGCGCCAGTTGCGGGAACTGCCACTGCAAGGCGGCCAGCAGATACGCAAGTTCGCCGCGCGTGATGGCCGGCTCCACGTCCAGGCTGGCGCCGTGGTCGACATCGGTGGTGCCCACCAGCGTCACGCCCTCCCACGGATACGCAAACACAGGGCGGCCATCGTGCGGGTGCATCAGGCTGACGGCTTGCGCCAGCGGCAGCCGCCAGGCGGGCAGCAGCAGATGGCTGCCGCGCAGGGGCCGCAGTTTCGGCGTTTCTCCGACCTGCCCGCGCAGGGCGTCGGCCCAGGCGCCCGTGGCGCTGATCACCAGGCGCGCACGCATGGTGAATGCCCTGCCATCGAGCGCATCGGTCAAGGTGGCGCCGGCGACCTTGCCACCGTCGTGCAGCAAGGACGCCACGCCCAGGTAATTGACGGCCACGCCGCCATGGCGGCGCGCTTCCTGCAGCACGCGCAGCACCAGGCGCGCGTCGTCCGTCTTGGCATCCTGGTACAGCATGCCGCCCTGCAGATCGTCGCGCCGGATGTGCGGCGCCAGCATGGCAAAATCCGCCGCATCGACATAGCGGCGCGCGCGCCGGCCCGCCATCATGTCGTAGATGGCCAGGCCCAGCATGAACTGGCGCCGCCCCGGCTTCCTGCCCGTGTAGTCGCCAAAGGCAAAGCCTTGCGGCTCGACCAGCCCGGCCGCATCCGTCAGCAAGGCTACCCGCTCGTGCACCGATTCGCGCGTCAGCGCGAACTGGCCCTGCTTCAAATAGCGCAAGCCGCCATGCACGAGCTTCGAGGAGCGGCTCGACGTGCCCCAGGCGAAATCGCGCTGCTCCACCAGCAGCGCCGTCAAACCGCGCCGCGCCGCTTCGAGCAAGATGCCGGCGCCTGTGATGCCGCCGCCGACGATCAGCACGTCCCACTTGCGCGCCAGGAGGCCGGGCAAATCGTCCCTGTTCACAATCCGCTGCCCGCGTCAGGCAGCAGTTTGCCCGGATTCATCATGCCCTGCGGATCGAACTGGCGCAGCAGCGCGCGCATGGCGGCGATGCCCAGCTCTCCCTTTTCGGCCGCCAGCCACGGCGCGTGGTCCGTGCCCACGCCGTGCTGGTGGCTGATGGTGCCGCCGTTGGCGACGATGGCGGTGCCGGCCGCGTCTTTCAGGGCACGCCAGCGCGCCATGTTTTCTTCAAAGGTGGACGCCAGCCGGTACACATAGGTGGTGTAGACGCTGGCGCCCTGCGCGTACACGTGCGACAGATGCGTGTACGCGTGCACCTGCTCGCCATGCGCGGCCAGCGCATTGACACCCGCCTGCTCGAGCGCCGCCATCATCAGTGCCACGCGGGGCCAGTCGACGGCCGTTTCCACCGTGTCGATCACATAGCCATGCTCCCACGCGCCGTTGCGCAGGTAAACGTTGCGAAAACGCCCCTGCTTCCACTTGTCGCCCATGTGGCGTCCCACGTGCACGCCGCCGTGCCGCCGCGCCAGCGCCAGCGCGCCGCGCAGGGCCGCACGGGCCAGTTTTTCCTCTCCACTGACGCCCAGCATCAGCATGCACTTGCCGTCGCCGCAGCCGCGCAGCGACAAATAACGTTCCAGCAGTCCCACCAGTTTCTTGTGTCCGGCCAGGGTCAGCATGGTTTGCGTTTCCAGGGCGTTCGACAGGCGCAGCATGCACAAGGGCAGGCGCGACTGGGCCAGCGCCCGCACGGCCGCCTGCGCCTGGCCCCAGTCCGCGAAAAACACGGCATGGAACGCCTCGTATGGCGGCAGCGGCGAGACGCGCACCGTCGCCTGCGTCAGGATACCCAGCCGCCCTTCGGAGCCGAGCACCATTTCGCGCAGGTCGATGCCGGCCGCCGACGCGGGAAACGTGGGGATGCGCAAGGTGCCGGCCGGCGTTTCCACTTCGCCGCCCGCGAACAGCTGCTCGATACGGCCATAGCGCAACGATTGCTGGCCCGACGAGCGCGTGGCGATCCAGCCGCCCAGGGTCGAATACTCGAACGACTGCGGATAGTGGCCCAGGGTATAGCCCTGCGCGCGCAGCTGCGCTTCCAGGTCGGGACCATACACGCCCGCGCCGAAAGTGGCCAGCTGCGCCTCGCGGTCCAGGTGGCCCAGCGCGCACAGGCGTGCGAGACTGACCGACAGCACGGGGCGCGGCCCCGCCGCCACCGTCAAATGCCCGGCCACGCTGGTGCCGCCGCCGTGCGGGATGACGGCCACGCAGGCCTGGCGCGCATACGCGAGCAGCTGGCGCACCTGCAGCGCGCTGTCGGGAAAGGCCACGCCATCGGGCACGGCGCCGATGCGGCCATGGCGCAATTTGAACCAGTCGGGCAGGCTTTGGCCGAGCGCATGGCGCACGCGCGTGGCAGGCTGGGTATCGATCAGCGGATGCGGCGCCAGGCGCGAAGCGGGCACCTGCGTGCAGGCGTCGTCGAAGGTGGCATCGACGATGCCGCTGCCCGGCCCCAGGCGCTCGCGCAGGAATGCCAGCGCGTCCCCGCTCAGCGCATACGTGATGCTCTCGTCTCCCCAGCCATTCCAGCGTTGCATCGACATCCCCTGTATTCGGCCAGTTGCGCGCCACGGCGGCTTGCTATACTGTTCCTGCCTGATTTTCTTGCTAGATCAATAGCATATGCCGCCACAGACGAAGGGTATTGGTTTTTCATGACAATCGCATTGTTCCATCATGACAAGCACTGACGGCCGGGTCGCCGGCGCCTATCTGCTGCCGCTGCTCGAAGCGGCCGGCGCGCACGGCATCGCAGCAGCCACTCTGGCGCACACGGCCGGCGTGGCGCCGCACAGCCTGGAAGCGTCCGCACCCAACCTTGCCGCGCGCGACTACGTGCGCCTGCTCGATGCGGGCGCGCTGCTGGCGGGCGATGCGCATTTCGGCCTGCACGTGGGCCAGCGGGTGCGCATGGGCACGTACAGCGCCTATGGCTTGATTTTACTCAGCTGCAGCAACGTGGGCCAGGTGCTGGAACAGACGGCCCGCTATGAACGGCTGGCGCACGACCTGGGCCAGTCGGACCTGCAGCGCGATGGCGCCGTCGCGCACTACCGCTGGACCAGCAACTACCCGGGCGCCAGCCGGCACCTGGTCGACAGCGTCTTTGCCGGCATCCGTGTCAGCGGCGACTGGCTGGCCGGCATGCCGCTGCCGCCGGCCAAACTGGCATTCACCCACGATGGCGGCGGCGACTTGCTGCGCCACGCGGCCCACCGCGACGAATACGTGCGCGTGCTGGGCAGCCTGCCCGCCTTTGGCGCGGGCGCCAACACGGCCACTTTCGACGCGCAATTGCTGGACTGGCCCGTGCCGAACGCCGACGTCAGCCTCTACCCCGTGCTGTGCCAGCATGCGGAACAGTTGCTGGCGCAGCGCGAGGCTGAAACGGACACCGGCGGCGCCATCGACGCGCAAGTGCACGCGGCCATCGTGGCAGGCTTGCGCCAGGGCTCGGCGCGGCTGGCGACCGTTGCAGCCAGCCTGGCCGTGACGCCGCGCACCTTGCAGCGCAAGCTGGCCGACGCGGGCACCAGCTTCCAGGCCCTGCTGGACCAGGCCAGGTACGGCCTGGCACGCGACTATCTGCGCGAACCGCATTTGTCGCTGGTCGACATCGCCTTCCTGCTCGGCTACCAGGAACAAAGCGCGTTCAACCACGCGTTTCGCACGTGGGCGGGCACCAATCCCGGCGCCTGGCGGCTACAGGAAATCCTTGACAGGCAGCAAGCCCCATAGACGTGCGCGGGGCATGCGCACCGCGTTTTCTCGCTATACTGGCAAAGTCAGATTTTCCACGATCACTCCAACCCGCAATGCAAAGGATTAATATGCAACTCAAAGACAAAGTCGCACTGATTACCGGCGCCGCCAGTGGCATCGGCAAGGAAATGGCCATCGAATACGCAAAACAGGGCGCCAAGGTCGTCATCGCCGATCTGGTCCTGGAAGCGGCCAGCAAGACGGCCGAGGAAATCAAGCAGTCGGGCGGCCAAGCGTTTGCCGTCGCCATGGATGTCTCGAGCGAAGAACAGGTCGACAAGGGCGTGGCCGATGCCGTGGCCCACTTCGGCGGCATCGATATCCTGATCAGCAATGCGGGCATCCAGATCATCAGCCCCGTCGTCGACTATCCGTTCGAGCAATGGAAAAAGATGCTGGCTATTCACATGGACGGCGCCTTCCTCACCACGCGCGCCTGCATGCGCGAAATGATCAAGGCCGGCCGCGGCGGCGCCATCATCTACATGGGTTCCGTGCACTCGCACGAAGGCTCGCCGTTCAAGAGCGCCTACGTGGCCGCCAAGCACGGCTTGCTGGGCCTGGCCAAGGTCGTGGCCAAGGAAGGCGCGAAGGACGGCATCCGCGCCAACGTCATCTGCCCGGGCTTCGTGCGCACGCCGCTGGTCGACAAGCAAATCCCCGAACAGGCGGCCCAGCTGAACATCAGCGAAGAAGACGTGATCAAGAAAGTGATGCTGAAAGACACCATCGACGGCGAATTCACCACCACGCAAGACGTGGCGCAAACGGCCGTGTTCCTGGCGGCATTCCCGTCGACGGCCTTGAGCGGCCAATCGATTGTGGTCAGCCACGGCTGGCATATGCAATAAATAGCTAGCGTCTCCGGCAGGCGGCGCCGTCCGCCTGCATCACCGCATCTGAAAGTTCCCAATTGCAAGACAACACTTACCGCCACCCGCGCGCGGGCTGGCCGGGGCGGCTCTTTGCCGCGCTCGCCAATTGCACGCGTTTTGCCAAGGTGCGCCAGGCCGTCATGTCGCGCCTGCCCTTCCTCACTTTGCACAGCGACGTGCGCGACGTCGTCTACGTGAGCTGGCTGGTCGACGCAGAGGCAGCACAGCGGCTGCTGCCTGCGGGCGTGACCCTGTGGCAACGCGGCGGCAAGACGCCATTCACGGTGCTGACCTACCGCCACGGGCATTTCGGCCCGGCCCTGCTCGGTCCCTTACGCAAGCTGCTGCCATCTCCGCTGCAAAGCAACTGGCGCTTGTACCTGGACCACACGCCACCGGGCGCGCCGGCCGTGCCCTGCGTGTATTTCTTGAAAAATATCATGGACAGCTTGCCCCATGCGCTGGGCACGCGGCTGTTCAGCGACATCTTGCCGACGCACCTGGCCGCCGGCATGACGCATGAGGTGACGGCCACGCAGGCCCGCTGCAGTATTGCCAGCGGCACCGGCAGCGCTCCGCTGCTCGACGTGCAGGCGGACATCACGGCGGAGCGTGGCCTTGATGCCGACTGGCAAGCGCTGTTCGGCAACTGGCGCGACGCCGCCGCCTTTCTCGCCTGCCAGGATGCGGCCATCGCCCACGTGCCACGCAACGGCAAGCTGGTCTTTGGTGAAATCGACTTGCCCGTTGATGTGGATCAAGTGCAGGCGCTGACGGCCTTGCGCGCCGACTGCGGCTTGCTGGGCCAGCTGCCGCCCCTGTCAACCCCGTTTGCCTTTCTCGTGCCCGAGGTTGCCTTCAAGGCGCTGTCAGAGCGTCTGCTGTAGCGCGGCGGCGCTCGGGTGGACGTACAGGCGCGGCCTGGCCGCCGCGCCGTCGTTCCAGCTTGAACAGGGCCATCGCCTGCTCCAGCTGCAGAGTCTGGTCTTGTAGCGACGCCGAGGCGGCCGCCGATTCTTCCACGAGCGCCGCGTTCTGCTGCGTTACTTCATCCATCTGCGTGACGGCCATGTTGACCTGGCCGATGCCGTGGCTTTGCTCGCGCGAAGCCGAGGCGATCTCTTCCATGATGCCGTGCACGCCCTGCACGGCGCCCAGCATTTCGGCGCTGCTCGCGCCCGCCTGCTGCGCCAGCTTCGCGCCCGCCTCCACCTGCGCCAAAGACGCCGTGATCAATTGGCTGTGCGCCAGGCTGCGCACTTCGCCCGCCACGACGGCAAAGCCGCGACCCTGGTCGCCCGCGCGCGCCGCTTCCACGGCCGCGTTCAAAGCGAGGATATTCGTCTGGAAGGCAATGCCTTCGATAATGCCCGTAATGTCGCCGATCTTCTTCGATGAAGCGTTAATGTCCGCCATCATGCTCACCATCTGGCCGACGAGTTCGCCGCCGCGCCCGGCCAGGCCGTGGACTTTGCCCGCCATGTCGCTCGCTTGCACGGCGTTGCCGCTGTTTTGCTGCACCGTGGCCGCCAGCTGCTCCATGCTCGACGCCGTCTGCTGCAGGGCCGACGCCTGCGCTTCCGTGCGGCCCGACAAGTCCATATTCCCGGCGGCGATTTCCTGGCTGGCCATGCTGATGCGCAGGAAATTGCCGCGCACGTCGCCGACGATGGAGTGCAAATTCACGCGCAGCTGGCGCAAGGAACGCAGCAGCTGCCCCATCTCGTCGCGCCGTGTCGTGTCGAGCTCGCCCGTCAAGTCGCCGCCCGCCATCACGTCACAGGCCTGGCGCGCCTGCTGCAACGGTTGCAGCACGGCGCGGTGCAAACTGTGCCAGAAATACAGGGTCGCGCCCAAGGCCAGCACGGACAGGCCCGTCAGCCAGCCGCCCGCGCCGGCCGGCAGCACGCCCGCATTCCACGCCAGCTGCAGCAGCAATACCAGGCTCAGCAAGCCCAGATTCCAGCCGATGCGCTTGCCCAGCGGCAGGTCGCGCAAGCTCGCCAGCCTGGCCAGCCAGCCCGTGCGCACGGCCGCGCCCTGGCTGATGACAATGCCATCGGCCTGCCCCGCCTTGATGCGCGCGTACAGGGCGGACGCCTGCGCCACCTGCTGGCGCGTCGGCTTGGTGCGCACGGACATGTAGCCGACGGCCACGCCATCCTCGACCACGGGCGTGACGTTCGCGAGCACCCAGTAGTAATCGCCATTCTTGCAGCGGTTTTTCACCATGCCGCTCCACGAGCGCCCCGAGCGGATGGTGGCCCAGAAATCGGCAAACGCCTCGACCGGCATGTCCGGGTGCCGGAGGATGTTTTGCGGCGCACCGATCAATTCTTCCGCGCTGTAACCGCTGACGGCGATGAAATACGGGTTGGCATAGGTGATATTGCCTTGCAAGTCGGTAGTCGAGACGATGGTCTCGGTATCGCTCAAATTGATTTCGGTATCGCTGACGGGAAGATTGAGTCGCATGGTCGGATCCTTGGCTGTAGCCCTTGCTGGCACGGGGGAACGGTCAAATGCGGCACGGCAGCAAGCCGGCTGCAATCTGCACCGATACATTAATTTTAATATTTAATTATTAATTTAAATCGGCAATTTTCACGGAGGAGATTGCCTTGTGGATCTGCAAATATTGCAGGCGGCGGTGTGGCCGCGGGGGATGGCGGGAATGATGCCGGAACAGCGTGGCTGTCCCGGCAGAAAAACGTCTAACGGGGCACGTAGCGCCAGTTGCCACTCTCGAGCATGAAGGTCAGTTCCGTCTTGATGGCTTCCGGACGGCTCGGCACGCTCAATTCCGTATCGCACACGAGGTAGCCCGTCTTGCGCTTGACGTCGCATTCGTTGACGGCCTTGACCTGCATGGTGCTTTGCGCTTCCTGCATCTGCACGTCCTTGGCCGCTTCCGGATTGCGCGCCACTTCTTCCTTGGCCCACGCGCGTATCATCGCTTGCGCCTCGGCTGGAGACGGTCCCGCGAACTTGGCGTTCTTGCGCTCGACGCCGACCCAGGTATCGCCCTCTTTACGCAGAGGCAGTACATTAAAGGCATCGCGCATGCCGGCGCTCATCCCCACCAGGCACACCACTTCGCCCGGCACTTCCTGCGAGTCCTGGCAGCCGGCCAGGCTGGTGACCTTGATGACGAACGGCATGCTCGACTGCGTCTTCGCTTGTGTCTTGGCGACGCCTGCCTGCACGGCGGCGTGAATTTGGTCGAGCGTGGGCATGGTGGCGGCATGGGCCGGCAGGGTGGCGAACAGGGCGGCGGTCAGGGCGATGGAAGTCAGGCGCATGAGTATCGAGTGTAGTGAGCTAAGGCCGGCAGTCTAGCACTTTTGCATAAAAACAGCTGTTTCTATAGAGAATTATCCACGGCATCGGGCGCGAGAAAGGCCCCTCCCGCGTCAACCTGTCCGCGCAGGCGCAAGCCGATGGCCCGCAGCATCTCGACCAGTTCGCGCAGACGCAAGCCCTCCTCCGTCAGCCGGTATTCCACCTTGACGGGCACTTCTGCGTAAATCGTGCGCGTCAGCAAGCCCGCTTCTTCCAGCGCGCGCAAGTCCAGGGTCAGCATGCGCTGCGAGATATTCGGCACGGCGCGGCGGATTTCGCTGAAGCGCTTCGGCCCCGCCATCAGATAGCTGAGCAGCACCACCCGCCAGCGCCCGCCCAGCAAGCGCATCGCTTCCTCCACGGCGCAGCCGGAGACATTGTCTTTCATGGTTCGCTTCCCACCTGGTATAAAAAATGTACCTATACCACATTATTCTGCCTTCTTCCAAATAGTAACCATCGCGATTAGACTGCTCTTCCCTCACCTCATCGGAGTTTGACTTGGAAATCACCCTGATCTACAGCGTGCCGTTCGGCTGCTCGTTTGCCGCCATCGCCGCCCTCGAATGGAGCGGCTTGCCGTATCGTCTGGCTCGCGTGGAAGCGCGCGACCCGGCCAGCAAGCAGCATCCGGCCTTTCTCGCCATCAATCCCCTGAGCCAGACGCCAGCCCTGCTCACGCACACGGGTGCGCCGCTGCTGGAAAGCATGGCGATCCTGCTGCACCTGGCCGCCCGCGCACCAGGCAGCGGCCTGGGCTTTGCACAAGGCACGCCAGACTACGACCGCCTCAACAGCGTGCTGTCCTTTTTGCACACGACGTTTCACGCGGCCTTCATGCCCGCCTTCCAGGCCGCGCGCGCGTCACCGGACGATGCGCGCGTGGCCGTCTGGCGCGAGATGGCCGTCGAGAAGGTGAACAAAAGCCTGGCCCACCTGGAGCGCCTGCTCGAGGGCCGCACTTGGCTGGCATCGGACACGGCGCCCACCATCGCCGACGCCTACCTGGCCGCCACGGCGCGCTGGGCCGAACCGCTGCAGCTGGCCAGCCTGGCCGATTATCCGAACACGGCGCGCGTGCTGGCCGCGCTGG
Organism: Janthinobacterium sp. HH104; assembly: GCF_001758715.1. Lineage (NCBI taxonomy): Bacteria > Pseudomonadati > Pseudomonadota > Betaproteobacteria > Burkholderiales > Oxalobacteraceae > Janthinobacterium > Janthinobacterium sp. HH104. The sequence continues at coordinate 12,611 of NZ_LRIB01000064.1, read as the reverse complement.
AACAAGACTCCGGCATCCGCTTTGCCCACGCCATCGAAGACGGCGTGCCGGCCACCAGCCGGGGCGGTTTCCTGGGGCACGTGGCGCTCGACCAACTGGCACTGCAGGCCGGCTAACCGGCGGTCAACTCCCGCAGCAGGCGCGTCTTTATTGCTATGATGTCGGGCTGCCGGCGGTACAGCCGGCCACGTCAATACCATATCGATAACGTCGCAATATAAAACGGGAGTTTGAATGAGTTTACGTCTGCTGCTCTTGGGAGCATTCAGTGCCGCCATGGCCACCACTGCCGCCGTGCCGGCATTGGCCGCGCCGCGCGGTTTCACCGTGGAAGACATGGTGGCCATGGAACGCGTGGGCAGCCCCGTGCTGTCGCCGGACGCCACGCGCGTCGTCTACACGGTGCGCACCACCAACCTGGACAAGAACCGCGGCAATACGCAGCTGTGGATGATCGACCTGCGCGCGCCGAACGCGGCACCACGCCAGCTCACGCGCGGCGACGCCAGCGCCAGCGACCCGCAATGGTCGCCGAACGGCGACGCCATCTACTTCCTGTCTGGCCGCTCCGGCTCCTCGCAAGTGTGGCAACTGCCCCTGAACGGCGGCGAAGCGGCCAAGGTCACCGACCTGGCGCTGGACGTCGACACCTACCGTTTGTCGCCGCAGGGCGACCGCCTGGCCTTCAGCATGGGCGTCTTCCTCGATTGCGCGGACCTCGCCTGCACGAAAAAGCGCCTCGATGACAAAGCCAGGAACAAGGCGAGCGGCATGGTCTACGACCAGATGTTCGTGCGCCACTGGGATACCTGGGCCGATGGCCGCCGCAATGCGCTGTACTCGGCGCCGATCGATTCGACCGGCAAGGTCAGCGCCGCACCCGTCAGCCTGAGCGGCACCCTCGACGGCGACGCGCCTTCGAAACCATTCGGCGACAACGGCGAATACCACTTCAGCCCGGACGGCAAGACAGTGGCCTTCTCCGTGCGCGTGGCCGGCCGCACGGAATCGTGGTCGACCAACTTCGACGTCTACACGATTCCCGCCGCCGGCGGCCAGGCGCCGCGCAACCTCACGGCCGACAATCCGGCCTGGGACGCGAAAGCCACCTACTCGCCCGATGGCCGCACCCTCGCCTATGTCGCCATGACCAAGCCGGGCTTCGAAGCGGACCGTTTTCATCTGGTGCTGATGGATGTCGCCACCGGCAAGAAGCGCACCGTGGCCGACGACTGGGACCGTTCCGTGGCCGACTTCCGCTGGACGCCGGACGGCAAGGCCTTCCTCGTTTCCGCCGATGACGTGGGCCAGCACCGTCTGTTCCACATCGACGCGGCCAGCGGCAAGGTCGCAGCGCTGACGGGCAAGGGCGCCGTGGGCGACTTCGACGTACGCGGCAACACCATCGTGCTGGCGCAAGCCAACCTGGCCTCGGGCGCGCAGCTGTACACGCGCAAACTCGACGCGAAGTCGGAAAACGCGCCGATGGTGCAGTTGACGAAACAGAACGCGGCAGCCCTGGCCGACGTGCGCTTCGGCGAATATGAACAGTTCTCGTTCGCCGGCGCGAATGGCGAGACCGTCTACGGCCACGTCATGAAGCCATGGAATGCCAAGGCCGGTGAAAAATATCCAGTCGCTTTCCTCGTTCACGGCGGCCCGCAAGGCAGCTTCGGCAACAGCTGGAGCTACCGCTGGAATCCGCAAGTGTATGCGGGCGCCGGCTACGCCACCGTCTTCATCGACTTCCACGGTTCGACCGGCTATGGCCAGAAGTTCACGGACTCCATCAGCGGCGACTGGGGCGGCAAGCCGCTGGTCGACTTGCAGAAGGGCCTGGAAGCGGCCACCAAGAAATTCCCGTGGCTGGACCGCGAGCGCAGCTGCGCGCTGGGCGCCTCGTACGGCGGCTACATGATGAACTGGATCGCCGGTAACTGGCCAGACGGCTTCAAGTGCCTGGTCAACCACGATGGCGTGTTCGACAACCGCGGCATGGCTTACGCGACGGAAGAACTGTGGTTCACGGAATGGGAAAACGGCGGCCCGTACTACGACGCACCGGCCAAGCACGAGCAGTTCAATCCCGTGAACTTCGTGAAAAACTGGAAGACGCCGATGCTGGTGGTCCAGGGCGACCTTGATTTCCGCATCCCGACCGCGCAAGGCCTGGGCACCTTCACGGCGCTGCAGCGCCAGGGCATCCCGAGCAAGCTGCTGGTCTTCCCGGACGAAAACCACTGGGTACTGAAACCGGCCAATTCGCTGCTGTGGCATCACACCGTTTTGGATTGGTTGAATACCTACACGAAAAAATAACCAATAAAGCAAAATCAGGGGTCAGACCCGGCGGGTCTGACCCCAGCTCTACGCTAGCCGCACAGCTCACGCCTGCGGCTTTTTTACGTCCGTCAAACTACATCAATACGTACTGAGCGCCTTGGCAAACTTCACGATCCACAAGCGGCTTGGACGCTCGCGGTCGTCGCCGCGGGCCACGCGGATGGTGTTGGCGGCGTTGCAGCCGGCCGCGCTGCTCGTGACGATGGTGCCGTTCGCATCGACCGTGCACTTGGTCACGTCGGCGCCATCGACTTCCACGCCATTCGCGTCAAAGACCTTGGTTTTCAAGCCGAAGTCATTGTCGTTGGCCAGCGCAATGGTGGAGTCGTCGATCAGGGTCAGGCCCTCGGCCTTTTCCGCCGCCCAGCCGATGGCGTTCAAGTCCAGCAGCACGGTTTTCTTCAACGGCGTGACGGCCGTCCAGTCGGCGCCATTGACGGCTGCGCCACCCATGCTGCTTTTTTCCAGATCCGACGTCGCCGCGTTGAAGGCGGCGGCCGCGATGTCCGTGGCACCCTTCAGTTCGACCAGCATCAGTTTATTGAACACCTTGCCCGACGGCGCGGCGCCCTGCTCGATGACGAGGAATTTGCCGCCACCCAGCGCCACCATGTCGCCCAGCTTGGCGTTGCCCGTGCGGCCATCCTGGTAGTCGGCCGCATTCAGCGGATACGCATACATCTTGCCGCTGGTGCCCGTCACCGGGTCGAATTCGATCCAGCGCGTGAAGCGGGCGAAGCGCTCGACCTGTTCATTCTTCTTCGTCACCGAATACGGCGCAGTACCGTCGGACAGGGGGCTTTGCAGGAACGCATACAGCTTGTCGTTGCTCGTATCAAGCGTCATGCCTTCCATGCCGCGGTTGGCGCGGCGCTTGGCGAACAGCGCCGGCAAGCCCTTGCCCGGCTCGTACTTGGCCTGGATGATGCCCGTGGCCGCGTCGATCCTGACGATGAACGGACCGTATTCGTCGGACACCCACAGCGCGTTGCGCTTGGTATCGACGACGATGGACTCCGAATCGAGACCGCCGGCATTGAAGACAGCCTTGCCTGCCGCGTCGAACTTCATCGCATCCATGACGGGAATCTCGGCCGAATTGCCGACGGCGCCCACGGGCACGGGCAAGCCCGAGCTGTTGACGGTGGCCGATACCTTGATCGGCGTCGAGGAACTCAGGACGGCGCCGTTCTTGCCCACCGTGAGCACGCCGAACGAAGGCGTGAAGCTCGGTGACGGGAATATCTTGCTGCCGATGGTGCCCTTGCCCGATGGATCGGGCACCAGCGGGCCGTCGCCGTTCGGACCGCGGTCCGTCAAGCCATAGAATTCCAGGTCGCCCGCCGCATTCTTGCCCTTGTAGGCCAGGCCTGAACCATACGATGGCAAAAAGCCGTTCGGGAATTCGCCCTTGATCTTGGCGTTCGCGCCTTCGTACGGCACGTAGAACTTGCTGTCCGCCTGGATCTGGTAGCGCGTCACGGTGACTTTCACTTCGCCGACCGGGTTGGCTTGCGTGAGCGCCTCGTTGACGGGCCCGCCCGCTTTCGAGGCCAGCGTGTCTTCGAAATGCTCGCGCACGAGGGCGCGGCGTTCCGCATCGACCGTGCGGCCGGCGAACTTCGCGCCCACGGCAGTCAAATGCGCGGACAGGGCCGCGTTGAAGACGGCCGGGACGGCGGCAAAGTCCAAGGTCTTGCCGGCCAGCGCGGCCTTCACTTCCGCCGTCAGCTTGATGCCGTTCGACGGATCGCTGTCCTCGTCCAGCAATTGCAGCGCCAGCAGGCGGTTGACGACCTTGTCGTCCGCCACGTTGGTGCTGGCGGCCAGCGCCAGCGGCGTGACGACGGGGCCGCATGCGGCCGAACCCAGGGCCAGGCCGCCCACGCTGAAGGCTACCGTATCGCCCGGGTTGCAAATGAACTCGCCCTTGGCATTGGTGCTGGCCTTGGCCGCGCTGCCGGCCACGTAATCAAGCCCTTCCACCGCGCCGTCGAGGAACACGCCCGTCTGCGCCACGGGCTTGGCCGGCTCATTGTGGCTGTCGCTGCCGCCACAGGCGGCCAGGGCCAGGCCGGCGGCGATCGCCAGCAGGGTCAGTTTCGGGGTGGACGTTACGGCAGTCTTCATGCATTCCTCGGCTAGGGTGGGATTGAAGCCGTGGAGGATAACTGCTCAAAGTGACAAGCCCATGACAGGTATCACGGCGGTGGCGTATCCGCAACAGGCCCGCCGATACCGCCAAAGCGCCCATCGGCCTGGCGCCGGAATTCCTTCGGCGTGACGCCCTTCACCTGTAAAAAGCGCCGGTTGAAATTGGCCACGTTCTGGAAACCCACGTCGTAGCAGACGTTGGACACGTATTGATCCGTATCCATCAGCAGCTGGCAAGCCTTGTTGATGCGCAGGCGGTTCATGAAATCCGTAAAGCTGTTGCCCGTCGCCTTGCGGAAAAAGCGCGAGAATTTACTCAGCGACATGCCCACCTGCTCGGCCAGCATTTCCGCCGAAATCGGCTCGCGGTAATTGTCCGTGATGTAGTTGAGGACGGAATTGACCTTGGCCAGGGTGGCGTCATCGTCGTAGGAACGCAGGGAGGCGCTCGACAGCAAGCGGTAGTTGGCCGTGCGCGCCAGCTTGCTCATTAATTGCACGAATTCGGCGAAGCGCTCGGCGCCGTGCGTGGCGCGGATGCGCGCCAGGTGCCGCTCGGCCTCGTGGCCCATGTCGAAAAACTCCACGCCATAGCTGGAGCGTTCGAGCAGCGGCAGCAGCTCGCGCAATTCGGGAATGACGCGCGCGGCAGCGGCCAGCGGCGCGTGGGCGAATTGCACGATCATGTCGCGCAGGGCCACGCCGCCTTCCGGCATCACGTTGGATATCCAGTTGTGCGGCAGGCGCGGTCCCGTCAGCACCAGGTGGCCCGGTGAAAACTCGCCGATATAGTCGCCCACGAACAAGCGCCCGCTGGTGGCGACGATCAGGTGCAGCTCATACTCTTCATGGCAGTGCCAGCGCACGCGCGAGCTGGGATAACCATGTTCCAGGTAATTGATGATGCCGTCGTAGCTTTCGCGTTCCAGTTCGGGCGCCTTGCGCTCGCTGTCCTTCTGCCATCGGTATTCCATGCTTGTCTCTCCCAGGCTGTCCCCGCCTGTGCCATCCAATGTACCTCAAAAAGCGTCACTCGCCAAAGCGGCCCAGCGCCTGCTGGCGAAATTCCTTCGGCGTCATGCCCTTCAATTCCAGGAAGCGGCGGTTGAAATTGGCCACGTTATTGAACCCCGCCTCGTAGCAGATGTTGCTGACATAGCGCTCCGTCTCCATCAGCAGCTGGCACGCCTTGTTGATGCGTAGGCGGTTGACGAAGTCTGTGAAGCTGTTGCCCGTGGCGTGGCGAAAGAAGCGCGAAAACGTCCGCTCGGGCATGTCCACCTGCTCGGCCAGCTGCTTCAGCGAGAACTGGCTGCTGTAATTGTGCACGATGAAGTTGATGGCGGAACTGATGCGCGCCAACGCCACGTCGTCGTCGCTCGACTGCATGGGCACCGTCGACAGCAGTTGGTAGTCGCTGGTCTGCGCCAGCTCGCCCAGCAAGGTCAAAAATTCGATGAAGCGCGGCAGGCCGCTGCTGTCGCGGATGCGCCGGAAGCGCCGCAGCGACAGCTCGCTGACCCCAAAGAATTCCACGCCGTGCAAGGCGCGCTGCAGCAGCGGGAAAACATCCTTCAATTCGGGAATGGCGGCGGCCATCGACGCCAGCGGCGCATGCGAAAACTGGACCACCATGTCGCGCAAGGCCACGCCTTCGGGCGGCGTGTCGAGCGAGACCCAGTTGTGCGGCACGCGCGGCCCCGTCAGCACCAGGTGGCCAGGCGTGAACTGGCCGATATAGTCGCCGACAAAGACCTTGCCGCTGCTCTCGACGATCAGGTGCAGTTCGTACTCGTCATGGTAATGCCAGCGCACCAGCGCATTCGGAAAGCCGTGCTCGAGGTAGCGGATGAAGCCGAAACTGCCTTTCGGCTCGAAGCCGGGCGTGGCGTCGCGCTGCTGTTCCAGCTCCATCTGCGGCAGTGTGGCATCGGCCTTGCGTGGCATGGCGCGCCCTCCCCGTCAGGCGACGATCTGTTCCAGCGCCCCGCGCGCACCCAGTCCATACAGGCTGGCCAGCGCTTGCGCCACCGCCTGCGTGAACGCTGGCGTGTCGCTCAAGTCGCCGAACAGCTCGCGCAGGGACAGCAGCGCCGCGGCGTCCGCGCCGCCCTGCAGCGCCAGCGCGCGCAGACGCACCGCATACGGGTCGTTCAGCGGCATCTCGCGCCCCTGCTCGTCATGGCCTTCCAGGTAGCGGAACCAGCAGGCCACGGTAAACGCCAGCAGCTTGATGGCGCCGCCCTGCGCCAGCGCTTCGCGCACGGACGGCAGCACGAATTTCGGGATGCGCGCGGAGCCCTCCGTGCCGATGCGCGCCAGCTGGTCGCGCACGGCCGGATTCGAAAAGCGCTCGATCAGGGTATCTTTATAGCGGGCCAGGTCGATGCCTTCCACTTCGTCCAGCAGCGGCGTGACCTCGTCATCCATCATGCGCCGCACGAGCGCGCGGATGCCAGGATCACCCATCGCTTCGTGCGCAAACGTGTAACCGAGCTGCATGCCGATGTAGCACAGTGCCTGGTGGCTGGCATTCAAGAGGCGCAGCTTCATCTTTTCATACGGCAGCACGTCGTGCGTCATCTGCGCGCCCACCTTTTCCCAGGCCGGCCGGCCCTGCGGGAACTCGTCTTCGATGACCCACTGGCGGAATGGCTCGCACACGACGGGCCAGGCGTCGATGATGCCGAAGCTGTCGCGCACGAGCGCCCGGTGTTCATCGGTGGTGGCCGGCGTGATGCGGTCGACCATGCTGTTGGGGAAGCTGCCATCGGTGGCCAGCCAGCGCGCCAGCTCAAGGTCGCGCAGGGCGAGAAAGGCCAGCAGCATCTTGCGCGTGACGTCGCCATTGTTTTGCAGGTTATCGCAGGACATGATGGTAAACGGCGCCAGGCCCCGCTCGCGGCGCAGGGCCAGCGCGGCGGCCAGGTAGCCGAACGAGCAGCGCGGCGATTCCGGATGCGCCAGTTCATGCACGATGTCGGGGTGGGCCGCATCGAATTCGCCCGTGCCCTGGTTCACATAATAACCGCCCTCGGTGATGGTCAGCGCGACGATGCGCGTGCCGGGGTCGGCCAGCTTTTCCAGCACGGCTTGCGGGTCGTCGAGCGCGTACAGGTACTCGCCGACGCAGCCGATGATGCGGGCAGAGTCGCCCGCCGCGCTGCGCTCGACCACCGTGTACAAGCCATCTTGCGACCGCATGGCGTCGCGCATGGCCGCATCAATCGCCAGCAAGCCCACGCCGCAGTATCCCCATTCCACGTTGCCGGGCAAGGCCAGCAAATCGTCGAGGTAGACGGCCTGGTGGGCGCGGAAAAAGCCGCCCACGCCGATATGCACGATGCTGGGCACGAGCGTCTCGCGCACGTATGCGGGCACGGCCACGTCCGCTGGCAGTTGCGCCAGCTTGGCCTGTTTCAGTTCAATGGCGCTCATTTCAAACTCCCTTGGCGGCAGCATAGGTCTTGCCGGCGCGGTCAAAATAATGGACGAAGCCCGGCTCGAATGTCAAATGCGTCTGCTGGCCAGGCTGCAGGCTGCTGCGCTCGGCGCCGCGCGAGACTACCTGCACGTTGTTCGGCAGGCGCACATAGGTCAGGGTTTCCACGCCCAAGGACTCCACCAGGTCGACGGTGACGGGCACGCTGCCCGGCTGCGCCGCACCCAGGTGCACGTGCTCGGGGCGGATGCCGACAAAGCCATCGGCCTGCGCCGCGCTGCCCGCCTGCGCCAGCAACTGCGGCGCCGCATCGGCCGGCACCACGTTCATGCTGGGCGTGCCGATGAATTGCGCGACAAAGCGGTTGGCGGGGCGGTCATACAGTTCCAATGGCGAGCCATGCTGCTCGATCTGCCCGTCGCGCAGCACCACGACCCGGTCGGCCAGGGTCATCGCTTCGACCTGGTCATGCGTGACATAGATGGTGGTGGCGCCCAGTTCGCGGTGCAGCTTGGCGATCTCGATGCGCGTCTGCACGCGCAGGGCCGCGTCGAGGTTCGACAGCGGTTCATCGAACAGGAACACTTTCGGATCGCGCACGATGGCGCGGCCGATGGCCACACGTTGGCGCTGGCCGCCCGACAGTTCCTTCGGCGTGCGCTCCAGGTATTTCCCCAGGTCGAGGATGGCGGCCGCCTTGTCGACTTTCTCGCGGATGATGGCCGGATCGACGCCGGCCAGCTTCAGCGCAAACGACATGTTCTGGAACACCGTCATGTGCGGATACAGCGCATACGATTGAAAGACCATCGCCAGGTCGCGCTTGGACGATGGCAGGGCCGTGATGTCGCGCCCGTCGAGCGACAGCTTGCCGCCGTCGATCGGTTCCAGGCCTGCGATCAGGCGCAGCAGGGTGGACTTGCCGCAGCCGGACGGCCCGACGAAGACGACGAACTCGCCCTGTTGGATTTCCAGGTCGATGCCCTTGATGGCGCGGTGCTCGCCAAAGAATTTTTCGATATTGCTCAGTTGAAGGTAAGCCATGATTGTGTCTCTATTCTGTAGTTTATTTGACTGCGCCGAAGGTCATCCCCTGGACCAACTGTTTTTGGCAGAACCAGCCCAGCGCCATGATGGGCGCAATCGCCATCAGCGACGCGGCCGACAATTTGGCCCAGAACAGGCCTTCCGGGCTCGAATACGAGGCGATGAGCCAGGCCAGGGTGCCCGCGTTGGACGCGCCCAGGTTCAGCGACCAGAACGATTCATTCCACGACCACACCATGCAGACCAGCGCCGTGGACGCGATGCCGCCCACGGACAAGGGCAGCACGACGTGGCGGAATTCATCCCACACGGTGGCGCCATCCATGCGCGACGCTTCGAGGATTTCGCGCGGCAGCTCCTTCATGCTCGTGTACAGCAGCCAGATCATGATGGGCAAATTCATCAGCATGAACATGATGGTCAGGCCGATGCGCGTGTCGAGCAGGCCGAAGTACTGGTAGCAGATATAGATCGGCATCAGGGCGCCCACGCCGGGCATGTAGCGCGAGCTGAGCATGAATTTCAGCAAGCCAATGGTGCCGCCCGTGGGAAAGAACGCCATCGAATACGCAGCCGGGATGGCGATCAAGAGGCCAATGGCCGTCGACAGCACGCTGGTAAACAGCGAGTTCCACGCGTAGCCGAAGTAGTTGTCGCGCGCCAGCACTTCGCGGAAGCTGTCCAGGGTCGGCGTGAAGAACAGCAGCGGCGGCGTGGAAATGGCTTGCCCTTCCGTCTTGAAGGCCATCAGGCCCAGCCAGAAAATGGGAAAGAACAGCAGCAGCGCGAACAGCCAGGCGGCGGCTGTGCGGCCGTATAGATTGAGTTTGCTATGCATCAGGGTCTCCTTATTTCGACAGATTCTTGCCGATGACGCGCATCAGGAAGAAGGCGGCGATGTTGGCGATGAGCACGGCGAACAGGGCGCCGGCCGAGGCCGCTCCCACGTCATACGACAGCAGCGCCTGCTGATAGATCATGAAGGTGATGGTGGTCGTGTCGAAGCCGGGACCGCCGCCCGTCGTGGTAAAGATTTCCGCAAAGATCGACAGCAGGAAAATCATTTCGATCATCAGCACCACCGAGACGGCGCGGCCCAGGTGGGGGATGTAGAGGTAGCGCAACTGCTGCAGATAGGTGGCGCCATCCATGCGCGCCGCTTCCAGCTGCTCGCGGTCCATCGATTGCAGGGCCGTCATGAAGATCAGGCAGGCAAACGGTAGCCATTGCCACGAGACCATCATGATGATGGAAAACAGCGGGTGGGCCGACAGCCAGTCGACGGGCGTGGCGCCAAAGAACAGACTGATCTGCGCGAACAGGCCGTAGATCGGGTTGAGCAGCATGTTCTTCCACATCAGGGCATTCACGGCCGGCATGATGAGGAAAGGCGAAATCAGGAGCACGCGCACGATGGCGCGCCCCGGGAACGCTTCATTGATCAGCAGCCCCAGCGCCGTGCCCAGCACCACCGTGACCAGCATGACGGAAAACAGCAGGGTAAACGTGTTCTGCAAGGCCGGCAGGAACGAGGCATCGGTAAAGAAAAAGTGGAAATTGGCCAGCCCATGGAAAGGATGGCCGCTCGGATCGAGCATGGAATAGCGCACGAACGCGTAATACAAGGTGATCAGCAGCGGGATCACGGAAATGACGGAGACGGCGACCACGGCCGGCGTCAGCAAAGTCCGGGGGATAATGCGTTTCATAGTGTTCTCTTGGGGCAAGGGGAAATCTGGGGTCAGACCCGGCGGGTCTGACCCCTGCTTTACGCCGTTGGGGTAAGCAAACTACTCGACAAGAACGCTGCGTTATTTGTAGTAGCCGCCCTTGCGCATTTCTCTTTCCGCCGTCTGCTGCGACAACTCCAGCGCCTGGTCCACCGTCACCTTGCCCAGCAGCGCTGCCGCCATCTGCTGGCCTGCCGCCACGCCGATTACCTGGAATTCGGGAATCGAGGCGAATTGCACGCCCACATATGGCGATGGCGGCAAGGTGCTTTGCACGGCGCGCGTGGTGGCCAGGGCCTTGCCTTCGGCGGCGGCAAATTTCGCCACTTTCTGGAACTCGGGGCTCGCATACGTCGACTTGCGCGTACCCGTCGGCACGTTGGCCCAGCTCGTTTCTTTGGCCACCAGCTTCACGTAATCGGGCGAGGTGGCCCAGTTGATGAAGCGCTGCGCTTCATTCGGGTGCTTCGAGCTTGCAGGAATCGCCAGCGACCAGATCCACAGCCAGTTCGCGCCCCGCTCCGTCACGCCGACGGGCGACTGGGCAAACGCCACCTTGTCGGCCACCTTGCTTTGCTTGGGATCCGTGATGAACGAGGCGGCGATCGTCGCGTCGATCCAGATGCCGCACTTGCCCTGGTTGAACAGGGCCAGGTTTTCATTGAAGCTGTTGGCGGCCGCGCCCGGCGGGCCGTATTTCTTCATCAGGTCGACGTACATGGTGACCGCGTCCTTCCACGGCTTGCTGGTAAATTGCGGCTTCCATTTCATGTCGAACAGCTGGCCGCCGTAGGAATTGGCCATGGTGGTGATCAGCGCCATGTTGTCGCCCCAGCCCGGCTTGCCGCGCAGGCAGATGCCGTACACGCCGTTGGCCGGATCGTGCAGCTTGGCCGCCACGTCGCGCAGCTGGTTCCAGGACGGGCGGTCCTCGATCGTCACGCCCGCTTTTTTCACCAGGTCGCTGCGGTACATGATCATCGAACTTTCGCCATAGAACGGCGACGCATACAGCTTGCCGTCGCCGGACAGTCCTTCGCGGATGGCGGGCAGCAAGTCGTCGATATCGTATTTGGCGTCCGGCTTGATGGGAATCAGCCAGTTTTTCTTGCCCCAGATGGGCGTTTCATACAGGCCGATGGTCATCACGTCGAACTGGCCGCCCTTGGTGGCGATATCGGTGGTCATACGCTGGCGCAAGACGCCCTCTTCCAGGGTCACCCATTTGAGCTTGATGTCGGGATTGGCCTGCTCGAAGAACTTGCCGAGCTTTTGCATTTCGATCATGTGGCCGTTGTTGACGGTGGCGATGACCAGGTCGGTGGCGGCAAAAGCGGACGAGCTGAGGCAGCCGGCGATCAGCGCGGCAATGGCGGAACGTTTCATTGTGTGTCTCCAGTGTTTTTTGTCGTTGGCAATGCCCGATTACTTGGCACCACGACCACAATGTAGCACCGGCCTTTGATACTTTCTGATACTCCAAAACCGCAATTCGATACTCTTTTGCAAGCCCGCCATGCGCAAGAGTATCGATATGTGACAAAAACAACACTCTGAAAGAAAGTATCAGTACTTGCACGTTTTGTATCAGGGTGGTCAAAAAAGCGCTGCTAGACTTGGTTTTCGGCATTAGACCGTGTGCGGTGGCCGCCTTCCGGGGCATCACCGCTACCACCAACATTCTTCTGGAGACCGCATGAATCGCACTGCATTGAAAACTTTACCTGCCCTGCTGCTGGCCATCGCCAGCGCTTCCGCCATGGCCGACCCGATGTACCCAAGCGATGCCGAAGGCTTCCACGGCTACCTGCGCGCTGGCGCCGGCAGCAATACCTCGGGCGACGGCGGTTCGCAAGGCTGCTTCGGCCTCGGTGGCAACACCATGAAATATCGTC
>NZ_LRIB01000063.1:0-18166 GCF_001758715.1 Janthinobacterium sp. HH104 | reverse complement strand
ACCGACCCCGGGCGGTATTGGCGGCGAGCCTGGCGACGCCGGCGTGTTCCAGCCGTCACACGATCACGCTGTGGCGGGCCAGGGCAATCTGGCGGGCGGCAACAGTCCGCTGTGGCACGGGGCATCCGCCGCTAGCGCCGGCCATCGCAATGCCAGCGCGCAGTGGGGCATCCGCAGCAAGGAGTTCGGCAAGGCTGGAGGCGCGGCGGGCTACAACCAGCTGCTGTTCGACGACACCGACAGCCAGGGCCGGGTGCAACTGAAAAGCAGCCATGCGGCCAGCGAACTCACTCTTGGCCACCTGATCCATGGTGCCGACAATTACCGGGGCAGCCTGCGCGGCGCCGGTGCCGAGTTGCGCACCGATGCGTATGGCGCGGTGCGGGCCAAGGCGGGCTTGCTGGTGAGCAGCTATGTGCTCAGGCACGAGGCCGCGCAACGCGATCCGGCCGGCGACAATGCCGGTGGCATGGCATTGTTGAAGCAGGCTGTACTGCTGGGCGACACCTTCAGCCAGGCCGCACAAACGCATCAAACGGTGGCCTACGCCAGCCATGTCGGCGCCAGCGCCGCCAATGCCAGCGAACTCGACGAGCAGGCGGCGCCCCTGAAAGCCATGCAGGCCAGCGTGGCGGGCATGCACGAACAACTGCCGCACACCAAGGACTCGCTGATCGCCATTGCCGCCAAGGCTGACCTGGGCCTGATCGCCGGCCAAGACCTGCAGCTGGCCAATGGCGAGAGCGTCATCCTGATGAGCGGGCAGGACACGCAATGGAGCAGCGGTGGCCAGTGGCGATTGCACACGGGCCAGGCCATCGGCATGCTGGGCGGCGCGATGAAGGCCGGGGAGGGTGATGCCGGGGTGCAGCTGATTGCCGCCCAGGGCACCATCGACGCGCAGGCGCAAGGCGATACCTTGCGGCTCCAGGCGCGCGACGAGGTCAACGTCATCAGCGCCAACGCGCATGTCGACTGGGCAGCGCTGAAAAGCATCCGTTTGTCGACGGCGGGCGGTGCCAACATCACGATCGAAGGCGGCAACATCACGATCCAGTGTCCGGGCAAGATCACCGTATTTGCAGGCAAGAAGAGTTTTATCGGCCCCACGCGCGCGCCGTATGTGATGCCGCCGCTGCCATCGAGCACTTGTAAAAGCTGCATTTTGAGCGCCATGCAACAGGGTGCAGCGGGAGTACTGCGGTGACGCCCGGCAGCGTTTCGGCATTGCACGGCTGGGTCCGGGCCAGTCTTGGGCGGCAACGCCTGCCTTATTTGCTGCTTGACAGTGCGCAGGCCGAAAACAGCCACCTGACGCTGCAGCGCTGGAAAGTGCCGTATGCCTCGCTGTTCGAGGAAACCCATGAAGCGAGCCTGCCCGAGATCGCGCCGCTGCTGATATCGCTGTCCGGCCTTGCGCCTGCCATGCTGGAGAAAGTCTGCGACTGGGCCGAAAAACTCGGTTATGGCGCACCTTGCCTGAGCTGGATGGAAAGTCCGTGGCCCTTGCCCGAACTGGCGCGGCATTTGCGCCAGTTTCACGCCGTCGGCCTGAGTGACGAGCAGCAGATGATGCTGCGCTGGTACGACACGCGCATCCTGCCCGTCTGGCTGGCCTGCCTGGAGCCGCTACAGCGCGAGCAGTTTGTGGCGGGACTGTTGAGTTTGCAGTACATCAACCGTTTTGGTGACGTTGCCGTCCTGCTCGATGTCGACACCGCCGGTGCTGCGCCGGACGCTGTGCTGATGGGCTCGCCGCTCATCCACCTGGACGATGCGCAATACGGCATGCTGGTCGATGCCGGTGACGCCGATACGCTGATCAGTCATTTACGGCGGGTGATCACGGACGAAACCAACGATACCCCGCCCCGGCTGCTGTACGAATTCGTTGCCCGCTACCAGCAGCGCGCCCTGGCCGCCGGCATCGACGACCTGGACCGCCAGACGCAATACCTGCTGCTGGCCCTGTACACCTCCGGCGCCGGCATCGAACACCCCGATTTCATCGCCCTCATGCAAGACCCACCCACCTCTATCGAAAGTTTCTATGAAGCCATGCAAGCCTTGTCCGACGACGTATGGGAAGCCGGTCCGCCCTTGTGGGGCATTCAACTTGAAGCTTGACCGGCTCCCGGCGCTGGCACTATGCCTGAGTTTGGCCTTGGTGATTGCCAGCGGCAACGTCGCGGCGCAGACAGCGGTAAAAGCCGCGCCGCAGGCGTCAAGCGCCGTCAAGCACGCCAAGCTGAAACCGGCCGACACCGCCAACCTGGTCAGCCATTTGCGGCGCGTGATCACCGATGAAACCAATGACACGCCGCCGCGCGTCCTGAACGCCTTTGTCGCGAAATACCAGCAGCGCGCGCTCGATGCCGGGATCGATGACCTCGACCGGCAAACGCAATATGTCTTGCTGGCGCTGTACACCTCTGGCAAGGCAATGGAACAGCCCTTGTTTGTTGAATTCATGAAAAACCCACCCGCATCGCTGGACGCTTTTTACGACGCGCTGCAAGCGTTGCCGAAATCCGTTTGGGAAGCGGGGCCGCCGCTGTGGGAGACGTATGAACCCAAGGGATAAGTTACATCTAAGGTTGATGTAATTTTCATTTCAATCTCGGGATGTATTTGGTCAATGAATTTCAGGAACTCAGATGATAAAAAGGCTATTTCCAAGAAATTTAATCAATGTATTTTTATGTATTTTTATGGCATTTTCAAATACGGCATGTGGCAAGGAAAAAATGGACTTGACAGTCAATTTGAGCGCCTACAATCATACCGAGAATGGAATCGGTGGATATGTCGTGACGCTATCAAATGGGTCAAGGGTGGAAGCCGGATTCCTTGCTCCTGGAAAAGGTGGAGGAGGGATGACTTGCTGCCTTTCCCTGCCGACAATATGGCGTCCGGGAATGACTGCAAATATCATCATGAGTTCAATAGGAAATGGCAAAGAAATTCATGTGGAAGAAAGTGTTCCGGTGCCAAAGTACACTGCTGGCGATGCTGGGATGTTCATTGTACATTTTCTGCACAATGGAAGTTATAAAGTATTTGTGACCAGATACCTGCTGGGACATCGAAAATATCCTCTTTATGGAAAAGAGGCTGAATTGCAGCAAGGCGAGCCGCTTGAGATAATTTGGGAATAATTTTTCTGATATGAATGTTATTTGCGATGAATTATTTTTATTCTTGAGAGGTTATGATGAATTTATTGGGAAAACGATTTTATTGTGTCCTTTTATGTGGGTTTCTTTTGTTTTCAAATATGGCTTGTGGCAAGGGAAAGATGATGTTACCAGTCAATGTAAGTGGATATAATCATACCGAACATGGGATTGGGGGTTACTTAGTGACCTTGTCGACAGGGTCGGAAGTGGAGGTCGGTTATCTCGATGCGGGTTCCGGTGGCGGCGGATACACTTGTTGTCTTGCAATTCCAGCAGTATGGCAGCCGGGAATGACGGCAACAATCCGCATGAGTACCATAAAAAATGGAAAAGAAATTAGTGTGGAAAAAACCGTCCCAGTGCCTAAGTATGTCTCAAGCGATGCTGGAAGATTTATAGTACATTTTCTGCACAATGGAAATTATAAGGTATTTGTAACTAAATATGCATTAGGGCACAGAAAGTATCCACTCTCAGGCAAGGAGGCAGAGCTTGAGCCAGGTGTGCCATTGGAGATTATATGGGAGTAATTCCAAAAAAATTGTTCATGGAGCTTATATAATGTCTATTATTTATACTGGACGTAAAGCCCCCTTGGATGGGCGTCGCAGGCTCACGGCAAAAGAATCGTCACAACGTGCAAAAGCCATGGCATGTGTTAGATCACCTCACAAAACTGAATGCCAAGGGCAAGTTTATATCGGGCTGTTTTATGATGGGAGCGGAAATAATGCTGCGTGGAGGCAGGTTGATCCCGTTGTCAATCCGAAAAATCTTACACAGCGGCAACGGAACAAGCACAGCAACGTTGCCAAGTTGTGGGATGCGCATCTTGAGCAAGAGAGAAATGGATATTTTAGTGTCTATATGCCAGGTGTAGGAACTCCGTTTGCTGCTATTGGTGACACTATTTCAGCCCTTACCGATAATGCTGGCGGTGGATTTGGCTATATGGGCGCCGATAGAATAAACTGGGGCATTACCTCGCTGTTCAATGCAGTGCATTCATACTTGACCGGCTCCAACTTAATTGAGTCCGACACACAGCGGGTGCTGGTTAACTTGATGAGTTCTCAGATGCTGCTGGGTAAAGAGGGCGTGCGGCGCTGGGCAATGTTGACCGCTCTGGAAGAGCGTCTTGCAAAGGTCGTAAAAACCCATCAGCGCAAGGTAAAGCAAATTAATGTTTCCATTTTCGGTTTTTCCCGTGGCGCGGCCGAAGCGCGTGCCAGTGCACATTGGCTGCATCAGATATTTGAACGGGAAAATGGCGCATTTGAGCTTGCCGGCGTACCCATTCGGATAGGTTTCCTGGGAATTTTTGATACCGTTGCGGCAGTAGGTGTGGGTGATGTGACACCAGTCACCTTTGGTCATATGGCTTGGGGAGATGGAACGCAGAGCATCCATCCAGTAGTCGAAGAATGTGCCCACTTTATTGCTCTGCATGAACAACGCGCGAGTTTTCCGTTGGAATCGGCAACTGGACGGGGTAATGTAGGATATCCCGGCATGCATTCCGATGTGGGCGGCGGTTATTACCCGGGAGAGCAGGGCCGATCCATGCCGGCCTGGGGGCCCTCACCTCACTTGTCGCAGATACCGTTGATCGACATGCATTTCGCCGCCCTCAAAGCGGGAGTGCCGTTATTGACGATCAAAGAAATGAACGAAAAACAGCGTGTTGCTGTTCGAAAGTCTTTTTCCACCGACCCAAGACTGATCGCCTCCTACAACAACTGGCTGACGCATAACGGCATCAAGGGCGCTGACGTGAAGACCTTTACCGAGGCGCATACAAAACAATATCTGCGCTGGCGCGGCATGTTGCACGCGCAGGGAAAAGCGCAATTGAAGACCAAGCGTTTTTTCAAGGAGTCGGATAAGCCGGGCCAGAAAGACTTGCTGGAGGCCGATAGCGATCTGGGGGTATATCTGCGCTCCTGGCGCGAACGAAAGAATGCCAACGCGACCTTGTCGGGATGGCTCAATGAACGCGCCAAGACGGTCTTGCATCGCGTCAGCCCAGCTGGCATGCTGTTTGTCGAAGAAGGAAAAGACCCGTTAAGCGACTGGGAAGAGCGGTTTTTGAAAATCATGACGGAAGGCGCGCAGCCGCCGGCTGGCTGCGTCACGCTGTTTGAGGATTATGTGCACGATTCGCGCGCCGGCTTTCGCATCTTGGGCAAGCACGAGCCGGTATGGCTGACCGGCGGCTATGGCCGCTTCCGCCACGTTTTCGTGCAAAGCGATGATTATTCGAACATGTCGAATATCGCCAATGAATCGCTGAAGGCCGTCAAGGCAGCGGGCGATGCGGCCGTGACCTACTTCCAGAAGCTGTATGGCTACACCGTCAGCACCTACCGGGTGGCGCGCAGAAAGATCGCTGCCACCGCGCGGGCGGTGTCCGAGGCCGAAAAGCGGCTGGAACGGCAGGCGGTGGAAACGTACAGGGAAACGAGCCGGATGATCGTCGATGGCGCCACCCGCGCCGGTCACGAGGTGCACGATGCCGGGGTGGAGGCGGAAAAGAAATTGAACCACGCAGTCAAAACCGCGAAAAATGCCATGCAGCAAGCCAGCCAGGAAGCCCGGCTTTATTATGAGGCAGAAAAAAAAGTCATTTTGAAGTACGCGAATGCAGAGGCCGAGTTGCTGGAGCAGCTGAAAAAGCGCTGGATCGAGCAAGACCGGGAAAAAACGAAATAAGACGGATTCAGGTACAGCTGCCTCTGGCGGCGGCAGAGGCACCGCCAGAGGCATGGATCTTAGCCATTGCCGGGCGGTTGCACACCCAGCAGCTCTTCAATATGCGCCAGCGAACCGGCATCCTTGACCACCGAACGCAGCCAGCTGTGCAAATCCTGGTCGGCCGCATTGGCGGCCTTGTCGGCAAAATAGGAGACGGGGCTGTGCGGTTCGCTGCGGCGGAAGAATTGCGCCACGGCGCGTAGTTGCTCGATCGCCTGTGCACGCGTGGTGATGGTGCCTGGCGGTCCGGCCGGGATCGCCGGCACGGCCGGCGCCATCGCGCTTTCAGCAATGGCCACACCGCCATCCGCCGCAGCGGCGGGCGCGGCGGGCGCCACGCCGGCACTGGAGGGCATTACGCGCAGCATCGCTTCGACGGCTTCGCGTGCCGTGGAAAAGGCCGGGCTGTCGTTGCCCAGCCGGGCGTCGACGACTCTTTCAAGCTTGCGCAGCGCTTCCAGGCAATCTTGCGCGTCGACGGCGAAACTGGCGCAAAAGGCGGCCGAGTTGTTGCGCCGCGCCGCTTCCATATCGGACAGCTTGACGCCCTCATGCTGCCTGGCGGAATCCCCCGGGGCGGCCTGGCGCCGCGCGGTCTCGAAATCGATGGTGGAAAAAGCGCCGCCCGGGCCGCCCGTGATGGGCACTTCGCGCAGCAGCGCCGGGATGCGCGAGAGTATCCAGCTGAGGTTGCCGATGCGCTGCTCCTGGTCGCCGTCCTCGGCTTCGGGGAACAGGCCCCGGTCCCAGAATTTTTCGCACAGCCCCGCCAGCACCAGCAAGCCTTCGGCCATGCCGCGCAGGTGGTGGCGCTTGGTGCCCGCTTCGGTCAGCCAGACGGCCAGGCGCAGATCCTTGCTGCTGCCGGCAAGCAGGCCGGCGCAACTGCGCACGACGAAGTCCCAGTCGGCCTCCTTCAGGTCGGCAACCCATTCGCCCTGGTCGAGCGTGGGGTCGTCGAACTTGCGCGCCAACGTGATCGCGTCGAGTTCGGGCGAAAACGCCAGGTCCACGCCTGCCGGTTGTTCATTGCTGATCGGAAGTAATAACTGTTCGGCTGAAAACATGTGGTCCTCTGATGGATGGTTATTGCGCCATGCGAAATTCAATGCGCCGGTTGCGGGCGCGCCCGTCCGCCGTGTCGTTGCTGGCGATCGGCCGGTCAGAGCCCTGGCCCGATGCCGTCAGCAGGTCGCTGTGGATGCCTTTCGATGCCAAGTGGAATTTGACGGCCTCGGCCCGCGCCTGGCTCAGGCTCTGGTTACTGGCGCGCAAGCCCTGGTTGTCGGTATGGCCGATGATCTCGACCTTGCGGCCGGCCAGCTTTTGCATGGCTGCCGCCATTTCATCGAGGATGGCGCGGCCCGACGGCGTCAAGGTGGCCTTGCCGCTTTCAAACTCGATCGTGCGGTTGGCCAGGGTTGTGTCGAGCACGCCTTGCTCGCTGGCCGACACGCGCAGGCCATTGTTGACGGTGTAGGTGGGGTTGAGGCTGGTGGCGATATCGCTGGCGATTTTCTGCCGCTGCGCCTCGTTCGCCACTTCGCCGCGCACGCTGACGACGCTGCCGTCGATTTTCAACTGGCCGCGGCTGATTTGCTTGAGGTTGGGCGACAGCAGCTTTTGCACATACGCGTTCCAGTCGGCGGGCAGCACCACCTGGCCGACGGCGATCTGGTCGACCACCTTGTCGGCGCCGTACAGCTCACGCAGGCGCACCAGCACGGCCGCCTTGCTCGCTTCGTCTGGCACGGTACCGGCGGCCAGCACCTGGCCTGGCTGCGGCGTGGCGGCCGTGGGTATCGCTGTGGGCGCTTGCGCCGAAGCGGACATGGCGGCCAGCGCCATGCCGAGGAAGAGAACGATACGGGATAGGCGCATGGTCAGGTTCCGATAAAGGCGGCGCGCAAGGAATCGTGCGCCGATTTGAGCGAGAGATTGGCTTGCGCCAGATAGGTCGACACTTTCTTGATCGCATAGTCGCTGCCGACCTGTTCCTCGACCCAGTCCAGGTCGTCGAACGCGATATGCTGATCGAGCGCCGCTTGCGGGTTCATCAGCACATGCAGGGTCTGCGCCGACGCGCCGGAAAATCCCAGCACCAGCGTCTGGCGGCCGCGCAGCCGGGTGATGAACAGCGCCAGCTCGAAGTCGGCGCGCGCCAGGAACGGCGTGATCAGGTGCATCCAGAACGCCGCCACCATGTTGCGGTACAGCGGGTCGGCCGGCAGCGGTAATTCGAGGCTTTTCTCCAGCCGGCTGGAACTGCTGGCCATCACCGGCTGCAGCAGCAGGCCCAGCGCCAGCAGCACCTGCCGCACCGTGCCCGTGAAACCGGTGGGCGCCAGCAGCGCGTCGAGTTCGCCCACGGTCTGCATGTCGAGGAAGTCGTTGAAGGTGGCTTCATAGGCGGCGGCGCGCAGGTCGAGGTCGATGCTGGCATGGCTGGCCGCGTGCAGCGCGTTGCCCGCATCGGGGCCGCGCATGTCGTTGCTGAGCGCCTCAAAACGGTTCCACAGGCGCGACAGCACCAGCGGACTGTTGGCGACAAACGCGGCCGGCTGGTCCACTTCCATGGTGCTCATCATCAGGAAGGGAAAACGGCGCGACGAGGCATCGCTGCTGGCGGCGATATGGCCGGCGATGGCGCGTCCACGGCGCGGGCCGATAAAGGCGAAATGCATGGGCGGCAGCGCATCGTAGGTCAGCTTCCAGCGCGCGTCGGCGCTGAGCAGGTCCATCGCCTGCGCCAGCCAGTCGTCGAGGATCTTCAGCAGGGCCGGGTTGTCGCTGGCTTTGACGAAGTCGCCGCGGCTGGGCAGCTTGCCGAAATAGCCGATCGGGGTGGCGGTGGTGCGGTTCATGGCGCGACGGCGGCATTGGCCGCGGTGGCGCCTGCCGGCGCGGGAGTGTTGACGGCCGGAACGCTCTGGGCCACGATTTCCGGCAGCTTCAGGCCGCGGAAGCCCGCAGCGCCCGAGGCGGTGGCCGGTGCCGCAACCGGCGCCGGAGTGGCGACGATCTTCAGGTTGGCCGCCACGCTCACGCCGCTGTTTTCCCAGCTCAGTTCGAATACGCCGCCATCCTTGCGCTTGCGCTTGGCAGAATCGATCATTTTCTTCAGGCCGAAATGGCCAGGCTCGTTGAGCAACACGACCGTGCGGCCTTCCGGCGTGATGGCGCTGATGCGCGCGCCGGGCGTACCTTGCGGATTCGGCCAGACCATATGGATCCACGGCTGCGGCTGGCCGCGCCAGCGCAGCGCCTGGCCGTCGATCTCGATCGTGTACTCGGTGGCGCCGGTGGCGGCCAGCGCCTGCAGGTCGAAACGGGTCTGCGCTTCGCCGGCGCCGGCCGCCGTGGCCACGCCGTTGGCGCTGAGCGGGGCGATCCAGCCGGGGAAGCTGGCCACCACGGACGGCGCCAGGCCGATGCCCATGTTGGCCCAGGTCTTGGCGCTGAGCGAATCGCCACGGCGCACCACCAGCGGGCCGATGGTGGTATTGAAGAACTTGGCGATGCTGCCTTCTGGCCCGAACACCTGGCCGATATCGGCATTGCTGGCCTCGCTACCCGAGGCGGGCGCAAACGGATACTTGGGCGCCAGGGTTTTCTGGAACGGTTCGAGTACCTGCGCCAGCCAGACCTTGTTGATTTCCGTCTCGGTCGGCTTGATGATGACGGCGAACGTTTGCATCAGCGGGCGTACCAGCAGCGGCCGGATGGCCTGCTTTTGCGCATCGGTCATGCCGGTCAGCATCTGTTCATCCACGTATTTGAGCGCATCGGCCAGTTCCGAACCGGTGCCGTCCAGCGTCTGCTGCATGAACTGCTTGGCGCCGGGGCCCGTATCGCCCTGGTTCTTGATCTGGTTGAAGCGGGCGCGCAGCTTCGACAGCGCATCCATGTAGCCGCGCATCAGCGAAGCGTCCTTGTCCTTGGTCACCACCAGGCGGGCCACACCGGAAAACTCGCGGCCCACCGGCCCCATCGGCAAGGCGCCGGCGGCGGGCGCGCCGCTGCCGATATTGACGTTGATGCCGGACGGTTTCTGGCGCAGGATGGTTTCCTTGAACCAGCCCATCATGCCGCGCTGGGCCCGCTGCAAGCCCTGGCCCAGCAGCGAGGGGTTGTCCCACGAGGTTTCCTTGTACACCGTTTCGATCAGCTTGTTGATCGGCGAGGTTTGCGGGTCGCCGAGCCGGTTCATGGCCGCCGCCGCGTTGTCGAAGCCGTTCAACTCGCGGATGCTGACGCCCTGGATGAATTTCTGCCATTCCTTGGCGTAGTCCGTTTTATACAGTTCGACCAGCGCTTTCTGGATCTGCTCCGGGCTGCCTTCGAGGGTCAGATCGTCCTTCGACGCCGTTTTCAGCACCCAGTCGGCGCTTTGCAGTTCGCGGTTGGCCGCCTCCTGGAAGGCTTGCTGGATGAATTGTTCCCAGGCGTCGCGCGTAAACGTGCCGGGAATGGCGTAGCTGCCCAGCACCAGTTCCTTGTCCTGCTCGCCGACAATGCGCGCCACCGTCATCGAGGCGAAGCGCGTGGCGGCGCGCGCCTTGACGTCAGCGTACACGCGCTCGCGGGCCGGCATGCCCCGCACCACGCGGCGCAGGCTGTCGCGCGACTGGTCGACCAGCGCCAGCTTGCTGTCGACCTGCGGCCAGGATGGGTCGTTGATCTGGGTGAGGTAGAACGAAATCATGCGTTCGGCGCTGCGTATCATCTGTTCGCGCGGCATGCTGCCGCGGTTGCTGTCGAGCCAGACCCGCCAGAAACGGGTCAGCTGGTCATTCAGGTGGCTCGCTTCGGCGCGCGACTTGTCGCTCAGCATCAGATAGGTTTTCAGGGCGTTATAGGCGTCTTCCACATTGGCCGGCGAGGCGTCCTTGAACTGCTGTGCGCCGAGGTTGACGGCGGCCGCCGTGGCTGGCGGTGCGGCGGCAGGGGCGCTGGCCAGGGCTGGCGTCGGCGTGGCGGCCACCGGTGCGGCCAGGGTGCCGGCTGGCGCGGGCAGGGTAGCGGCCGCGCCGGCTGACACCGCGCCCGACTGCGGCGTGCTGGCCATCGGCTGCAAGCGGCTGGCGCCGGCATTGACCTCGGCCAGGAAGGCTTCCAGCGATTGCGCGACCGGGGTCAGCATCACTTCACGCACACCCGAGAAATATTCTTCGCGCAGTTTGCGTTCCAGCAGTTCCCCCTGATACAGGCCCAGGCCCAGCGAGATGGGCCGGCTGTTGCGGTAGGCATCGAGCTGCTCGATCCGGTCCTGCATGATTTCCAGCGCTTCGAAACGCGATTGCAGGTCAAGCCGCTTGTCCTGCACCTTGATCGCCTGGTCCAGGTCGGCCTGCACGTTGGCCACCAGCTGGCGGTTGGCCATGTAGGACCAGCTCCAGCCGGCCAGCGCCAGGCCCACCAGCGCGGTGGCGGCAAAGAAAGTGGCGTAGCGCAGGCGGGTCTTGGCTGGACTGGCGTACTGGGCGACCAGCTCCCTGTCGGCGAAGATCACCTTGCGGAACAGATTGAGCAGGAAATAGCCGTGCTGGTCCTGTACCGCGTTCTGTTGCTGCGGCTGCAATTTCAAATCGAAGCGCTGCGCCACGCGTTCCGACGAGGCCGATACCGACATGCCTTCCTGCAACGCGCTGGTGAAATAGAAGCCGCGCATGACGGGCTTGAACTGGAACGGGTTTTCCTCGAACAGGGTGGCGATGAAGGCGCGCAGCGAACCCTTGATCGCGCTGAACTCGAGCGGGAAGGTGAACACGCCCGGCGGCATGCGTTCCTGCTGCTGCAGCGCCATGCTGGCCAGGCTCAGCTCTTTCAGGCCGTCATACAGTTCGTCGAAACGCTGGTCGAACTGCTCCAGTACGTCCTGTTTGGAACTGGTCTGGCTGTAGGGCAGGGTGGCGCCCCATACCCGGTCGCGTTCGCCCCGTTCCGTGTCCTGGAAGAATTCGTTGAAACCGGTAATCAGGTCGGCCTTGGTGAACACCACGTAGACGGGCGCGTGCACTTCCAGCTTTTCCGTCAGTTCCTGCACCCGCTGGCGCAGGTTCTTGGCCAGATTGATGGCGAATTCGGGCCGGCTGCCAGTCAGTTCGGCAATGCTGACGGCGATGATGATGCCGTTGATCGGCGCGCGCTTGCGGTGTTTTTTCAGCAGCGCCAGGAAGCCGAACCATTCGGCGCGGTCTTCGTCGTTGACGGAATAGCGGCCCGCCGTGTCGAGCAGGATGCCGTCGGTGGTGAAGAACCAGTCGCAATTGCGGGTGCCGCCGATGCCTTGCACGATCTTGCTGTCGGCAAAAGGAAACTGCAGGCCGGAATTGGCGATCGCCGTGCTCTTGCCGGCCGCCGGATTGCCGATGACCATATACCAGGGCAGCTCATACAGGGCCGCGTCACCTGACAGCTGGCCCAGCTTGGACGTCTTGATGGTGCCGATCGCTTCGAGCATGCGCTTGCGGATGGTTTCGGTTTCCTCGCGCTGGGTAGGACCCGCCTTGGGCGCCGCGCCAGCCGTCTGCTGTTCCAGCATGCCGCCGAACCGTGCGGCATCGCGCTGGCGGCGCCTGCGCTGCAGCCACCATACTGCGCTGGCGACCAGCAGGACCAGCGCCAGCGGCGGCACGATCCATACCAGCGGCCATTCGAAGATGATGGCGCAACTGGCCAGCAGCGCGGCCAGCGCCACGAAGCCGATGGCGAACAGGCTGAAACGGGTAGTAATGGAATGCCAGAATCGTTGCATCATAGTATGAGGGGCGAGAGGTTGATAGGCATGGTGGAGGGAGGGGTCATGTCGCTGCGATGGATTCAGGGGCAAGGGCCGCCGGCCCCACCACCACTGCGGCCCGGCGGAAAGCGTCGAGGTTGCTCAGGCATAGCACCTGGCTGGCATTCTCGGCCGCCTCGTGCCGCGCCAGCACGAGCGCCGCCAAGGTGGCCACCTGGCCGCTCTGGCCGCAGGCCGCCGCCACGCTCAGTACGTCGTTGCTGAGATCGATATCGGGCAGCAGCGTGCCGGCATTGTTCATCAGTTCGATCATGCGGCTCGAGCGCTGGTCGGCATCGGCGTATAGCCGCGTAATCGCGGCCGGGGCGACAGACGCCGCCGACATCGCCTTGCCGCCCAGCTCGGTCAGCAAGGTGGCATCGCCGTGGCCGCGGCTGTCCGCCGACTGGCCACGCACGGCCATGCTGGCATGGTGCAGCAGTACCGGCGTGTCCACCTGCAGCGCCGCCGCCTGGGCCGCGTCGGCCAGCAAGAGGCCGGCCGCGCCTTCACCGGGAATTTGCCCGCCCGGCTGGCCCGCATTGAACAGCAGGCCGCGCGAGGTCCAGTCATGCACGGTCAGCTCGCCGATATGCGAACCGCAGGCCAGCACGATGGCCAGGCAAGGCAACTCTTGCAAGGCAGCCTGCGCGGCCAGCTGTTCGATCAGCGCCAGCGGCCCGCTGTCGCCGGCCAGGTGCACGCCGAGCTTGTCGGCAGGCCAGCCTTGCTGTTCCGCCTGTGCCTGCAGCCAGGCGGCGCCCGTGTCGCGCTGCGGCTGGTCCCAATCGGGTGGTAACAGCAGATGCAGCTGCAGGGTCGGCAGCGCCAGCGCGGCGCGCGATCGCGGTTGCGCCGCCTTGTAGTCGTCGAGTTCCGTGTGCATCGCCGCTTCCTGCATCAGTTCGGTCAATACGTCCGCGCCCAGCGCCAGTGCGCGCAAGTGTTCGGCATCGAAATGCGCTGTTGCGCCCTGCGCCGTATCGGCCGGACGGGTCCGCAGCCAGTCGTCAAGCAGTGCCTTCTGCTCATGTTCATCGACATCGGCCACGCGGGCGCTCATCACCGGGTAGCCTTGCGCGTCGGTCAGTTCCGGGTCGAGTTCGGGGCGCTGCTGCTTGTCTTGCAGCGCGGCCGCCAGTTCCGGCGCCGAGGCGCCGCCCGGCATGCGCAGCGCGGCGGCGGCCAGGTGCAGCGGCGCGCGCGGCGCAGGTGCATTGCCGGGCGCCCCGGCGTCCGCCCCGGCGGCGTCAGCCAGCGCGGGAGATGCCGCCGGCGCCGTCAGCCTGGCCAGCAGTTTCTTGCCCAGCCACCAGCTGATGAGCAGCGCCAGCGGCAACGCCAGCATGCTGCCGGCCAGGTCGCCCGTCGACGGCATGCGCGTGCTGGTGCGCCAGTACCAGATCGCGCCGCCCCAGCACAAGGCGAACACGGCCAATATCAGCAGGCTGCGCCGCAGCCACGCGCGCATCAGCGCGCTCCCTTGCAGTGGCGGCCCGACGTCATAGCTGATCCGTGGTGGCTTGCTGGCTGGCGATCAGCACCGCGCCACAGCTGGTCTTGTCGCCCTGGCGGGCCACCGGCTTGCCATCGACGATCCAGCTGGCGTCGCCGCTGACGATGGGGCAGGTGCCATGGCCAGGCCGCGGGCACGAAACCTTGTCGCCCACGCGCGCGATGCCGATGCCGCCGCTGTCCGTCACCGCCGAGGCCTCCAGCACGCTGCCGCCATGCGATGTCTTGTCACCCAATCTGATTACAGGACCAGCCATATGTGCTCCTTAAGTCATCGTTGTTTTTTCATCACACCAGGCACGCGCAGTTCCGTGTGGCCGAAATCCATCATTTTCCAGCGGCCGCCCCAGGTCATGCCAACCGATTCGGCCACTTCGCCATACAGCTGATAGCCGCGCATGGCCCAGGGATCTTTTTCCGAGATCACCAGCTTGCCGTCGCGCAAAAAGGCGCAATCGGCCGCCAGGCCATACTGATGCCAGCTCTGGAACGCGGCCGCATTGGTGACATTGCTGCCCATGCCGGCCAGCATGTTTTGCCGTTCCGGACTGCGGTAACCTTCCAGGATGGCCATGTCGTAGCCATGTTTTTCCTTCATGATCTTGAACACCAGCAGCAGCCTTTGTGCGTACTCGGTATTGAGCAGCGTCCAGTTGCGGCTGGCCGATACCAGCATCGGCCGCACTTGCTGTACTTCCTCGGTGGCGAACACCAGCGGCGGCAGATCCACCGGCGGCACCAGCTGTTCGCCTTGCAGCAGGGCCGATACTTGCGTATTCATTTCGCGCGTCGACACTTCGTAGCCGCCCAATACACTCTTGCTGCCTGCCAGCAAGGCGATTGCCGGTGGCAGACACATCACCGCCGCACCGCCCAGGAACAGCAGGTAATGGCGGCGCACGAACGCCGCGCTGCCGAGCAAGGTGCTGGCGCCACCACGGCGCAGCGTGTCCAGGCCGGCGTTCCTGCGCCGGGCAAGCCGATCGAGCCGTGCCCCGATGCCTTGTTCGGCCGTCGCCAGCGCCCGCAGCAGCAGTTCGCGGCCCGATGGAAACAGCACGAGCCAGCTGATCAGGCATGCCAGTAAAAAATAGAGTGCCACCGCCAGTAGAAACACGTCCACCCCGCTTGAAAAAGGCGCCATGCATGGGCAGTGGAGTGCGGCTGCGCCAGCGTTTGCGCTAATATTGCCTGTGAGTATATCTTACTAACTTGCTAATTACGGACGCTTAGTTTCAATTGTGCGCCGGGTGCGCACTGTTGATTTCCTAACATGCGTCACGCTTTTTTTTATTGTCGTAAGGTATTGCAAATATTGACAGGAGTTAAGATTTTGCAAAGCAATGACGACAGCCCACGGCCATCGACACGGCCCAGCTTATTGACGCCCGCGCAACAGGCCGAGGCCGACCGCAGCCGTATCCTCAACCATCTCGAAGGTGGCAGGCGGCCTGCGCCCGTGCCGCATGAAGGCAGGCGCGCCAGCCGGTGGCCCATCTGGGGCGGCATGCTGGCCGGCGCTTTGTTGCTGCTGGCCACCGGCGCCTGGCTGGGGCAACACGAGGCGGCGGCGGTGGCCGAACCCGCGTTGAGCAGTACGGCACCAGCGCCGGAAACACCGGCCGTGGCCGCCGCGCCCGTCACCGCCGCAGCCAGCATCCGCGAGGAGGAACAGCAGGCGCTGCCACGGCAGAGCTTGAGCGAAATGCTGGGCGCCGACTTGCCAGTGCCAGTGCCAGCGCCGGCGTCCGTGCCCGGCCCCAGGGATGTGCTGAGCAAGGCGCTGGAAAGCCCGCAGAAGAGCGCGTCCAAGCCGGCGCGCGCGCCGCAGAAAAAACCGCCAGTAAAACCGCTCAAGCCCGCTGATCCGGCCAAGCCCGCCGTCACGCCGGAACAGGAAAACGACGTGGCGCTTCTGGCCGCGCTCGTATCGCATGCCCAGGCTGGCACGCCGCCCAAAAAAGCGCCGTCCAGCCTGCAAGTCCAGTTACAGCAATGCAGCAAATTGAAACCGGCGGCCGCCGATAGCTGCCGGCAGAGGACCTGCGCCGGCCGCACCGACAAGCCGTTATGCAAGGCGGCCAGGGCTGCGGCGAAAGGCGCGCGATGAGCGCAGCGCAGCTGGAGCAGGTGGATGCCGCGTTGGGCGCGTTCTCCAGCATCACGCGCTTGTACGAGATCACGCTGGAAGGCGACGGCGCACAGGATGCGGGCCCCTTGCTGGTGGAAGCGTTCGCCGGTGACGAGCAATTGCAGACCCCCGGCGCGTGCGATGTCATCGTGCTGTCGACCAGCGCCCAGCTGGCGCTGGCGCCCATGCTGGGCAAGCTGGCCACGCTGCAAGTGAGCCTGTTTGATGGCAGCCGCGCCAGCTTCAGCGGCCATGTCAGCGAGGCGGCCATGCTGGGCAGCTTCGGCGGCCTGGCGCGTTACCGGCTGCGCCTGACACCGTGGCTGTGGCGGTTGGGCCAGGTGCGTAACAGCAGAGTCTGGCAAGACAAGAGCGTGATCGAGATCATCGAGTCCGTATTCCAGTCCTACGTTCCCGCGGCGCGGTGGCGCTGGAGCGACGACACGCGTCCGTTCATGGATGGCGCCGCGGTGCGCAGCTATTGCTGCCAGTACCGCGAATCGGACCTCGATTTCGTTGGCCGCCTGCTGACCGAAGAAGGACTGGCATGGCGCTTCGAGGAGCAGGAAGGCGGCCATTGCCTGGTGCTGTTTGCCGACAGCAGCGCCGACAGCGCGGTGCCGGAAGATGCTTCCAGCGCGGCCGGCGGCGGCATCCGCTTTCATGGCGCGCGCGCCGGCGAGCAGGGCGATACGCTGCAGGCGTTCAGCACGGCGCGTTCGCTGAACACGGCGCTGGCGACCGTGCTCAGTTATGACTACAAGGCCAAGCAGGCGGTCGCGGCCGGCGTGCCGACCCGGACGGCGGTGGGCGGCCAGCATGCGCCATTGCTGGAAAGCTACGATACGCCTGGCCAGTATTACTATGCCGACGCTGCCCAGGCCAGCCGCTACGCGCTGTTGCGGATGCAGGCGCTCGAAGCGCGCAGCGAACGCTGCGTTGCGCGCTCGACGGTGCGCACCTTGCGCGCCGGTACGCGGTTCAGCCTGACACAGGGGCCGCTGCAGGGGGCGGGCGGCGATGCGCCGGCCCCGGCTTATACGGTGCTGCGCGTCTGCAGCGTGGGCGTCAACAACTTGCCGGCACCGGCCAGGCAAGGATTGGCTGAACTGTTCGGCCCGATTCCGGAACTGCTGCAGGAAAGCCTGGGCACGCTGAACCTCGGACTGCGCCACATCGAACACTTCGAGCAGGTGATCGCCCAGGCGGTGGCCAGCGGCTATGCCAATCATCTGGAAGCGATTCCCGCCGCCACGCCGTGGCGCCCGGTGCTCGGTGAAAACGGATTGCGCCAGCATCCGAAACCGACCGCCTGCGGCAGCCAGAGCGCCATCGTCGTGGGAGCCGATGGACAGGACGCGGCCAGCGGCGCCGATGAGATTTATTGCGACAAGCTGGGCCGGGTGCGCATCCGCTTTCACTGGCAGCCGGAAACGGGCGCGACCTGCTGGGTGCGCGTGGCGCAGCGCGCGGCCGGCGGCGGCATGGGTAGCCAGTTCCTGCCGCGCATCGGCCAGGAAGTGCTGGTGCAATTTTTGGAAAACGATATCGACCGGCCCGTCATCGTCGGCGCGCTGTACAACGGCCAGGGCGAGGGCGGTACCAAGCCGACCCCGGGTGGTGTTGGCGGCGAGCCAGGCGACGCCGGCGTGTTCCAGCCCGCACACGATCACGCGGTAGCGGGCCAGGGCAATCTGGCGGGCGGCAACAGTCCCTTGTGGCATGGCGCCGCTGGCGCCAGCGCGGCGCATCGCAATGCCAGCGCGCAATGGGGCATCCGCAGCAAGGAGTTCGGCAAGGCGGGCG
>NZ_LRIB01000062.1:0-3516 GCF_001758715.1 Janthinobacterium sp. HH104 | reverse complement strand
CGGCGATGCCTGTGTCGTTGTTGGCCAGCACGGTGACGGTGACGCTGGCCGGCGCGGGGCTGGTGGCGCTCGCGTCCTTGACGCGGCCGTCGCTGCTGCGGGCATGGAATTCATACGACGCTTTCGGGCCGGCCACGGACAGGCCGTCCGGCGCTTCCTGGATGCGCAGTCGGTAGGCATCGTTGTCTTCCATGACCGCAAGCACGGGCGGCAGGGCGTTGGGATTGGCCGGCGTGATGGTCAGACGCGCCACGTTGACGTTGGCGCCCAGCTGGTCCAGGTCGCCGTCTAACGCAAACGCCAGCATGACGGCCTTGCCCGCCTCGTTGACGCGGTTGCGCAGGATGGTTTCCTGATAGCTGTTCTCTTCCAGCAGCTTGGTGGCTGGCTCCGATTCCAGCTCGAGCAGGGCCGTGACGGCCGCGCGTTCGGCTTCCGGCAGCAGGCTGACCAGATGGGCTTTGCGTGTGGCGAGGATGGCTTCGAAGTCCAGCACCTCGACCACGCTGGGCGCCGGCAATTGGGTCAGGTCGATAGGCGTGCTCATACGACGCCGCCTTGCTTGACGGGCACGGACAGGGTGATGCCTTGGCCATTCGCCGTGCCGTCCAGCAGCAGGGCGATGGCGCCGTCCGTGTCGCGCGTGAGCTGCACGCTGGCCAGCTGCAAACGCGGCTCCCAGCGGCGCAGGGCAAAGGCGGTGGCGGCGTAGATGCGCAACTGCGTGGCGCTGTTCAGGGGTTGGTCGATCAGTTCGGGCACTTCGGAGCCATAGCGGCGGCGCCGGATGCGCGAGCCGATGGGCGTCGTGAGAATGTCGGTCACGGACTGGCGCATGTGGCCCAGGCCCGTCAGGCTGCGCCCGGTGGCGGCGTGCATGCCCATCATGATTGCGGCCCGCTCGACTGGTCGCCGCCGGCCTTGACGCCGCCGTGCGCGTGCTTGGCCAGGCTGATGGCGCCGGCCAGCACGTCCTCGCTGGCCTTGATCGTCCCGTGCACGGCCATGGCCACGCCGCCAGCGGCGCCGGCCTTGGCGTTCACGCCGCCATTTAAAGTGGTGGCGCCTTCCACGGTGGTCGATTGCTTGACGATCAGGTTTTTCATGACGGTCAGGTCGCCCGTGCAAATGGTGCTGGGCGCGTTCGACGTGACCTTGTCGGCGGTGATGGTGGCGGTGCCGCCGGGCAGTAGGGCCGTCAGGGCGTGGGCCGCATGGTCGTACTGCACCACGGCGCCGTCGGGGTAGTGCGTGGTGTGGATGCTGTCGCTGGACTCGGGTGCGTCAAATGCCTGCGAGTACAGCGCCGGCACGATGATGCCGCGCGTCAGGTCGCCGCCAGGGGAAAAGACGATCACTTGTTCGCCGACAGTCGGCGCCGACCAAGTGCGCGTGCTGCCGGCGCGCGGCGTGGCCCATTTCAGCCATTCGGTGGTGAGTGTCGGCCCCAGCCGCACGCGCGCCTTTGCCCCTTTGACCTCGGCGATGGTGCCCAGGCGGATCAGGTTTTGCAGCAAGCGGAGGATGTCGGACAGGTCGGCGTTCATGCAATGCATGTTGCCGAAGTCCGCGTGCGGATGCACGCGGGGGCGGGTTGATATTCTGTTTAATGCCTACACCCCATCGAGCTGGGCCTGATGTACAGTTTCTGGCGCATCGTTTCCCTTATTGGAACCTAGCAGCACTTCGATATGTGAATTGGACAGCTGGTCAGTAATTTCACCTAACCTTACTACGCGCTGGCTCATTTCTTCGGCTGAGAAATGATGTCCGGGTTCGTGAACGATGATATTCCTCACTTGACTTGCCTCACAAATTTCTTTGTGTGTTCGTTTTCCGATATAACCATGCTCCAAAAGTTCACGTAGTAAGATTAGTGGCTGATATCGTCTTTTTCTGATAGTTTCTTCATCAATTTCAGGATTCGCTGATTTGTAAAGTTCAAAAATATTCTTCTCTACCTCTTTCCATCGTTGAATGTAATCCCCATACAATGCACTTGTTCTTATTGCGGCAATCTCCGCCAATTCATCTCGATCTGCTTCGGGTACTTCAACTTTATCCAAGTTGGAAATTGCATCAGTAATTTTCGGGCTAATTTCATCAATCAATATGGTTGTTTGTTTGAAATCTTCTCTGGTGAAAGAGTTGTTGTGAGCAATTTTACAGCGGTATTTGTAAAGCTTTTCCCAACGAGTTTGCAAATAATTTCCTTCGCAATTTACGTACTCTCTGAAATATCGCTCCCAGTTAGATTTGGGTAAAAAATTTCTGAGTTCGGAAGCAAGCATTTTCTCACTATCAGCAGAGCGAATTTTCTCATTCAATGACTTAATGTCAATCGTTCGATATTCGTCAAATAAAAATGTTGAAAGATCTTTGAAGTCTGTCTCATAAAGATAGTTATTGTTGTTTTCGATTCCTTCTGACTTATTGCTTCTTCTTAAATCTTCAGGGATTGTGTCTTTAGTCCACCCTAATCCGACATTGGTTAGCATGAATTTTGTTATGAGTTTCCGCATCAAATTTTCAATTTGATGTATCATGGGGTAAGCTTTCTGTGCATAATGGAAGCTAATATCATCCCATAATACTTGAGGTTTTTTGTCTGATATTCGATGAAGTAGGGAGCGGATGGATTTTAATAAATCATGGAATTCGTCAATGTTTTTTTCATTGTTGCATTCAAGTTTTATATTGAAAAATCTATTTCTTCCATCCTCTTGTTGACCCAATTTTAGCTCGTAGCCTATTTCGAGATTCTTATATTTAAATGTGTTGTTATGTATTTTTATATCTGAATTTGATTGCAAAAAATTATTGAATGATGCTCTGTCTCGGCAGAATGTACTGTCTGATTCTATAATTACTAAATATTCAATTTTCATTTTTAATTTATTGAGGATGATTTTTAAATTATTTTTATTGGTGAATTTTATTTGTTTTTGCAATAAATTTTATTTAATTAGTTGAGTTTGTGTGTCGCGTTTGAGAATTAGGTCAGCCGAGTTATGCATTTCTGCAGCAAAAATGAGGTCAGTGTTTCTTCACTCTAACTCATTTGATAACTATTGTCAGTTGAAGTTTGCATTGAAGCATCTTAGTTTTTTTCCATGTGACGCAGCAGCGATTCGCGTATCAACGTCCGATCCGGTTCGCTTACCCCCATTAGCGGCCGCTCCGGGTACTTGTACAGTGGGCCCTTTTTCGACAAGCGGTCTTGCCGGCCAAACTGATGCACGTGTGCGACTCGCGCGACCCAGCCAAAGAAGCCGACCTCGATCTGGTCGCCGGTCGCCTTCACTTTCAGATGTTTTACGGTGCGAATCTTGGCAAACATCGCGGCCTTCTGCCGCTTGATGCGCCCTTTCTTCCCCTTGAATTCCTTACGCCGCTTACGCGCCGGATAGGCCGCGCCATCCGGCCCCTGCTGCGCCTTGATGCGCTGCGCCTGGCCGCGACGCAGGTCGATGGCCACCTTGTGATTGATGGCGCGGCGTTGGGCCGGCTGCAGCT
>NZ_LRIB01000061.1:0-1030 GCF_001758715.1 Janthinobacterium sp. HH104 | reverse complement strand
CTCGTATGACTGAAGCTTAGAGGCTTTTCTTGGAACCACTTCCGATTGCTTCGTGAGCAAGCTCACTCGTCCCATCCCCTTGAATCCTGCGCCCGGATTTGCCTAAGCGCCTTCTATGAGACAGAAACTGACTATTCCAACAGTCAGACAACCTTCCGCGATCCGTCCCCCCATCGCATCATACGACGGTGCAGGAATATTAACCTGCTTCCCATCAGCTACGCATCTCTGCCTCGCCTTAGGGGCCGACTCACCCTGCTCCGATGAACGTTGAACAGGAAACCTTGGGCTTACGGCGTGGAGGCTTTTCACCCCCATTATCGCTACTCATGTCAGCATTCGCACTTCTGATACCTCCAGCATCCTTTACAAGACACCTTCGCAGGCTTACAGAACGCTCTCCTACCATATCCAATAAAGGATATCCGCAGCTTCGGTGACTGGCTTAGCCCCGTTACATCTTCCGCGCAGGACGACTCGATCAGTGAGCTATTACGCTTTCTTTAAATGATGGCTGCTTCTAAGCCAACATCCTGACTGTTTTAGCCTTCCCACTTCGTTTTCCACTTAGCCAATCTTTGGGACCTTAGCTGGCGGTCTGGGTTGTTTCCCTCTTGACGCCGGACGTTAGCACCCGACGTCTGTCTCCCAAGCTCGCACTCATCGGTATTCGGAGTTTGCAATGGTTTGGTAAGTCGCAATGACCCCCTAGCCATAACAGTGCTCTACCCCCGATGGTGATACTTGAGGCACTACCTAAATAGTTTTCGGAGAGAACCAGCTATTTCCAAGTTTGTTTAGCCTTTCACCCCTACCCACAGCTCATCCCCTAATTTTTCAACATTAGTGGGTTCGGACCTCCAGGGCGTGTTACCGCACCTTCATCCTGGCCATGAGTAGATCACTTGGTTTCGGGTCTACACCCAGCGACTGATCGCCCTATTCGGACTCGATTTCTCTACGGCTTCCCTATTCGGTTAACCTTGCCACTGAATGTAAGTCGCTGACCCATTATACAAAAGGTACGCAG
>NZ_LRIB01000060.1:0-227357 GCF_001758715.1 Janthinobacterium sp. HH104 | reverse complement strand
AAAGCATCCGCCTGTCGACGGCGGGCGGCGCCAACATCACGATCGAGGGCGGCAACATCACCATCCAGTGTCCGGGCAAGATCACCGTGTTTGCGGGCAAGAAGAGTTTTCTGGGGCCGGCAGGACTCGGCTATCCGCTGCCGCGCCTGCCGCGCTCCGAGCTGGCGCTGCGGCCCTTGAAATTCTTGCTGCGTCTGGCCGATACGCCGGGGCTGAAAGGCCATGCGCTGGCGCACACGCCGTGGAAGATCGCCCATGGCGCGCAACCCGACGGCATGGATTTCATCGACGACGACAAGCTGGTGGCGCAGGGCAAGACCGATGCATCGGGGAATATCAAGCTCAGCGATGCAGAGGAAGAAAAGCTTGCCGCCGTCTATGCGAGCAATCCGGACCATACATGGATCGTGTATCCGGGCCACAGCGTGCGGCTGAACGTGGAAACCGAATCGCCCGACTGGAGCGACAAGGAAAAGCTGTTCCATGCGATGCAGGCGGCGGACTTCAGCGCCGGACGCTACGGCACCATCTTCGAGGCGGCGGCGGCACCGCAGGCGCGCTATGCGAAAGAAGCGCTGGCTTCGCTGACCCTGAAAAACATCCTGCCGAAGGTGAAAGTCTGATGGCGACGCTTTCTTTCCCACTACGCCACGTCGGCAACAGACTGCGACATGTGTCATGACAAATAAAAATATCTCCCAACTGACGGCCGAGGACGGTACGCCGAGCGCGCCGGCCACGTCGGCGCCCGGCTGTTTCGTGCACGATGGCGAGGAACTGCCGAATTTCCCCAAGCAGAAGTGGGGCAGCATCTTTTCCGAACAGCAAAAGGGTAACCGCGTCGAGTTCTATGTCACCGGCGAAGAGTATTTCACGGCCGTGGCCAAGGCCATCGAAGGGGCAAAAAAATCGATTTTCATCACCGGTTGGCAAGTCAATTTCGATGTCGAACTGACGGCGACCAAGACCTTGTTCGAATGCCTGGAAACGGCCATCGCCAGCCCCGCCGCGCCGAAAGTGTACGTGATGCCGTGGCTTTCGCCCAAGGTCGGCGTCGACACGGGCGACTTCGAAACCGTGCTGGCGATCTTCCAGCTCAATGCCGGCGTCGACGGCCCCGCCAAGGCGTTCGCCTTGCCGGCGATCGCCCAGAGCGACATGGAAGGCATGCTGGGCATCGGCTTTTCCCATCACCAGAAACTGGTGGTGATCGACGATGAGCGCGCGTTTGTCGGCGGCATCGACCTTGCCTATGGCCGCCGCGACAATGGCAAGTTTGCCCTCAGCCATGGCACGCGCAAGGGCAACGAGGTGTACAACACTTGCATCCCGGCCATCGACCAGATGAATAACGAAGCGCAAACGGCCTACCTGACGCGCGCCGAACTGCTGGCCGGCTGCATCGGCGGAAAAGTCGGTGACGCGGCCACGTTCGCCACCTCGGCCATGGCCACGCCGGTCGCCGTCGTGCTTGACGTGGTGCAGGATGCCAAGGATGGCATCGCGCGGATATCGAAGAATATGTCCGCCAAATGGCAGGCGATCGACCTGATGCCCGACTTTATCGGCAAGCTGCAGGACATACCGATTGATGTCGCGCAGGATATATCGCGCTGGGCTTACGGCCAGCTCGACAAAGGTTTGCGCGACAAGGTCGATGGCGTGCGCACCACGGGCAGCGCGCATGTGATCGACGGCGGCACGGCGCTGATGTCGTGGCTGAACGCCGGCTCGCTGAACAAGCTGCCGCCTGAATTGCGCAGCGGCACGGTCAAGCTGCTCGAGACCTTTGTGATCGGCGTCCTCACTTATCTGTCGACCTTGGCCGACGCGCGTCCCACGCGCTATGAAAACCTGAAAAAACTGCGCAAGATCATGCCGACCGGGGCCAAGACCTTCGCCGCCACGCAGCCGCGCATGCCATGGCACGACGTGCATGCGGCCATCGTCGGGCCGTCGGTGAGCGACTTGAGCCGCAACTTCATCGAGCGCTGGAATGGCATTGCCCAGCGCTATGAAAAATCGTACCAGGCCAGCATGCCGCCTGCGCTGATCAAGATGTTCCAGGCGCTGGGCATGTCCGGCACGCCCAGATTGATCTTGCAGCGCATCGCCGCCGCGCCGCCGCCGAATACGCATGCGCAGCCGGGCGACGCCTGGGTGCAAGTGTTGCGCAGCGCGCCGATGAAGCTGCTCAATGACGAGCGGGCCGCGCATGCGCGCGGTAGTAAACGTTCGGCCAGTCCGGAGTGGCCGCAGAACAATTGCCTCAAGGCGATGTTGACGGCGATTAATGGGGCGCAGAAATTCATCTATATCGAGGGCCAGTTTTTCCAATCGGAATATGGCGACGATGCGAGCAAGACCAGGCCGCTGTCCGGTCCCATGGCGGCGCTGCTCGATATCAGCAAGTCGCCGGCCTATGAAAAGTACGCGCGGCAGCTCGGCGTGTACGGCGTGCCGCCGGCGGAGATGATCGACAAGCTGATCTGGTCGCAGATCGACGATGTCAGGGCCGACATTACCGGTGGTGGCAGCGATTTCATGGCCGATCTGTTCAATGTGATGAGCAACTATGCCGATATCACCTCGACGCGCATGATGGGCAAGGAAGAGCCGGGCATCCTCAACCCGATCGGCCTGGCATTGTCGCAGCGCATCGAGCGCGCCATCAACGATGGCTTGCCCTTCCATGTCTACATGGTGCTGCCGGTACATCCGGAAGGCACGCTCGACACCCTCAATATCATGACGCAGCTGCATTTGACGATGCAGTCGCTGGTGTTTGGCAAGGATAGTCTGGTTAACCGGATCAGGCGCGCCATCCTCGTGCGGGATCTGCGCAAGAGCAAAAAACTCGGAGCGGAAGAGGCCAGGAAAACCGTTGCCGGCTACGCGCCGGACCGGCTGGCCGAACTGGCCGGCGACAAGTGGACCAGCTACCTGACCTTGCTCAACCTGCGTTCATGGGAAACCTTGGACAAGCGTCACGTGACGGAGCAGATTTATGTGCACTCCAAATTGCTGATCGCCGACGACCGGGTGGCGATCCTGGGCAGCGCCAATATCAACGACCGCAGCCAGCTGGGCGGGCGCGATTCGGAACTGGCGGTCGTCGTCAGGGATGACAACCAGACCGATGTCGAGCTCGATGGTGTCGATAGCGACAAGGTCAGCGTCAACGTGCATGACTTGCGGGTGCGCCTGTGGAAAAAACTGTTCGGCCTGACCGATGGCGCCACCCCGGCCAAGGACCTGATCAAGCACCTGTTGCGTCCGGCGGCCCCGGACACTTGGGAGGCG
Source organism: Janthinobacterium sp. HH104 (assembly GCF_001758715.1). NCBI lineage: Bacteria > Pseudomonadati > Pseudomonadota > Betaproteobacteria > Burkholderiales > Oxalobacteraceae > Janthinobacterium > Janthinobacterium sp. HH104. The sequence continues at coordinate 224,054 of NZ_LRIB01000060.1, read as the reverse complement.
ATTCAAAAAGTGGCGCTTGCCAATGCGGAAGCGTATGCCAAGGCCTTCGCTTTCCTGGCGCGGCCAAGCGGCAAGCCCAGCTCGATCTGGCCCACCTGGAATGCCAGGACGCGCAGTCTGGAACACCACATGCCGTTCCACGAGCGCTTCTGGCGCGATGCCGATATCTTGCGCGACAAATCGCATTCCTGGGAGGCGCAAACGCGCGCGCCCGAATCGGCTCCCGTGGGCGTGCAGGGTTTTATCGTGGCCTTGCCGGTCACCTGGACGGCAGGCGAAAACAATATATCTGGCATGAATCTGACCCTGCTGGCCCATCAGGAGAAGAAACGGCTGCACGATGTCGACCATCCATTGCCGCAAGAAACCTACGCCCACGTTGAATCAGGCAAACGCCCGCCAACCGGCCAGAGCGAAAGCGCGGCCTGAAGAATAGTGTATTTTTTGATTGCTACCCATGATGATAGTTCGTTTTCCGCGTAGTGCCGTACGCCATCTCGCCGCTCTCCTGCTGTTTGCAGGCGCGCATGGCGACGGCATGGGCGCTGAGCAGGCCGATCCGGCGGCGCCGTCGCGCAAGCCGACGGCGCAGGAACTGATGCAAGCGACCGCATCCGGTTACGTGACGCCGGCCGGCACGGCGCGCGAATGCCTGGGGCGGCTGGTGTTCGACGTGCATGCGCCGGTGCAATGGCCGACCCGCTACAAGGACGCTTCCGACACGGGTATCTTTTACCGGTCTTTCAGCGAGGAAGTATTTCACCAAGGTGATGAGATACAGGTTGGAAATGTCCGCATCGGCGTGCTGGGGCCGCTAGGCAAGGAAGACCTGGCCGCCTTGCGGGAAGCCATGCCGCAAGCGAGGATCGACAGGCTGCAGGCGCTGCTCAAGGACGATGAGGCGGAACTGGCCCAATTGAAAGGCCAGCCTGCCAACGCCAGGACCCGCCAGGCGAGTTATCTGGCGCAGAAGTCGGTCATCGGCAGGCAGGCGCAGATCAAGGAACTGCAGAGCAACTACCAGGCATTTGATTCCGGCCTGCCCGGCAGTGAAGGCTACCGCAGCAGCGAAGGGTCGGGAACGGTCAACCCCATGCGCTACTCCATCTATCGCAGCCACCTGAAGCGCGGCGATTATGTCTACGTGTTTGAATCCACGCAAGAAATACGCGACAAGGATAGCGAGGCAGCGCATGGCCAGCAGTTCATCCGCTTCCTGAAAAGCTTCCGCCCGCGCGCCGCCAATGAAGTGCCGAAAGACTTGGGCCTGTGCATTCCGCATGGCTTTATCGCTGACGATGGTAAGACGGTCAGCGCCATCAAGCAGTCCTTGCGCTGGCCCGACGCGCCCGGCGTGTTGTATACGATCAGCACCGGCAATGTCGATCCGCGCGCCTTGAAAGTGCCGCTGGTCCAGGCGGCCGCCACCGGCGGCATCGGCAAGTACGGCAGCCGCGGCGAGCAGGAAGCCCAGCCTTTCATTGTCGAACGCATCGCGCCCCGTAGCGCCCGCATCGGCGCACTGACGGCGCAGCAGGGCGGCGTGGCGCTGAAAGTGAGCCGGCCCGGCAGCATGCCGTTTGAAACCTATACGGTATTTACCGGTTACGCGGGATGGCTGGGTACGGCAGTGCTGCCCTACATCCTGATCGAACTTAACAGCCGCAGCATGGAGCAGGCGCCGGAACTGAAGCAGAATCCGCCGCCGTTCAAGACCAGCTACACGCGCCTGGAAACCTTGTTGAAGAGTACACATTTGCGGCCCACGGAACCGGCCATGCCGGAACTGCGCGGCCTTAACGGCTCGCAATGATTGCCGCAGTCCGGATTTCAATCGAAACACTCTTGCTATAACGAAATTTCTAGGGTGTAATGGCTTTGATAAAAGTGCTTATTTACTAATTTTATGCGGTAAGCCGCGTGATGGAGTTCCGGATGTCCATGTCCTTGCCCGCCAGTTTCACGCAAGCCAGCAGATTGTTACAGCTGACCACGCCCCTCGGCGCTGACCGCCTGCTGGCCGAATGCGTGCGCGGCGAGGAGGGCTTGAGCACGGGCTTCGTGTTCCAGATCGCGGCCCTGTCGACGGACGCCGCCATTTCCTTGCGTACCTTGATCGGCCAGCCGGCCCTGCTGCAATTGCTGACCGCGACCAGCGCCGACGCGCTGCGCCCGTTCCACGGCCACATCACCGCCGTCGAGCTGGTTGGCGCGAACGGCGGCATGGCGCGCTATCAGTTGACACTGGAGCCGTGGAGCACGTTTCTTGCCCACGGCCGCGACAGCCGCGTGTTCCAGGACATGACGGTATTCGACATCCTCGACGCGCTGTTTGCCGCTTATCAGGCGCAAGGCAAGCTGGCGCCGGCCTGGCGTTTCGATATTCTCGACCGAGCGGCATACCCGAAACGCAGCCTGAGCACCCAATACCAGGAAAGCGACTGGGCCTACGCGCAGCGCCTGATGCACGAGGAAGGCCTGTTTTATTACTATGAGCATAGCGGCGATCCGGGCAGCCCCAGCCTGGGCAGCCACTGCCTGGTGATCGCGGACCATAACGGCGCGTTCAAGCCGAATGCCCAGAGCAGCATCGATTTCACTCAGCCGGGTGCCGTGATGAAGGTCGACAGCATCGACCGCTGGCGCACCGAATTGCGCCAGCAGACCAATGCCATCGCCATCGGCAGCTGGGATTACCGCTCGCTCGACCAGCGTGTCGCCAGCGCGACGGGTGAGGCGCAGCAGGTGGAGCTGCTCAGCCGCGACGCGCCCGGGGCCTATGCCTACGCCTCGCGTGAGCAGGGCCAGCGTATCGCGCGCAACCAGTTGCAGGCGCTTGAAGCGGGCAAGGAAGTCCATGTGGCGGCCGGTACCGTGCGTACCTTGTCGCCGGGCACCACGTTCAGCTTGCAGGGACAGCCGGTGTTCGACCAGGGTAGCGACGACGCACGCAACTTCCTGGTCGTGCGCACGGTGCACCTGATGCACAACAACCTGAGCGCGGATCTGCAATCGTCCGTTGTGCAAACGCTCAAGACGGGCCTGCTCGATGCCGCCATCCGCAAGGAGCAAGCGGGCAGCCTGCACCGCATGCCCGCGCTGCTGGGCGCCATTGCCGAGCGGCCCCTGTACCGCAACCGCATCGATGCCATCCGCAGCAACATTCCTTATCGCGCCAGCGGCAAGGATCAGCATGGCCGGCTGCTGCATCCGCGCCCGACCGTGCATGGCCAGCAGACGGCCGTCGTGGTGGGCCCGGCTGGCGCCGCGATTCACACCGACCGCGACCACCGCATCAAGGTGCAATTTCACTGGCAGCGCGGCGTCACGAGCCACAGCCGCCTCGACCATCCGCAAGGCGGCAAGCATACTGGTGCGCCTGGCGATGACAGTGCCGGCACCTGGGTGCGCGTGGCCTCCACCATGGCGCCGGTGGCGGGCGCCAACTGGGGCGGCCACGCCTTGCCGCGCATCGGCCAGGAAGTATTGATTGATTTCCTGGAAGGCAATATCGACCGGCCACTCGTGATCGGTGCCGTCTACAACGGCCAGGGCACGGCCGATGCCCAGAATAATCGCGTGTCCCATGGCGCCGGGCCCGCCACCGGCAATGCACCGGCCTGGTTTCCCGGTGAGGCGGGCGCGCATGCTCATCCGGCCGCGTTGTCCGGCATCAAGAGCCAAGCCATGCAGGCCAGCCAGCAGGGCGGCGCGGCGTACAGCCAGCTCGTGTTCGACGACAGTCCGGGTCAGCCGCGCGTGGCCCTGCAGCGCCATGCCGGCGCGCACCAGGGTACTGCCGAGCTGAATCTCGGGCACTTGCGCCATCAGACGGACAACCAGCGGCTGGCCGCCGCCGGCTTCGGCGCCGAACTGAAAACCGAGCACAGCGCCGCGCTGCGTGCGGGGCAGGGGCTGCTGCTGTCGACCGACGGGCGTACCAACGCCAGCGGCACGCAGATGGATACGAAGGAAGCCACTGCCCAGATCGAACAGAGCCTGGCCTTGCTGACTTCGCTTGCCGAGACGGCGCAAAAGCACAAGGCTGTGTTGGGCGGTGGGCAAGGCCAGGCCGAAACGGCGCCTGATACGCTGCCCGCATTGAAACAATTGGCGAACAGCATCGACATGCTCAAGGGCACGACGGGCACGGGCGACGGCCAGGCAACGGCCTACGGGGCGCCCCAGTTGCAATTGTCCAGTCCGGCCGGCATCGCCGCCACCACGCCGCTCAATGCGCTTTTCGCCGCCGGCAATACGAGCAGCATCGCGGCAGGGCAGGACATCAATTTCGGCGCGCAAGGCAACCATTTTCATGCGATCAGTTCCGGCATCAGCCTGTTCACCTATGGCAAGGCCAGCAAAGCCGATAAACCCAACCAGGAAACCGGCATCCGCCTGCACGCCGCCAGCGGCAAGGTCAGCAGCCAGAGCCAGTCCGATGAAACAAAATTAACCGCAGACAAGGCCGTGACCGTGGCCAGTGTCAGCAAAAGCGTCAATATCAGCGGCAAGCAGCATGTGCTGATGACAGTGCAGGGCGCCTATATCAAGCTCGAGGGTGGCAATATCGAAATCCATGGACCCGGCAAGATGGAATTCAAGGCCGGCATGAAGGAGTTCACGGGGCCGGCCAGTGCCAGTCCTGTACCCCTGGCCTTGCCGATGGGACAATTGAAAAGCTGCGCGCTGAAACTTCTCGATGCCACGATGGCGGGAGCGGCCAGTGTCAAACGATAATTCACCATCGCCAACGGTATCGGCGGTGCGCGCCGATGAAGTGCTGTACAACGTGGCCCGCGACTATGACAGGACCATCGTCCTGATCGACCAGTTCATCGACAATCCCTTGCGCGAGGCGATCGAAGCCCTGTCGCCGCCTGCGGCCAGCGTGCTGCTCGATGACCCGATCTTCGAGGATGACTTGCAACGCGCGCCGATGCTGCTCGAACTGTCAAACCGCCGGCCAGAGCACTACGCGCTGGTCGAACAGAGCCTGAAGCTGGCGCTGGAGCAGCAAGCCGAAGCGGGCGCGGTACCCCGGATCTGTGCCTGGCTGTTTGGCCAGGCGACCCTGGAGCGCTTGCGCAGCGCCATGCTGGCGCGCCTGAATGTGCGCTATCCGTCCGGCGACGCCGTCTATCTGCGCTATTTTGACCCGCGCGTCATGCCGCATCTGGCAAGAGTGTTGCCGCCTTCTACCGCAGCAGGCGTGCCTGGGCGCAGCAGTTTTTCCGATCTGCTCGGTCCTGTTGAAAAATGGTGCCAGCTCGACCGCGATGGGCAGTTGATCCAGCATGGCCATGCGCAGCCGGTATCGGCGCTGCAAGACATTCCCCTGCGTATCGATGAGCCGACCATGCAGGCGATGGAGCGCATCGAGCAGATCAACCTGGTGGTGCGCATCCTGCGCGCAAGGCGAACGGCAATCGGGCCAGGCATCGATGCGCAAATCGACCACCATCTTGTCCACAGCGCAAGTGCGGGCCTGGAGCAGGCTGACGATCAGATCGCCTATGCCTGGCGCGCCGTTGAATACGGCCAAGCCTTCACCTTGCACCCCGCCCTCGGGGAACTGATGCGGATGGCAGCGACGCAAGGCTTGCCGCTGGACATAGTATTGAAAGCCCGTCTGCATTCCCTGGACTGATGCCCAGCAGGATGGCCGCGTGCCGCACACCTAACAGGAAGAGCGATGAAAGACTGTAAATTCTGCGATAAAAACGGCTTGTTCATCTTGCCCTTGCGCTATGCGGCAGTGGTGGGCGAGGGGGCGGCCGGCAGCGTGCCCGCGCTGCCAGGCAAGCTGGGCGACAAGGTCAAGCACATCAAGCTGGAAAACGCCAGCTATGCGCCGCGCCTGCTGCGCTCCGGCTTCCTGTACGTGCTGATCAAGCGGTCGGGATTGCTGTATTGGGAGGGCTATTTTGCCGACGACGACGCCTTTCTGTCGAAGTTCCCCGTCGATACACCGCCCTCGGCGGCCGTGACTTTCTCCTGCGACCGCACCACCTGCGGCATCAATGCCAGCCTGATCGCGATCGACAAGATCGAGTTTGTCGAAAAAATTTATCTGCTGTTTACGCCGACTGCCATGACGACAGATCGGCTGGACGCCTATGCGGCCAATGCCGACGCCAGGGTTGGAACTGGACAGATGCAGGTATTCCTGCCGAAGGAATGGGCAGCAGGCAGTACCGAACAGCCGCACAGCCTGAAGCCAGAAGAGCTGGGCAAATACGTGCCCGAGGCCGTACTCGCCCGGCAATATCAAAATGCCTGCAAGAGCCCCTTGGGGAAAATCCTCATGCAGCAGCTCTACATGGCAAGTTGCGATGCTTATGAAGGCATGGCAAATCTTCCGCTAGCGACGCCGGGCGGGCGGATCGGGAAGCTGGAAGAGAAAATGGTGGCGACCAAGGCGGCAGCCTTTGCTGTGTTTGACCCGATCGGCATCACACAGGAATTGAACGATTTTCGTAATGCCGCCCTACAACCGCTTGAGGATTTTCTTGGGCAGGTTGACAAGGAAAAAGTCAGCAACCGGCGGAAAATGGACGTCATGGTCGGTATTGATGATATCAAGGACTGTGTCGTCAAATATGGCGTAGAAATCAGAAAGAAAAATCTTGATGACATGGATTTGAGGGCACTTCCGGACATCAATAAAAATAACGCTGAAATGCTCAGGAAATTAAATCGGGTAAAAGAAGCTGAAATAATCGAAGAGAGAATAAGAAAAACTTCTGAAGCGAGAGAGAAAAGGCGCGAGCAGATTCTTGAGGGCAGTGAACAGGATGCGCGCGAAAAATTCGAGAAAAAATATGAATCGCTCATCTCTGTCTCGGAAATTGATTTGCTTCGGAAAACCCTGGATAAACTGTCGCGAGAAGCTGAGGCAAAATCGAAGAAGAGAACCGCCGATCATGCCAGGTGGGTAATATCCACGGAACTGGTTGACGCATTTGATAGTTATGATGAAGAAAATATCAGCAGCGGTTTTTGCTTTAATTTTGAATATTCCCGGTGTGTGTTTGGCATGTTCGCGAGTACGGAAAATGCGCCTGTTCTTAAAAGTTGGATGGATGTAAATTCAATTGAAAGAAAAAATTTGTACATGCGTTCAAATTTTTACAATCATAAATCTTTATACGATGCAGCGGAAAAAGCTTTCAAGGAAGCTAAAGACCAGGTCGAGGCTGCCGGAGATATTTCAAAAGTACAGGCGGCGCCGTGGTTAAAGGCCTGCAAAGGCCTGATTGATTCCTTTAAGAAAATTGATTCCGCATGGGATGAATGGTTGCGCGATAGCGGGGTCCTTAAAATTCACAACAAGGACCCATCGGCCAGTACAAAAAAGCCGATAGTAAATTTATCAAAATATCATCGAACTGCGGAGGGGATGGCATTTGCAAAAATATCGGAGTGGACTCAGGCACTGTCCACTAAAAGCGGGAAGCTGGACAAGGCAATTTCCGGCGTCGTCGGTGTATTGCTGTACTCTAAGTTAGCTGATCTTGCTGAAAAGATAACTTTCGAAGAGTTGATGGTTCCTCTAAAGCAAAAAAATATTGATGAATTAAGAGAAAAATCCAAGAAATACGCTGAAACGCTGAAAACGGAAAGTAAAAAAAACAAATTAGAGCAAAGCATAGAAAATAAAGCTGAGCGTCTAGCGCGAAAAGAGGCCACCAGAATTGCTCAGGCAGATGCGGCAAAAGTGGAAGGGAGCATAGAAAAACTGATAGAAGATGAACAGGCAAAGGTAAAAAACAAGGTCAAGATTGCACTGGACGAATTAGATGTGGGTAAAAGGCCCGAGACCAATAACTTTCGCCATGCCCGCATGGGTGTCCTTTTAATGTCAATTGAAAGCCTTTCCCTGGCAACAAAATTGCCTCATTTTCAGGATTCTCCCAGACTAAAGGCTGAGGTGGCAGCCTCAATATTTTCACTGAGTAGTATAACTTTTGATCTGATCTATGCTGTGACAAAATCTATACGGGAAATTTTACCTTATAGTAAAATTAACGGGATAAATAAGGCGGCAGATATTATTCGCGGCGGATTCAAAATGGCTGCGGGGGTACTGGGGGCTATTTCGGGTTTCATTGTGGTTTGTTTGGATATTCTTTCGGCTTATGATGAAATAAAGAAGGAACGATCTAATGGGGTTTTGGTGGGAATTTACACTACCCGAGCTGTTTTTGGTGCAATAAACATGGGTTTGGGCTTGGCCGCTGCATTATCCTACGGCGCTCCTTTATTGGCGCGATTGGCAGGATCCCAATTGGCGAAAAATTTCAGTTTTTCTTTGAAGACAATAAATTATTTTGGTGGATTGGCACAAAGCCTGGTAGGTGGCAGAACTATTTTATTGATAAGGTTGGCTCGGTTTAATCTGATTGGTTTAGGGATAACTGTTGTCGAAGTCGGATATCGAGTATGGATCATGGACGATGAATTGGAAAATTGGTTTCAAGCGTGTAGCTTTAGAAAGGAAAGAGGATGGTTTTCTGAGAAACCATTTGCTACTGTTGAACAGGAGCTAATGGAGTTGCAGAAAGCTTTGAAGGCAATACAATCATAAATTTTGAGGTTAGTGTGACAGAAGAGAAAAATGAAGACATGTTTTCAAATGAGGTTTTCTTTACACTGGAAGGAAAAATCACAGATTTTCAGACTGCTGCAACAACTATAAACTTACTCAGGAAAATAGAAAAAAATATTGAGGAGAAAAACCTTGCAGGTGGCGTCGCAGCGGCCATCAATGGCATGCCTGGAACATTGGCAACGTCAGCCATGCTAAGTTTTTACGATGGCGAAGATATGCATACTTTTGCCGGGCTGGTCAATGGCGAAGTAGTCTGTGGTGTTTTTGATGATGCGGACAAGATCAGGGATGGCGATGTCGTCAAATTGGTCGTGGCAAGAAGGGGTGATGTCCTGCACGTACACAGCCTTCTTCGTATAGAGGATAGCCTCTTATTGATGCCTCTGAATGCTTATTGCGGAGAACGCGCTTTTTTATGGAATTGCATGAGATTTGCAAGAAACATGACGTTATTTGTTTGGGTTGTTTTATTTTCTGGATTTTTTTTATTGATCGATGTATCAATGGAAAAGAAAGAAAATTTAATTACAGCATTTGGCGCAATATTGTTGATACCTCCGTTGTTTTGTTTTCCTTTCGAATACTGGACATATAAGAGTATGCGTGGTTATTCAGTCTACGCTGAGAAAATTTTCCTCGCTTATGGTTTCCCAAAGCCAGATGTATTTGATGCTCGCAGAGGGATTACTTTTTTCGAAAATAATGGAAATGGATTTTTTGCGACGAATTGTGAGCTTGCTCTGAAAAAACACAGGTTGAAGCACAAGATTCCACCTGCTTGATAAATATGTAACTTTATGAAAAGAAGAGGGGGCTAGCGAATAGTTGTTTGATTCTGGTGAAAAAAACGATGGAGTTACATAAAGCATTAAAGGTGGCTCAAGCAGAACTGTTAGGAAGCGCATCATGGCCGAAGAGAATATTGAAAAAACATCTTCCGAAGGGGATTTTTTTACAGTGGAAGGAAAGCTCACGGAATTCCATATGGCTGCAACAAATGTGAATTTACTTGATGAAATCGAAAGCAGCTTTGTGGAAAAAAATTTGGCAGGTGGCGTTGCCGCCCTCATCAACGGCATGCCAGGGGCATTGGCAAATGCCGCCATGCTGAGTTTTTACGATGGCGAAGATATGTACAATTTTGCCGGAATGGTCAACGGAAAAGTAGTGTGTGGTGTTTTTAGAGACGCTGATAAAATCAAGGATGGCGATATCGTAAAATTGGTGGTGACACAGAGAAATGACGTGCTGTACGTGCACAGTTTGCTCCGTATTGACGATAGTTTGTTGCTGATGCCATTGAATACCTATTGCGGAAAGCGAGCTTTTTTCTGGAGTTGCATGAAGTTTGCGCGGAATATGATACTGTTTATGTGGATTATGGCTTTTGCTGCCTTTTTTTCATATGTTGATATATCAGTTGAAAAAAAAGAATATTTAATTGTGGCATGTGGAATTATATTCCTGGCTCCTTTGGTTTTTTGGTTTCCTTTCGAATATTGGAGCTTCAGAACCATGCGTGATTATTCGATATGTGCGACAGAAATTTTCGCTGCCCATGGTTTTCCAAGACCTAGTGACTTTGATATGCGAATGGGTGCTACTTTATTTAAAAATCAAAGCCATGGCTTTATTGGATATAGTTGTGAGTTGGCTTTGAAGAAACACCGGTTGAAATATAATATTCAATCTTCCTGATAATTTTTTTAATTTTGAAGTTCGATCTCAGTTACTCCCTGCGCGGAATTGATGGGTTATTGGAAATATATTATTGGTATCAATGGAAAAAAGAAAATTTAATTACAGCATTTGGCGCGATATTGTTGATGCCTCCGCTGTTTTGTTTTCCTTTCTAATGCTGGACATATAAGAGCATACGTGATTATTCTGTATGCGCTGAGAAAATTTTCCTCGCTTATGGTTTCCCAAAGTCAGATGTATTTGATGCTCGCAAAGGGATTACTTTTTTCGAAAATAATGGAAATGTATTTTTTGCAACGAATTGTGAGCTGGCTCTGAAAAAACACAGGTTGAAGCACAAGATTCCATCTGCCTGATAAATATGCGACTTGAGGAAAAGAAGTGGGAGCTAGCGAATAGCTGTTTGATTCTGGTGAAAAAATTGATGGAGCTGCATAAGGCATTAAAGGCGGTTCAAGCATAATTGTTAGGAAGCGAATCATGGCCGAAGAGAATATTGAAAATACATCTTCCGAAGGGGATTTTTTTACAGTGGAGGGAAAGCTCACGGAATTCCATATGGCTGCAACAAATGTGAATTTACTTGATGAAATCGAAAGCAGCTTTGTGGAAAAAAATCTGGCTGGTGGCGTTGCAGCCGTGATCAACGGCATGCCAGGAGCCTTGACAAATGCCGCCATGCTGAGTTTTTACGATGGCGAAGATATGTACAATTTTGCCGGAATGGTCAATGGAAAAGTAGTGTGTGGCGTTTTTAGAGACGCTGACAAGATCAAGGATGGCGATATCGTCAAATTAGTGGTGACACAGAAAGAGGATGTGCTGTACGTACACAGTTTGCTGCGCATCGACGATAGCTTTTTTATGATGCCATTGAATGCTTATTGCGGAGAGCGTGCTTTTTTCTGGAGTTGCATGAAATTTGCAAGGAACATGACATTCGCTGTTTGGATAATTCTTTCACTTATGCTTCTTTTTTCTATCGATGTATCGTTAGAAAAAAAAGAGCATTTAATTACGATGTTTGGCATCATATTTCTGATGCCGCTAATTTTTTGTTTTCCTTTTGAGTATTGGAGCTTTAGAACCATGCGTGACTATGCGGTCTATGCGACAGAAATTTTCGCTGTCCATGGTTTTCCAAGGCCAAATGACTTTGATATGCGCGAAGGCGTTACTTTATTCAAGGATCACAGCTATGGTTTTATTGGGTATAGTTGTGAATTGGCATTGAAGAAGCATAGGTCGAAATACAAAATTCAGTCTGCTTGATAATTTCAAAAATAAATTTCCCGTTCAGAAAATATCTGGCTTGGCAGTGATCGTCCAGGCTGCTGCAGGCACGCTAGGTGCTGTTCCAGCGTACAGGCAGCGACAAGTGACGGAGATCTTGTCGCAGGCTTCAGCATGATCTTGGGTGCTCAAGACGATATCTTTGATTACTAGTGGTAATTGGATAGATGAAAAGTAGTTACCAAAGAGGTAAAGTTCTCAAGAAATAAATAAAGTTGCCCGGTAGAAATAATTAATTTATAATTTCCTTACGTAAATAATTATTTAAGGCAACATATGCACCTGCGCTTGACGCCATGGTGCGGTGTATTTTTGTTTAGCGGCACCCTGTGTGCCGCCGTGTCCGCGCAGACCCGTCCCGAAATCGCGCCGCCCCTTCCCACCACGCCTGGCAGCAGCCAGCGCGACGATGCCAGCCAAGAATTGATACGCCAGCAAGAGCGCGAGCGCGTCCTGCGCCAGCAGCAGGAACGCAATCCCGACGTGCGCCTGCTCGAGGCGCCTGCCGCGGTGTCCGCAAACCGCTTGCCGACGGGCGAATCGCCGTGTTTTACGATTGACCATCTTGTGTTGCGGGGCGAGGATGCGGCGCAGTTCAAGTGGGCATTGAACGCCACCAACCGCGACGACCTGGGCGCGGTGGATTCTCCGCTGGGCCGTTGCCTGGGCACGCAGGCCATCAATGTACTGATGGGCCGCATGCAGAACGCCATCATCGCGCGCGGCTACGTCACCACGCGCGTGCTGGCCGAGCCGCAGGACTTGAGCAAGGGTAGTTTGGCCTTGAGCGTGATACCGGGGCGTATCCGCCAGATCGGTTTTGCGCCCGGCACGAATCCCCGGGCCACTTGGTGGAATGCCGTGCCGGCGCGGCCCGGCGACTTGCTCAACGTGCGCGATACGGAGCAGGCGCTGGAGAACTTCAAGCGCGTGCCGACGGCTGAGGCCGATATCCAGATCATGCCGGCCGAGGGCGGCAACGCCAAGCCGGGCGAGAGCGACCTGCAGATCCAGTGGAAGCAGGGCTTGCCGTTTCGGCTGGCGCTGGGCCTCGATGATGGCGGTTCGCGCTCGACAGGCAAGCTGCAGGGCAGCGTGACCCTGTCGTACGACCACTGGTTGACCCTGAACGACCTGTTTTACCTGAGCCTGAACCAGAACGTCGACGGCGACCGCAACGGCCCGCGCGGCACGGGCGGCATGGTGGCCCACTATTCGATTCCCTACGCCTACTGGCTGTTGGCCTTCACGGCCAGCGACAGCCATTACCACCAGTCCGTGGCTGGCATCAATCAAGACTACAACTACAGCGGCGCCAGCCAGAACAAGGAAGTGAAACTCTCGCGCCTGGTGTACCGCGATGCGTCGCGCAAGACGACGGTGTCCTTGCGTGGCTGGCAACGCGCCGCGCAGAATTTCATCGACGATACGGAAGTGGAAGTGCAGCGCCGCCGCATGGCGGGCTGGGAACTGGGTATCGGTCATCGCGAATTCATGGGACAGGCCACCTTGGACTTGAACCTGCAATACCGGCGCGGCACGGGCGCGATGCATGCGATGGCGGCGCCCGAGGAAGCATTTGGCGAGGGCACGTCGCGTTTCAAACTCATCCTGGCCGACGCGGCCCTGTCGGCGCCGTTCAAGCTGGCTGGCCAGCCGCTGCGCTACGCGGCCAGCTGGCGCATGCAGCACAACCGCACGCCGCTGGTGCCGCAAGACCGCTTTGCCATCGGCGGGCGCTACACGGTACGTGGCTACGACGGCGAAAGCAGCTTGTCCGCCGAGCGCGGCTGGCTGCTGCGCAATGAGCTCGGCGTGCCGCTGGGCAGCAGCGGCCAGGAAGCGTATGCCGGGCTGGACCACGGCGAAGTGTCGGGGCCATCCGCCGAATGGCTGATTGCGCGGCGCCTGACGGGCGGCTTCGTCGGTTTGCGCGGCCAGTGGCTGGGCGTGCAGTACGACGCCTTTGTCGGCTGGCCCGTGCGCAAACCCGAGCTGTTCCGTACGGCCAGCCATACGGCCGGCTTCAGCCTGAACGCCAGTTACTAAGACGCCGCCATCGATCAGTTGTCATCTCCCTTTATCGCATCATTTAATTGTCATTAGGACATTTCATGAACAAGAACCTGTACCGCATCATCTTCAATAAACGCCGTGGCCAACTGATGGTCGTCGCCGAAAATGCCTCGTCGCAAGGCAAGGCGGCCAAGGGCGAAGGCGGCCTGGATAGCGGCGTATTTGAGGGTGATGGCGGTGGCGGGCTAAGTTTAAGTGTGAATGGCCGCTTGCGGCCGCTGGCCTTGGCGATATTTGGCGCGCTGGGCATGGTGGCCTTTGTAGCCGGTCCGGCCATGGGGCAGATCGTGGCCGACCCGAACGCGCCGGGCCGCCAGCGTCCGACGGTGGTGCAAAGCGCCAATGGCGTGACCCAGGTGAATATCCAGACGCCGAGCGCGGCGGGTGTCTCGCGCAATACCTACAGCCAGTTCGACGTGACGGCGAATGGCGCCATCCTCAACAACAGCCGCGGCAATGTGCAGACGCAGACGGGCGGCTGGGTGCAGGGCAACCCGTGGCTGGCGGGCGGCAGCGCGCGCGTCATCCTCAACGAGGTCAACTCGGCAAATCCGAGCCAGTTGCGCGGCTATGTGGAAGTGGCGGGCCAGCGCGCCGAAGTCGTCATCGCCAATCCGGCTGGCGTGGCCATCGATGGCGGCGGTTTTATCAATGCCAGCCGGGTCGTGCTGACGACGGGTACGCCGATGCTCAACGATGGCAGCCTGGACGGCTACATGGTGCAGCGCGGCGTGGTCACGATCAATGGTCGCGGCCTCGATACGTCGCTGAGCGACTATACGGCCATCCTGGCGCGCGCCGCGCAAATCAATGGCGGTATCTGGGCGCAGGAACTGAAAGTGGTGACAGGAACGAATCAGATCGATGCGGCGCATGGCGTGGCGGGCGCAGCGTCTGGCGTAGGTCCTGCACCAGCCTACGCGCTGGACGTGGCGCAGCTGGGCGGCATGTATGCGGGCAAGATTACCTTGATCGGCACGGAAGCGGGCCTGGGCGTACGCAACGCGGGCGTGCTGGCGGCGACGGCGGGCAACCTGGTGCTGCAATCGAACGGCTGGCTGAGCAACAGCGGCAACATCCAGTCCGCCGGCAGCGGCAGCCAGACCAGCATCGCCGTCACGGGCGACGTGGCCAACAGCGGTACCGTGTATGCGGGCGGCGACAGCCAGGTGCAGGCGCAGGGCAATATTGCGAACAGCGGCGTGATCGGCGCGCAGAACAATGTCGGCGTGCAAGCCACGGGCGCCGGATCGCGCATCGATGCCACGGCTGGCTCGGTGCTGGCGGCCGGCTTGAATCTGGACAATACATTGACCGTCAGCGGCAAGCTGAACGTTTCCGCTGGCGACACCATTGCCGTGCACGGCACGGCCGTGGCGGGCGGCGACAGCAGCCTGGCGGCGCGCCAGCTGGACCTTGCTGGGGCGCAGGTTTCGGGCGCGAACGTCAGCCTGGGCGCCAGCGCCGGCGACCTCGACGCCAGCCGCGCCCAGGTCAGTGCCCGCGAACGCCTGCAGCTGGACGCGGCACGCACCGTGCGCAGCGATGCAGCGCAGCTGACGGGCCAGCAGTTGGGGCTGAATGCGCACGACTTGTCGAACGTGGGCGGCCAGATCACGCAACTGGGCACGGGCGATCTTTCACTTCAATTGCCGGGTAGCCTGGACAACACACGCGGCGTCATCGCCACGAATAGCCAGGCCTTGCGCCTGCAGGCCGCCAGCCTGAGCAACCAGGACGGACAGATCCAGCATGCGGGCACGGGTGCGCTGGAGATCGGCGCGGGACAAATCAACTTGCAGCGCGGCAGCATCATCAGCAACGGCGCATTGGCGCTGACGGGAGAGCAGATTGACCACCGCGATGCGCGTACGGTGGCGGGGCAGCTCAGTATCAACGCCGGCACCCTGGACAACCGGGGCGGCAGCCTGGCGCAGAGCGGCCAGGGGGCGACCGGCGTGCAGGTGCGCGGCGTGCTGGACAACCGCGGCGGTGCACTGGAAAGCAATGGCACGATGACGGTACAGGCGGCCGGCGTGCAGAACCAGAAGGGCCGCATCGTGGCCAGCGGCGACCTGGCACTGTCGACAGGCGCGCTGGACAATACGGAGGCGACCCTGGCGGCGGGCGGCAAGCTGCGCCTCGACAGTGGCGACATCGACAATACGCGCGGCCAAATACAGGCGCTGGCGGGCGATGCGGCCTTGACGGTCGCAAAACTGAACAATACGGCCGGCAGCGTGTTTGCTGGTGGCAATCTTGTCACCAAGGCTGGCGAGGTACTGAACAGCGGCAACCTGTATGCGGCCGGCAGCCAGACGCTGCAGGTGAACGGCGCCGTCAGCAACAGCGGCGTGATCGCTGCGCAGGGCGACAACAGCATCGACGCCAGCCGCATCGACAGCGTGGCCGGCAGCTTGCTGGGCGCCGGGGTCCGCGCCGACGGCAGCCTGGCCGGCGGCGGCCAGTTGCAGCTGACGGCCACGCAAGCGATCGCGGCCCATGGCCAGAACTTGGCCGCCGGCAAGACCAGCATGCATGCTGCCGCCATCGACCTGAGCGGCAGCCAGACGGGCGGCGCGGCGATTACCTTGAACGCTACTGCAGGCAATGTCGTCACCGATAACGCGCTGGTGACGACCACCGGCCTGCTGTCCGTGACGGCGGCCGGCAGCGGACAAGCCCTGTCGAACGTGCGCGGTACCTTGAGCGCGGGCCAGCTGGACCTGAATACGGGATCGCTCGACAACCGCAGCGGCACCCTGATTCAGACGGGCAATGGCGACACCACCTTGCAAGGCAGCACCCTGGACAACACGGGCGGACGCATCGCCGTCAACAGCGCCAAGCTGGCGCTGCATGCCGACAAGGTGCTTAACCGCGACGGCAGCATCGAACATGCGGGCACGGGCAGCCTGAGTATTGAGGCGGCGCGCTTCGATGACGAACGCGGCAAGGTGACGGGCAATGGTTTAGTTGATATCCAGGCGGACACGATCGATCACCGCCATGCCATCACCTCCGGGCAGAAAGTAACAGTGCAGGCCGGCCAGCTGGACAATAGCGACGGTACCCTGCAGCAGACGGGACCGGGACAGATGCGTGTGGACGTGGCGCAGACCCTGGACAATACGCGCGGCACCATCGCCGGCAATGGCGGCCTGCAAGTGCAAGCAGGCGTACTGGACAACAGCAAGGGGCGTATCACCTCGGCTGCTTCGGCGGATATCGCCAGCAAGGGGGCGCTGAACAATACGGACGGCGTGATTGCTGCCACGCAGGCGCTGCAGTTGACAGGTATTGGACTCGACAACACGCGTGGCGTATTGCAGGCAGACACCTTGAGTCTGCATGCGGCCAGCTTGCTGAACCAGCAGGGCACGCTCAGCGCCGGCACGGACCTGACGGCGCGCATCAGCACAGACTTGAATAATGCTGGCCTGCTGTATGCGGGCCGTGACCAGCAGCTGACAGTGGGCGGAGTGTTGAACAACAGCGGTTCCATCGCCTCCGTTGGCAACACCCATATTACCGCTGGCAAAGTGACCAGCAGCGGCCTGCTGGGCGCCGGCGTGAAAGCCGATGGCAGTCTGGGTACGGCGGGCGATCTGACTATCAACGCCGATGGGGTCTTGCAAGCGAGCGGCCAGAACCTGGCAGCGGGCAGTGCGGTGCTGGCGGGTGATTCCATTGATTTGTCGGGCAGCCAGACGGGGGCAAGCAACATCGCCATCACCGCGCGCAGCGGCGATGTGCTGACGAACAAAGCCGTCGTCTCGGCCAGCAACGTGCTGGCCATCACGGCCAATGCAAACAACGCCCAGTCGCTGGTGAATACCCAGGGGCAACTGGTGGCAGGACAGCTGCAGCTGAATGTCGCCAACCTGAACAACGCCAGTGGCGACATCGTGCAGACGGGTGCCGGCGATACCGTCATCACCACCGGCAAACTGGACAACACGGCCGGCCGCATCGCCGTCAACAGCAATAATCTTGCCCTGAACGCCACGGTGCTAACGAACATCAATGGCAAGCTGGAACACGCCGGCGCCGGCTTGCTGGCCATCAACGCGGGCCAGTTCAACAACCAGTTCGGCAAGATCACGGGCAATGGCAAGCTCGACATCACGGCAACCACTCTCGATCACCGCAATGCGACGACGGTGGCAAATCAGCTGACCATCAACGCCGGCAGCCTGGATAACCGTGCCGGTAGCCTGGCACAGACGGGTACGGGCCTCATGACGGTGAGCGCCACAGGCCAGCTGGACAACATGGGCGGCAAGATCGAAGGCAACGGTGATGCGCTGGTGAATGCAGACACTTTGCTGAACAGCACGGGCCGCATCGTGGCGGCGCAGGATGCAGTATTGAACGTGGGTAGCCTGGACAACACGGAAGGCACGGTAGCGGCGGGACGTCACCTGAACCTTTCCGGTGGCGATATCGATAATACCAAGGGCCAATTGCAGGCCGTGGCCGGTAATGCCACCCTAAATGTGGCGAACTTGAACAACACCGCAGGCAACGTGTTTGCCGGTGCTAACCTGAACGCGACACTGGCCAGCCTGACCAACACGGGCAGCCTGTATGCTGCCGGCAACCAGACCTTGACCGCCAGTGGCGCCATCGTCAACACGGGCGTGATCGCCGCACAGGGCAACAACAGCATCACGGCAAAGATGTTCGACAGCAGCGCGAGCAGCCTGATCGGCGCCGGCATGCAAGCTGATGGCAAGCTGGGCACAATTGGCGACCTGACGATCAGCACAACACAAACGTTGGCCGCGCATGGCCAAAATCTGGCGGCGGGCAGCGCCAATCTGACAGGTGCAAGCATCGATATCGGCGGCAGCCAGACCAGCGCGGCCAACATTGGCCTGACGGCAACCCAGGGTGACGTCGGCACGAACAAGGCGGTGGTGACGACGCCAGGCACATTGAATGTGACGAGCAGCGCCGCGTTGCACAACACGGACGGTACCTTGCAGGCAGGCCAGCTCGACTTGCATGTGGCCAATCTGGACAACGCAAAAGGTACCATCTTGCAGACGGGCACGGGTGACACGAACATTGTCACCGGCAATCTGGACAATACGGCTGGGCGCATCGCCGTCAACAGCAAAGACTTGAACATCGATGCGGCCATGCTGACGAACCGCGATGGCAAGATCGAACATGCGGGTACGGGCATTTTGTCGGTGCAGGCTGGCGTGGTGGACAACAGCAAGGGCCGTATCACCTCGGCGGCAGCTGCTTCTGTCGTCAGCAAAGATGGGCTGAATAATACCGATGGCGTGATCGCCGCGACTACTGGCCTGCAGGTGGGTAGTACTGCGCTGGACAACACGCGCGGCGTGTTGCAGGCGGACATGTTGCGCATTGATGCGGCAACTTTGCTGAACCAGCAGGGCACGCTCAGCGCCGGCACGGACCTGACGGCGCGCATCAGTGATACGTTGAACAATGCTGGCCTGCTGTATGCGGGCCGCAACCAGCAGCTGACGGTGGGCGGCTTGCTCAACAACACAGGTTCCATCGCTTCCGTCAATAACACGACGATTACCGCTGGCAAAGTGACCAGCAGCGGCTTGCTGGGCGCTGGCGTGAAAGCGGACGGCAACCTGGGCACGGTGGGCGATCTGACCATCAATGCCGATGGTGTGTTGCAGGCCAGTGGCCAGAACCTGGCGGCGGGCACAGCCACGTTGACGGGTGCCAGTGTGGACCTGTCGGGCAGCCAGACGGGGGCAAGCAACATCGCCATTACCGCACGCAGCGGCGATGTGCTGACGAATAAAGCCGTCATCTCGGCGAGCAATGTGCTGGCCATCACCGCCAATGCGACTAACGCCCAGTCGTTGGTGAATACCCAGGGGCAACTGGTGGCCGGCCAGCTGCAGCTGAACGTAGCCAACCTGAACAACGCCAGCGGCGAGATCGTGCAGACAGGTGCCGGGGACACCGTCATCACCACAGGTAAGTTGGACAACACGGCGGGCCGCATCGCCGCCAACAGCGCCAACCTGGCCCTGAACGCCACGGTGTTAACGAACATCAATGGCAAGCTGGAACATGCTGGTGCCGGCATCCTGGCTATCAACGCGGGCCAGTTCAACAACCAGTTCGGCAAGATCACGGGCAATGGCAAGCTCGACATCACTGCTGCGACGCTGGATCATCGCAATGCGACGACGGTGGCAAATCAGCTGACCATCAACGCAGCCAGCCTGGACAACCGCAGCGGCAGCCTGGCCCAGACGGGTACCGGACTGATGACGGTGAGCATCACTGGCCAGCTCGACAACACGGGCGGCAAGATCGAAGGTAACGGCGATGCCCTGATAAAGGCCACCACCTTGCTGAACAACACGGGCCGCATCGTGGCGGCGCAGGATGCCGTATTGAACGTGGGCAACCTGGACAACACGGAAGGTACGGTGGCGGCGGGCCGTCACCTGAACCTTTCCGGTGGCGATATCGACAATACCAAGGGCCAGCTGCAAGCTGTGGCGGGCAACGCCACCTTGAATGTGGCGCACCTGAACAATGCGGCAGGCAGCGTGTTTGCCGGTGCGAATCTGAACACCACGCTCGATACCTTGAGCAATACCGGCAGTCTGTATGCGGCTGGCAATCAGACCCTGAACGCCAGCGGCGCCATCGTGAACACGGGCGTGATCGCGGCACAAGGCAACAACAACATCACGGCGAAGTCCATCGACAGCAGCGCGAGCAGCTTGATCGGCGCCGGCATCCAGGCCGATGGCAAGCTGGGCACGTCGGGTGAATTGACGATCAGCACTGCGCAAAACCTCGCCGCGCATGGCCAGATTCTGGCGGCAGGCAATGCCAACCTGAGCGGCGCCACGCTCGATATCAGCGGCAGCCAGACTGGCGCCGCCAACATCGGGCTGACGGCGACACAGGGCGATGTCAACGCTAGCAAGGCGGCAGTCACGACGCCCGGCACATTGAACATCACTAGCAACGCCACCTTGCACAACACGGAAGGCACCTTGCAGGCAGGTCAACTCGACCTGCACGTGGCAAACCTCGACAACGCCAAAGGCGTCGTGTTGCAAACGGGTACGGGCGACACGACTATCGTTACCGGCAATCTGGACAACACCGCCGGACGCATCGCCGTCAACAGCAAGGACCTGAACATCGATGCCGTCACGGTCACGAACCAGGATGGCAAGATCGAGCATGCGGGCACAGGCATCTTGAATCTGCAAGCAGGCGTGCTGGATAACAGCAAGGGCCGCATCACGTCCGCTGCCTCGGCGGATATTGCCAGCAAAGGCGTGCTGAATAATACGGACGGCGTGATTGCCGCGACTGCCGACTTGCATGTCGGTGGTGTGAATATCGACAACACGCGCGGCGTGTTGCAGGCGGACAATTTACGTCTGGATGCCGCTAAATTGCTGAACCAGCAGGGCACGGTCAGCGCCGGCACGGACCTGACGGCGAAAGTGAGCGGCGATCTGAACAACGCTGGCCTGCTGTACGCGGGGCGCAACCAGCAACTGACGGTGGGCGGCTTGCTGAACAACACAGGTTCCATTGCCTCCGTTGGCAACACCCATATTACCGCTGGCAAAGTGACCAGCAGCGGCTTGCTGGGCGCCGGCGTGAAAGCGGACGGCAGCCTGGGGACGGCGGGCGATCTCACCATCAACGCCGATGGTGTGCTGCAGGCCAGTGGCCAGAATCTGGCAGCAAGTACGGCCACGTTGACGGGTGCCAGTATGGACCTGTCTGGCAGCCAGACGGGCGCGGCAAACATCGCCATCACGGCAAATACTGATGATGTCGTGACGAACAAGGCCGTGATTTCCGCCAGCAATGTGCTGGCCATTACGGCCAATGCGACTAACGCCCAGTCGTTGGTGAACAGCCAGGGCCAGCTGGTGGCAGGACAGCTGCAGCTGAACGCCGCCAACCTGAACAACGCCAGCGGCGAGATCGTGCAGACGGGCACGGGCGATACCGTCATCACTACAGGTGAGTTGGACAACACGGCCGGCCGCATCGCCGTCAACAGCAATAATCTTGCCCTGAACGCCACGGTGTTAACGAACATCAATGGCAAGCTGGAACATGCTGGTGCCGATGTGCTGGCCATCAACGCGGGTCAATTCAACAACCAGTTCGGCAAGATCACGGGCAATGGCAAGCTGGATATGATGGCTGCCACTCTGGATCATCGCAATGCAACGACGGTGGCGAATCAGCTAACTATCAACGCAGGCAGCCTGGACAACCGCAGCGGCAGCCTGGCCCAGACGGGTACGGGCCTCATGACGGTGAGCACTACGGGCCAGCTCGACAACACGGGCGGCAAGATCGAAGGCAACGGCGATGCGCTGATAAAAGCTAACTCCTTGCTGAACAACACGGGACGCATCGTGGCGGCGCAGGATGCCGAGTTGAACGTCGGTACCTTGGACAACACGGAAGGTACGGTAGCGGCGGGCCGTCACCTGAACCTTTCCGGTGGCGATATCGACAATACCAAGGGCCAGCTGCAGGCCGTGGCGGGCAACGCCACCTTGAACGTAGCGAGCCTGAACAATGCGGCAGGCAGCGTGTTTTCTGGCGCCAACCTGAACACCACGCTCGACACCGTGAATAACACGGGCAGCCTGTATGCGGCAGGGAATCAATCCTTGACCGCAACAGGTGCCATCACGAACACGGGCGTCATTGCGGCACAGGGTAACAACAACCTTACGGCAAAGTCTATCGACAGCAGCGCGAGCAGCTTGATCGGCGCCGGTATCCAGGCCGATGGCAAGCTGGGCACGTCGGGTGACTTGACGATCAGCACTGCGCAGAACCTCGCCGCGCATGGCCAGATTCTCGCCGCAGGTAGTGCCAATCTGACCGGCGCCACGCTCGATATCACCGGCAGCCAGGCCAGCGGTGCCAACGTCGGCCTGACGGCCACCCAAGGTGACGTCAGTACGAACAAGGCGGTCGTGACGACCTCGGGTACGTTGAGTGTGGCGACCAAAGCCACCTTGCATAATACGGAAGGGACATTGCAGGCAGGCCAGCTCGACCTGCACGTGGCAAACTTGGACAACGCCAAAGGCGTCGTGTTGCAAACGGGCACGGGTAATACGGTCATCCAGACCGGCAGTCTGGACAATACGGCCGGCCGCATCGCCGTCAACAGCGCAAACTTGAACATCGATGCCGTCAGCGTCACGAACAAGGACGGCAAGATTGAGCATGCGGGCACGGGCATCTTGAATCTGCAAGCAGGTGTGCTGGATAACCGCAAGGGCCGCATCACGTCCGCAGCCTCGGCGGATATTGTCAGCAAAGGCGTGCTGAATAATACGGACGGCGTGATTGCCGCGACTGCCGACTTGCATGTCGGTGGCGTGCATGTCGACAACACGCGCGGCATATTGCAGGCGGACACCTTGCGTCTGGATACGGCCAGCTTGCTGAACCAGCAGGGCACGGTCAGCGCCGGCACGGACCTGACGGCGAAAGTGAGCGGCGATCTGAACAACGCAGGCCTGCTGTATGCGGGCCGCAACCAGCAACTGACGGTGGGCGGCTTGCTCAACAACACAGGTTCTATCGCTTCCGTCAATAACACGACGATTACCGCTGGCAAAGTGATCAGCAGCGGTCTGCTGGGCGCCGGCGTGAAAGCGGATGGCAGCCTTGGGACGGTGGGCGATCTGATCATCAATGCCGATGGTGTGTTGCAGGCCAGTGGCCAGAATCTGGCAGCGGGCACAGCCACGCTGACGGGTGCCAATGTGGACCTGTCGGGCAGCCAGACGGGGGCAAGCAACATCGCCATTACCGCGCGCAGCGGCGATGTGCTGACGAACAAAGCCGTCATCTCGGCCAGCAACGTGCTGGCCATCACGGCCAATGCGGCCAACGCCCAGTCACTGGTGAACAACCAAGGTCAACTGGTGGCAGGTCAGTTGCAACTGAACGTGGCCAGCCTGAACAACGCCAGCGGCGACATCGTGCAGACGGGTGCCGGCGATACCGTCATTACCACAGGCAAGCTCGACAACACGGCCGGCCGCATCGCCGCCAACAGCGCTAACCTGGCCCTGAACGCCACGGTGTTAACGAACATCAATGGCAAGCTGGAACATGCTGGTGCCGGCGTGTTGGCCATCAATGCGGGCCAGTTCAACAACCAGTTCGGCAAGATCACGGGCAATGGCAAGCTCGACATTACCGCTGCGACTCTCGATCACCGCAATGCGACGACGGTGGCAAATCAGCTGACCATCAACGCCGGCAGCCTGGACAACCGTGCCGGTAGCCTGGCACAGACGGGCACGGGCCTCATGACGGTGAGCACCACGGGCCAGCTCGACAACACGGGCGGCAAGATCGAAGGCAATGGCGATGCGCTGATAAAAGCTAACTCCTTGCTGAACAACACGGGCCGCGTCGTGGCGGCGCAGGATGCGGTATTGAACGTGGGCAGCCTGGACAACACGGAAGGCACGGTAGCGGCAGGGCGTCATCTGCAACTGTCCGGTGGCGATATCGATAATACCAAGGGCCAATTGCAGGCCGTGGCCGGTAATGCCACCCTAAATGTGGCGAACTTGAACAACACCGCAGGCAACGTGTTTGCCGGTGCCAACCTGAACGCGACACTGTCCAGTCTGGACAATACGGGCAGCCTGTATGCGGCAGGGAATCAATCCTTGACCGCAACAGGTGCCATCACGAACACGGGCGTCATCGCGGCGCAGGGCAATATCAGCATCACGGCAAAGACCCTCGACAGCAGCGCAAGCAGCTTGATCGGCGCGGGTGTTCAGGCCGATGGCAAGCTAGGCACGGCTGGTGACTTGACGATCACTACCGCGCAAACGCTGGTCGCACATGGCCAGACTCTGGCGGCAGGCGGCGCCAATTTGACTGGCGCCAGCGTTGATATCAGCGGTAGCCAGACCGGCGCCGCCAACATCGGCCTGACGGCAACACAGGGCGATGTGAGTACCAATAAAGCCGTAGTCAGCACGCCTGGCGCCTTGACGATCCATGCGCAAGCCACCTTGCGCAATACGGAAGGACAACTCAGCGCCGGCCAGCTCGATCTGCACGTAGGTAACCTGGACAACACCAAAGGCACCGTTATCCAGACGGGCACGGGCGACACTGTCATCCAAACGGGCAAGCTGGACAACAGCGCCGGGCGTATCGCTGTCAATAGTAATAATTTGACTCTGGACGCGGCCACCTTGACGAATGCAGGCGGCAAGATCGAGCATGCCGGTACCGGCACCTTGGCCATCACGGCAGCCACCTTGCAGGGCGCCAGCGGCAGCATCATCGGCAATGGCGCCGTCAATCTCAAGGCTGGCTTGCTGGATCACGCCAACGCTACCACTACGGGGCGCACCTTGAGCGTGCAGGCAGAAAGCCTGAGCAACCGGGGCGGCCATTTGCTGCAGACGGGCGCGGGCGGCGTGACGGTCGCCGTCACGGGTCTGCTGGACAATACGAATGGAGAAATCGCCGGCAATGGCGTGCTGTCGGTACAGACCGGCAACCTGGACAACACCAAGGGCAAGATTACCTCGGCCATGTCCGCCAACATCGTCAGCACTGGCGCACTCGTCAATACCGACGGCGTGATCGCGTCGGCAACCGATTTGCACCTGGGCGGCGCCATCGACAATACGCGCGGCTTGCTGCAGGCGGGTACTGGCGCTCTCAGCCTGGATGCGGCCAGTCTGCGCAATGCGCAAGGTACGGTCAGCGCGGGCATGGATATCACGGCCAAGGTCAGCGGTGACGTGCTCAACGCAGGCGTGCTGTACGCAGGACGCAACCAGACCTTGGACATCGGTGGCTTGCTGAGCAATACAGGCTCCCTGGCCGCCCTGGGCAATACGGCGATCACGGCGGGTAGCCTGAGCGGTAACGGTTTGCTGGCGGCAGGCATGCGCGCCGATGGCAGCTTTGCCTCGGCTGGTGACCTGGCGGTGACGGCCCGTGGCGTCTTGCAAGCCGGTGGCCAGAACATGGCGGCCGGCCAGTTGCAGCTGACGGGCGCGTCGGTCGACATGGGCGGCAGCCAGAGCAGCGCGGCCAATATCGGCTTGACGGCCTTGACGGGCAATGTGACGACCAGCAAGGCGGTGGTGTCTGCCAATGGCCTATTGAGCATCACGGCGAATGCCGCCAATGGCCAGGCACTGGTCAACCAGGGCGGCAGCCTGAGCGCTGGGCAGCTGGCCTTGCGGGTGGCCAACCTGGACAACACCAAGGGGACCTTGATCCAGACGGGCGCTGGCGACACGGTCATCGAGACGGGCAAGCTGGATAATACGGGCGGGCGCATCGCCGTCAACAGCGCCAATCTGCGTCTGCAGGCGGGCGACCTGACGAATGTGGATGGCAAGATCGAACACGCGGGCAAGGGTGTGCTGGACATTCGCGCCACGAATCTGTACGGCCAACGGGGCCAGCTCACGGGCAATGGTGCATTGGGTGTGGCGGCCAATTACATCGATCACCGCAACGCCAGCCTGTTGGCGCAGCAAGTGGGCGTCACCGCCGGCATCCTCGACAACCGCCAGGGACAGATCACGCAGCTGGGCACGAGTGCGGCAACTGTACTGGCCAGCACGCGCCTGGACAATAGCGGGGGCAAGATCGAGGCGAATGGCAATGTGCGCGTGGAAACGGGCGAGTTGCTCAACGATCACGGCCGTATTGCGTCCGCGCAGGACGTCAATGTTGCGGCGACGGGCAAGCTGGACAATACCAGCGGCGTGATCATTGCCGGGCGCGACCTGACGCTGGCTGGCGGCAAGGTGGACAATACGCTGGGACAATTGCAGGCAGCGGGCGGCAATGCGCAATTGAGCATGGACGAGCTGCTCAATGCGCAGGGCAGCATCGTTGCCAGCGGCAATCTGACGACGACGGCGGGCAGCGTGCGCAACAGCGGCAGTCTGTTTGCCGGCGGCGAGCAAGTGCTGAAGGTGAGCGGCGCGCTGGAGAACACCGGCGTGATCCTGGCACAGGGCAACAACACCATCAGCGCCAATACCGTCAACAGCGGCGCGTCCAGCCTGATCGGCGCGGGCGTGAAAGCCGACGGCAGCTTGCAGACGAGCGGCAACTTGCAGATCACGACGCAACAGGCGCTGGGTGCCCATGGCCAGGTGCTGGCGGCAGGCAATGCCGTCCTGGGCGGTGGCAGCGTCGACCTTGGCGGCAGCCGCAGCAGTGCCGGCAATATCAATCTAACGGCGACAATAGGCGACGTCAGCACCAGCGGTGCCGTGGTCACCACGCCGGGCGCCTTGACGATCACGGCCGGTGCGAATAGCCAGGCCTGGAACAACCAGCGCGGCGATATCAGCGCTGGCCAGCTGGCCGTTGGCGTGGGCAACCTGAACAACCAGCAAGGCAGCATCGTGCAGACGGGTACCGGCAATACGGTCATCGAGCTGACATCGCCAGCGGGCGTGCTGGACAACACGGGCGGGCGCATCGCCGTCAACAGCGCCAACCTGGGCCTGAAAGCAGGCATCCTGACGAATACGGATGGCAAGATCGAGCACGCGGGCAGCGGTACCTTGAACTTACAGGCCACGCAGTTGAACGACCTGCGCGGACAGATCACGGGCAATGGCGCCCTGGTCGTCACAGCCGGCACCATCGACCACCGCAACGCCAGCACCATCGCGCAGCAAGTGAGCGTGACGGGTAGTACCCTGGACAATGCGGGTGGCAACCTGACGCAGCTGGGTAAAGGTGATACCAGCATTCAATTGACGACCAGCCTGGACAATCGTGGTGGCACGATCGCCAGCAATGGCAACACCAATATCGTTGCCCCGAGCCTGAACAACCAGGGCGGCAAGCTGCAGGCGGCCGGCACGGCCAATCTGACGGTGACGGCGAACAACGTGCTGGACAATAGTCATGGCGGCGCCATCGCTGGCGGCGGCAATGTCGTGCTGGGTGCTGGCAGCCTGCTGAACCAGGGCGGCAGCGCCACGGCGGGTGGGCAGCTGACGGCAAATGTGGCGCAGGCCTTGAACAATGCGGGCGGCTTGCTGGCCGCCACGGGCAATATGACCGTGAACGCGGCCAGCGTCGACAACAGCGCGGGCGGCAAGCTGGCCTCGGTGCAAGGCCAGTTGCAGGTTACCTCTACGGGCGCCACCGTCAACAGTGGCGGCACCATGCAAGCGGGTGGCGACATCATCCTGGGCAATAGCGGCCTGTGGAACGGGCAGGGCACCATTGCCGGCGCGAACGTCACGCTCGACACGCGTGGCCAAGTCTTCAACAACACGCAAGGCACCTTGGCGGGCACGGGAACCGTCAACTTGCAGACGGGTATCCTGGACAACGATGGCGGCCTGCTGCAGTCGGGCGGCGCTATGGCCATCGACACGCACGGCAATGCCTTACTCAACACCAATGCGGGTGCGTATGCCGTACGCCATCCTGGCAGTGCCGGCGGCATCAGCAGTGGCGCCGGCCTCAACCTGCAAACGGGCAGCTGGAACAATACGAGCGGCTACCTGGGTGCCGCTGGCAACATCACGGGCAGCGTGGGCCCGCTGGATAACCGTGGCGGCCAGATCGTCGGCAAGTCGGCGCTGGATTTGACCTTGAGTGGCTTACAGAACCAGGGCGGACAAATCCAGGTGCTGGGCAATATCGGCCTGAACGCCGGTGGCGGCAGCGTTAACAACCAGCAAGGCTTGATCCGTTCCGGCGCGGCCGTCACGCTGACGGGCGCCACGATCGACAATGGCAATACATTGGCTATCGGCCAAGGCATCGAAGGCATCCATGTGACCCTGAACAGTGTCAACGTCAGCAATGTGCAGGGCGCGGTGCGCGCCGATGGCAACCTGGCGATCAATAGCGCTGGCAGCATCAACAATACCCTGGGCATGCTCAGCGCCGGTGGCGCGCTGGCGTTGCAGGACACCGGCTCCGGCCGTGGACTGGCCGTGACCAATACGGGCGGCACCATCATCGGCGGCCAGCGTACCGACATCCGCGCAGGCAGCCTGAGCGGCGACGGCAAGGTACTGTCGCAGAAAGACATGGCGCTGGACCTGGCCGGCAACTTTACGCTGAACGCGGGCGCCGAAATCATGGCCAACGGCAATGCGGATATCGCCATCGGCGGATTGCTGACCAATGCAGGGAAAATCCAGGCGCGCAGCACCCTGACCCTGGGCGTGGCCAATTTCGATAATACGAGCACGGGCGACATCAACGCGGGCACGACGCGCGTCAACGTCGGCGGTCTGCTGAACAACCGTGGCGTGATCGACGGCATCAACACGGAACTGAACGTCGGCACATTGAACAACATGGGCACGGGCCGCATCTACGGTGATCATCTGAGCATAGCCGGCGGCACCGTCAACAACGACGTGGAGGGCGGGATTGCAGCCACCATCGCGGCGCGCACCCGCCTCGACATTGGCGTGACGACACTCAACAACCGCGAACATGGCCTGATTTTCAGCGGAGGCGACATGGCCATCGGCGGCTATCTGGACGGCAACCGCATCGCCACAGGCTGGGCGGGATCGGTGACGAATGCCAGCGCGACGATCGAGGCGCTGGGGAATCTGGATCTGGCAGCGAGTCAGTTCCGAAATTTAAATACGCATTTCAGAATTGAGACAGTCGATAGTGGCACTGAAACCGTCACCGAATATGAGGTAGACGGCCAGAGGTATTTAAAAGGTAGTCCTGGAGTGGCAGAGGCGGTATCGATAGGTGGTGGTGCTGACCTATATCATTTAGGGATACCTGCAAGTGGGAAATACCCTAAAAGAGCTGTTGAAAGATATTTGGTCTATCAGATTACCCGTAGCTCACGCAAGGAGTCCGTTGTCGATTCTGATCCGGGTAAGTTGGTTTCAGGTGGAAATCTGACCATACATTCGAGTGATGCGCTCAATCAGCAAAGCCACGTGATAGCTGGCCGCACGTTGACCGTTCTTGGCACAACCTTAGTCAACCCGGTGATTGAATTACACAGCTACAGCAAGGAAACTGGAACGGTAACAGCTGTCGCTCCACGTTTGCGCGCACCTTCGGATCCGGTAGTTCATTCCGGAGGAATTTATGGAAAAAGTCAAGCCTATGCTCCGGTTGAGACCAGCAATAAAATACGCGTCAACGAAGAATACCAACGCGTAACATACGCGTTGCCATCTGGACAGCCTGCCAATGCTGTAACTGGTGCGACCAGCGCACCAGGGGGCGCCTATGCAAATGTGGCGCAGACCGCCGTGAACAAGACGGCAGGTGCTGTTTCCGGAGTAGATTCCGCTGCTGGAAAGGGTGTTGCCACTGCCAGCGGAAGCGGCGCGCTGACCGGTGCCACAGGTATTGGAAATGCCGGTCAAGCAGCCAGTGCCGGCACCGCCAGTGGCACAGCAGTAGCTGGTGCCGCTGCCGTAGGAGGCAAAGCATCGGCTTCCAGTGTTGATGCAGGCAAGGTTTCCTTGGGAGTGGACAGCAAGAGTGCTATGGCAGTTGCTGGGGCGGCAGTGCAGGATGGTAGTGGCCGTATCGGGAATGCCGGAAAAACAGCAACTCATGGTGATGTAGTCCACGGTGCTGCTGGACACATCAGCGGCACAGGTGCTGCTAGTACTGTTGACCCAGCCTTGCTGGCCAGCAACGCCCAAGATGGTCCCGCAATGGTGGGTGGCGACCAAGGATTGCAAGGGAGCGGCCTCCTCGGGCCAGCTGGCCGGGCCTCCGCCTATGGCAAAGTGCAAAATGCTGCCGCGACAGCTGTCAATGCTGGAACCAGTGACGGAACGGTCGATCCTGCTTTATTGTTGACGAGTGCGCATGGTGGTCAGTCAATGGTGGACGGGGCCGAAGGTTTGGCGCGCAGCGAGCGCCTTGGCAATGTGGGGCAAGCGGCGGTACACGATGGTGTGCATGGTGAAAGTGTCATCGTGAGAGGAACCCCTGTCGGCGCTGTAGTTGATGCAAGCTCTTTGGCCATCAATTCGAAAGGCGAGTCTGCCGTGGTGGGGGGGCGCGGTGGCCTGCAAGCGAGTGACCGCACTGGTAACGCTGGCCAGCTTGCCAATCTTGGTGCCGTAGCAGAAGTGCTCGTTACCGGTGCCAGTGGCCCGGAAGCAATGACACAAGCCAGCATGGCAGCGGCAACTGCTGCTTCCGTGTCGAACAATTCAGGTACTGCAGCAAGAGCGAGTGCGGCGAACGGGCCTTTGCAGGCGCGTGTACGCGAGATTGCGCAAATCGCGCTGAGCAATCCATCCGGCAGAGCGCAGGTAGTGCGTACCTTATCTCCGCCAATGCAATTGCCAAGCGCCAGTCTGTTCAAGACTAGTACTGGGCCTTTAGCACGTTATCTTGTCGAAACCGATCCACGCTTTGCCAATTACCGTGAATGGACTGGATCGGACTACCTGACCAACCTGGTTCAGCTTGATCCTGGTGTGACGCAAAAGCGCCTTGGCGATGGCTTTTATGAGCAGCGTCTTGTGCGCGAGCAAATAGCTGAACTGACGGGACAGCGATTTGTGGGTGACTACAGTAGTGATGATCAGCAGTATCGCGGTTTGATGGATGCCGGGGCTGCCTATGCCAAGACGTGGGATCTGCGCCCTGGCGTAGCCTTGACTCCAGCGCAGATGGCTGCATTGACCAGTGATATCGTTTGGCTGGTAGAGCGGGAAGTCGCTTTGGCCGACGGTTCCACGCAAAAAGTGCTAGTGCCGCAAGTATATGTACGCCTACGCGCAGACGATCTTGATGGCTCTGGCAGCCTACTTTCAGGCAAAGATATTGATATCAGTCTATCTGGCGACTTGGTAAATGGAGGCACCATTGCTGGCCGCGAAGTTGTCAAGCTGAATGCTGAAAATGTGGAAAACATGCAGGGCCGTATTCAGGGTGATGCGGTTGCAGTCGCCGCAAAAAAAGATCTGAATAATGTTGGCGCTACAATTTCTGCCAATAGCGAACTGTTGGTCTCTGCTGGCCGAGATATCAATATAGTCAGTACTACGACTGACTTTTCATCCAAGTATGCCTATACGACATCTACATCGACAGTTCTGGAGCGAGTGGCTGGTTTGTATGTGACGGGAGGAGAAAGCGGTAACGGCACGTTGATTGTTGCGGCTGGACGTGACGTGAACGTAATCGGGGGCGTTGTTGCAAATACGAGTAGCAGCGGCGACACATATTTGTCTGCTGAGCGCGACATCCAGCTCGGCGTCGTTGAGGTGGGTAGTAGCAAGCATACTTATTACAATGCCGAGAATTATGTAAAGACAAGCAATATTACTGATATTGGCAGCCAAGTATTGGGAATGGGGAATATCACACTGCAGGCGGGGAATAATCTGACGGCTACAGCTTCCGATATACAAGCAGGAAAAGGCTTGTCACTGGCTGCGAGCAATAATATTAGTTTGATTAATGGCCTCTCCACAGACATTTATGATTCTGCCAGTAAGGTCAAGTCGAGAGGCGCATTCTCCAGCAAAACGACGACCACGCGCGATCTCGTACAGACCAGCACGGCGCTGGGGACTTCATTGACGGGCAATACAGTCGATATCGTCGCCGGGCATGACCTGAAGGTAGCGGGTTCATCGGTACTTGCGCACGAGGCCGCCAATTTAATGGCGAAAAACGATATCAGCATCGAGTCCGTCGGACTGGACGGCAAGGAGATTCACTCCAAGCAAGTCAAGAAGAGCGGCACCTTTGGCCTGAGCAAGTCGCTGACCAGCCAGGCCGACGATGGCCGCACCGTTACCCAAGCGGGAAGTGCCGTCAGTGGCGGCAGTGTGACGATGGTGGGTGGACGCGATGTCGCCATCAAGGGCAGTACGGTGGTGGCCGATGGCAATATTGACTTGACCGCCTTGCGCAACCTGAGCATTGTCAGTGCCGAGAATGACAAAGACACGACGTCGAGCAGCTTTAGCAAGAAATCTGGCTTTATCGGCAGCATCAACCAGCCAGCTTTTGGTACGGTAAAGACCACCAGCGATGGCAAGTACACGGGCGTGGCGCAAGTGGGCAGCCAGATTGCCAGCCTGGGCGGCAATGTGTCGCTGCGCGCGGGCGAGACGTATACGCAGACGGCCAGCGAAGTGCTGGCGACCGGCGCGGGTACAAATGGCGGCCTGCCTGGCGATATCAGCATCGTCGGCAAGAATGTGTTGATCAAGGAGGCGTACAACAGCAATGCCAGCGAGCAGCACACGACCTTCAGCAAGGTGGCCCTTGGCGGTACGGTCAACGTGCCGATTGTCGACGCCGTGAAAAGCATTGGCAGTCTGGCGAAGGCAGCCGAACAGACGAAGGACTCGCGCATGCAGGCCCTGGCTGCGGTGACTTTGGCATCGAAGGCCACAGATCTGGCTGGCTTGGCTTCGAAGGGATTGACCAGCAATGGCATCAAGATCAGCGTCAGCCTGGGCAGCAGCAAGAGCGAAAGCGAGATGCACCAGAGTAGCAGCACGGTGGTTGGCAGCGCGGTCAATGCAACCGGTAATGTCAGCATCGTTGCGACTGGGGCAGGGGCGGGCAGTGATTTGACAGTGGCTGGCAGCAAGATCGGGGCTGGCGGCAATCTCACTTTGTTTGCCGACGACAAGATCAACTTGCTTGCGGCGCAAAACACGGCGACGCAAACGAGCAAGAACAGCAGCAGCGGTTCCAGCATCGGCGTCGGCTATACCTTTGGCGGCACGCAAAACGGTTTCAGCCTCGATATTGCCGCAAACAAGGCACGCGGCAAGGCCGATGGCACGGACAGTTACTACACCAACACCTATGTGACGGCAGGCAAGACGGCGACCATCATCAGTGGTGGCGACACGACCTTGCAAGGCGCGATTTTGGCGGCAGACACGGTCAAGGGCGCCATCGGCGGCAACCTGAACATTGTCAGCTTGCAGGATACAAGCACCTACGCCAGCAAGAGCAGCAGCGCGGGCTTCAACATGAGCTTGTGTATTCCTCCGTTCTGCTATGGCGCCAGCAGTGTCGGCGGCAGTGTCTCGAAGAGCAAGGCCAAAGGTGACTTTGCCAGCGTTACGGAACAAAGCGGCATCAAGGCGGGCGACGGTGGCTTCCAGATCAACGTTACTGGCAACACCGATCTGCAGGCTGGCGTGATTGCCAGCAGCGGCAAAGCGGTCACAGATGGCAAGAACTCGCTGATCACGGGCACCTTGACGACGAGCGAACTGCAAAACAAGGATGAGCATTCGGCTAGCGGGTTCAGCTTGAGCGGATCCGTCAGCGGCAAGATGGGCGATCAGAGCACAGCCAAAACGACCGAAAGCAAGGACGCAGCGAAGATGAAGTCCAATCCGGGAGGCTCGGCCGGTATCGGTAGCGTATCGGGCAGCCAGAGCAGCACGACGGGTTCGGGCATCAGCGGCGGCACTATTCTTATCACGGATGCAGAGAAACAACAGGCGCTGACGGGCAAGACGGCGACGAAAATGCTGGCTGAACTGAACCGCGATGTCAGCAGCGAGAAAGATAGCAGCGGTGCCTTGAGCAAGGCATGGGACGGCAAGAAGCTGGAGAAGGAAACGCAGGCGCAGATGGCGATCACGGCGGCGTTCGGTTCAATGGCTGCGAAGGAGATCGGGGATTACGCAGACAAGAAAATGAAAGATGCCAGGGATGTGGGCGATCTGGCGGAGGCCGCGAAATGGGAGGAAGGCGGGGTGTATCGTGTTGCTGCGCATACGGCGGCCGGTGCACTTGCCGGAGGTGTCGGTGGCGCGCTTGGCTCCGGGGCCAGCGCCGCTGCCATGCCCAAGATCGGTGAGATGATCGACGGTATGGATCTGCCTGAGCCCGTCAAGCAGGCCTTGGGCGCAGCAGCAGCCACGTCGATTGGCGTTGCTGCGGGAGGAGGGGCCGGTGCGGCGACAGCATTTAATACCGATGTCAATAACCGGATGCTGCATCCGGGTGATCGCCAGAAAGCAAAGGCCTTAGCTGAGTTAAGCAAGGGTAAATATACCGAAAAGCAAATATTGGACGCTATGCGCTATTCGGGGTTGCGTGACGAGGCAGGCAATATTGTTGTTGCTGAAAATACACAGGAAACCTTCGTTAGGAACGTCGATATCAAAACGGGCAAGACGATACAAGAGATCTTAAAAGCTGACAATACAATGCCTGTGGTGTCTATTCCTGGCGACCAAATCACTTTACTCGAGAAAGCGCCTACCCGGCCAAGTAACGATTTGATGACTTTTACTCAAGAGAACACGGGAGGAAGTACCAGTGCTTACTTGTTTACCAAGGCGCCGACCTATACCAATACTCCATCGCCTGTCTCTACTGCACGGTGTGTGACTGCCGAATGTGCGGCTGGCGTCTTGCCGTCGAAACCCAACGCTGGACGCGATACTCAATTAGCAGGGGCGTTGCAGGCAACTGGAGGGACACTGCAAGCGGGAGTTGGTGGCACTATGGTTTATGGTGGGCTGTCTACCTGTATTCCTAGTTTGGGCGTAGGATGTGGAGTGGCCGCAGTCGGTCTTTATTTGGGACTTTCCGGTGTTGATACTGCCGTTTCTGGTGGTATAAGCGTCTATGATAAGAAGGTGCACCCGACCGTCGGCGGGTCGCTTATCCAGATGACAGGACTCTCGCCGGAGACGTCCGAGCTAATATATGCTGGCACTCAAATTGGCGCTGGATTTTCTGCCCCCCGTTTGCTACAAACTACTAATGTGAGCAATTTGGCGACGAAGGCAGGTGCGACGGCGCAGGTGGGTGAGGTTGCTGGGGCAAATAGCACTGCGGCAATCGAGAATGCGGCTGCGACGAGAAAATCAGGATTTATTTTCCGTGGTGATGATCGTGCACCTGCCTTAGTTTTTAATGAAGGATTCCAACCGCAGGGCACTAACATGGATATCTTAAACCATGCCACTTCCAACAGAAACAGCGCATATGTTTCAACTTCAATATCACCGAACGTTGCACGCGCTGCTCCCGGGGTGGAAGAAGGTGGGTTTGTTTATACTATGAGAGGTCAGCCTAATGGGGTAGATGTAAATGCGACGTTGGGAACCCGTAGTCCATTCCGTAATGAGCTTGAAATTGCTGTTCCAGGGGGCATAAAATCATCGGATATTATGGGCGCGCGGGGGTTAAGTCCGAGTGGAAAATTTGTTGGGCCATTCATAAAGAATCCAGAATATATGCCTTAAGAGAGGTTCGATGAGTATCTATTACATAACAATTGCATCGCCGGGAGTTGCTGAGGAGCGCTGCGAAATTGAGTTTACGCGAGATGCGTCAATTACCCTTATGGTTAAGAGCCAGCGATTCGGGATAATGTCATTTGTAGATGATAATTGGTTTGGCGCTTTATTAAAATTTCGCCTGCGAATTGAGCCGGAAGGTTATCTTTTGCTTTGCAACGCTGCTCGAAAGGACGCGTACCCATCCCGGATGATGCTGCAAATGGGCGGAGGGCGGAAGATCTACATATTAAGCTTTGGGCTTCAAGCCAGCGACGAAGGTCTGGTAAATGTTCTTGATATGGCAACTATTGATCAGGTAGGCACTGTGGAAGAGCAGCGCATTGGTTACGAGAATTGGCTTAGGAGTTTGAAATGAAAAATAGCGAACTAGAGCATGAAATTACAGCGGACGTAGTGAAGGCCGCACTTGAAAATCCTAACGGCTGGGTCTACAAGATTGAAGGCTCATTTGGGCCGACGGAATATGTTCCTCCGGAAGCCGTTGTTGGGGCGTGGAAAGTTGATGAGGGTGGAAAATTGACAGGAGAATTTGTACCTAACCACAATTACAAACCAACTCTGCCCAAGTCAGAAAAATAAGTTTCCGTCCAGGGTGAAATTCAAACGCGGTTTGGCATGGCGCGGGTTAGGCCGGCGTCAGACCTGACGACAGGGCGCGGGGTTCCGGCAAACCGACAAATCGCCCTAGGGGGCGCTAGGGGGCGGGGTCAGGTCCGACTTTTGTACACGGTCTCAACCTTTGCCGTCTTGATCGACAGCAAGTTGCGCTTTATTAAATGCCAATACGGCCCGACTGACTGTCTTGCTCGACACGTGAAAAGCGGCGGCGATGTGGGACATGGTAAAAGCGGTTGACAGATAAGCGCGTGCCATGGCCTCGTCTCTGTCGCTATAGCGGGCTTGATATTGTGCTAATGACGGCGTGACAGCGCGGCGCTGCTGCCTTGGCGTATCTTTGAATGCATTTTACCGCTGCGATTGTTGATGTGCCGAAACGAAGGCGTCATTGCCTAGAAGCATCTGGTGACGGGTATGGGCGAGCGGACTAGTTTCGCTCATCCCGGCCGCAACCAAGCGGCAACCATAGATAAATCCGGTGAGGGTATCGGTAACTGAATAGTTTGGAAAACACAAAAAAATCAAGCGCTTAGCCACCTCGCTGACCATAGAGTGGGAATAATCTCCCGTCCAGAACCGTAGGCTAATGCCGGGTCAATGAAACAGCTAAGCTCTGGCTATTAGGTTTTTTTGCCTAGTGGCTGTCGCAAACTACTGGCGATATCTGCATCGGCTATGCCATCTGCCCCAAGCTGATCAGCCGGGCCAAAGTCTCCTGCGCATTCATGCTCTTGGCCAGCGAGACGGCGTTCATGCCGCGGCTATCCACGGCATCGATGCGGGCGCCGTGTTGCAGCAGCAGGTCGAGGATGGCGACGCGGTTGAACATGGCGGCCATCATCAATGGTGTCTTGCCGTCCGGGCTGGCGCCTTCCACATTCGCGCCGTGCTTGAGCAGCAGCCCGGCGATGTCCAGGTAGCCTTTGTAAGCCACGCCGGCCAGCGGTGTCTGGCCCTGGTCGTTGGGCACGTTGGCGTCGGCGCCCGCTTCGAGCAGCAGGCGCGATGTTTCCAGGTGGCCATGGTAGCTGGCCAGCATGATCAGGCTGTCGCCTTTTTCGTTGCGGAAGTTGACCGGCACGCCTTGGGCAAGCATGGCGCCCAGTTGCTGGGTGTCGCCTTCGCGCACGAGGGCAAACAGGCCCTGGATGAATTCCAGGGTTTCGGCATCCATCGTTGGCGGGAGTTTTCGTGCATCGGTGTTCATCATGTTCTTTCTGCGAAGGTTTAAATGGATATTGAAGTAGTGGCCGGGAAGTGTCAATTGTACGAGTCCGGCTTCTCACTTGAGGTAAATGCAACAAGTTGCTCTGCTTGTAAATTTCCATTATTAAACTATATTAGAAAATGATGTGATTTTTATATCATGTCAGTTATTTCGATTCGGAAATTGAATACTTCCAGAAAATCCAAAGGGGGGACGAGTCATGAGTGCAATGTTAGAAAAGAAATCCGTGGATACGCCGGACGAAGTGCGTCCATTCAAGGACGGAGCCGGCCGGATGGCTGTCTTTACGCTAGGCGAACAGACCATGGGGCGCGGCGAATTTGAGCCTGGCTGGCGCTGGAGCCTGCATGTCAAACCGATTGCGGGAACCGATTCGTGCCAGGCAGCGCATACCGGCATGGTTCTCGAGGGGCGGATGGTGGTACGGATGAATGATGGCGCCGAGATGGAATATGGACCGGGTGACGTCTTCTATATGCCGCCGGGACATGATGCCTGGGTGGTTGGAGACCAGCGTTGTGTCCTGTTCGATGTCACTGGCGTCGCAAGGTACGCCAAACCGCAATAAGGGCGGCAGTTGAAGACAGCCGCTCACGCGCCCGCCGCCAGCGCCTTTTGCCGTGATGCCAATACGGCGCCGATGAAGAGGGCGATGGCCGAGGCGATCAAGCCCCGCTCCAGTCCGGCGGGGCCGTCGGCGATCCAGCCGACGACGATGGGGCCAACGATCTGGCCCAGCGCAAATACCGTCGTGTAGGCACTGATGCCGGCCGTCCAGGATTGCGGTGGCAGGTTATGCCGCACGAGGGCCGTGGTTGAGGCCACCACCGACAGGAACACGGCGCCGAAGACGAGGCCTGAAATGAACACGAAGGGCGCAAAGCTCGTCAGTGCGGGCAGGATCGTAACTGCGCCCAGCACGCCGTTCAATATCGCCAGCGATTCGCCGCCCTTGTAGCGGTCGAGCATGCGCGCCCAGATGCGCGATGACGCCACCACCGCCAGCCCCAACAAGGTGTAGAACACGGTGATCAGGGTGGCGCTCATGCCTTGCTGCTTGAGCAGGGCGATGACGAAGGTCATGTAGCCGATGTAGCCGACGCCAAACATGAAGTAGCCGGCCAGGCTGGGGGCAAAGTCGCGCCAGGCGAAGCGCCGCGGCGTGTCGAGGGCGCGCGGCGCTTCGCCGATCGCTTTCGCCGGCATGGCCATGATGGCGGTGGCGGCCAGGCAGGCGATGCCCAGGGCCAGCCATGGCCATTGCCAGGCATGCGCGGCGCCGTGGTCTTGCGCGGCGGCCAATGCGGCCGGCACCAGCAGGGCCGACAGCGCAATACCAAAACCCGTGCCGCCGTAATACAGGCCGATGTAGAAGCCGGCGCGCTGGCTGTGCATGGAGCCGAGCCGCGCCGCCAGCACGCCGCCAGCGATGAAAATGAAGGCGCTTGCCACGCCCGCGCACACGCGCTGCAGGAACAGGGTGGTCGTATCGCTGACGAGGCCCGACATCAGCATGAAGATGCTGGCCAGCACGGAACCAATGATGAGCAAGCGCCACACGCCCAGGCGGCGCATCAGCGCCGGCGTGGCCAGGGCGCCGAGAAAATAGCCGAGCGCATTAAACGTGTTCATGGCCCCGGCCAGCAGGTAGGACCAGCCCAGGTCGTCGCGCATGGGCGGCAGCAGCAAGCCATAGGAAAAGCGCGACAGGCCCAGGGCCACGGCGGCGCCCAGCGACAGGGCCAGCGCCGTGGCCAGCGGATGGGACGGGGAATGATCGTGTGTCGGCATGTCCAGGATACCCGTCTATATGAAAAGCGTGGAGTTGGCGCCGGGGCAGGCCGGCGGGCAAGGTCTGTGCGGGACAGTGGCATAGGGCGCTGACGACACGCTTTTTTACTGCCAAGTTAGCGAATCGTGCCTGGGAAGTCAAGCAGGGACGTGCCTGGACATGGCGGGAGGCAATGCGATTTTTCTATCATTGCTTGTGGAGATTCGCCTTTCGCGCCAGCTAGAGCGCCGGGACGCGCCGGCTCCAGAACGGTGCCGTGGGCCAGCGCGTTTCCTGGCCGTAGCAGTACGCCAGGTGGCGTTCGTACGCCGCGCCGATGGCGGCCAGTTCCCCATTGTAGTACCGGTAGGCTTGCAGCTCTCCCTGCAGCGTACGGTCGGCTGCCTCGGCGGCGGCCAGGCCCGTGTACAGGGCGTTAAAGATGCCTTGCGACGACAGCGGGTCGAAGCTCAGGGCCGCGTCGCCGACGGCGAACCAGCCTGGGCCGGCACCGGCGTCCAGGCTGGCCGTATGCGCGGGCGTGGCCATGGCGAGCGTATCGGCCGCATAGCCTTGCTGCGCCAGCAATTCCCCCGTAGCGGGCAGCTTGCGCGCCGCCGCTTCCAGCCAGCCGGCGTCGCGCAAGGCGTTGTTGGCGAGCAAGTCCGCATCCGTATGCAGGGCCAGCACGCGGCGCTGGCAGGGCAGGGGCGCGCTGTACCACCAGCCGTATTCGCAAGCCTCGATGTGGGCAAAGCCACGCGTCGATGGCGTCCTGTCATGTCCGTATTGCCATACTGAAACTAACCGGTCGCCGCGCTGGCGCCGCGCCCCGACTTTGCGGGCCAGCCGGGCGCTGCGTCCCGTGGCGTCGATGACGATGCGCGCGGCCGCGTCGCAGGGGCCGCGCTGCGTTTGCAGCCGTACTCTCCAGCCGCTATTTTCCGGCGTGATGCCCGCGACTGTGGCCGCGGCCAGCAGGGCGGCGCTACGCCGGCGTGCCTCGTCGCGCAGCCACAGATCGAAGGTGCCGCGCGCCAGGTGCCAGCCGTGGCCATCGGGATCGCTGAGGAAATGGTGTTCCGTCCAGGCGCCGTTCCACCAGGCGCGGTTGCCGTGGTAGGGCGCATGGCCCTGCCGCAGGAAGGCGTCAAGCAAGCCCATGTCCTGCAGCAGGCGCGCGGCGGCCGGCGGCAGCGATTCGCCGATGCGCGCCTGCGGGGCGGCCAGCCGGTCGACCAGCAAGACCCGGTGCCGCCCCGCCAGGTTCAGGGCGGCCGTGGCGCCGGCAGGACCGGCGCCGACGATGAGCACGTCGGCCTGCAGCACGGTCACAAGCGGTGTCGCTGCAGATGGCGGGCTTTTTCCGTGCCTTCCAGGTCGACGTCGACGAACTCGTCCGGTATTGCCGCTGCCGCGCGCAACTGGTGCTGGCCGGCTACCGGCGGCGGCAGGTTTTCCACCTGCAAGAATGAGGGGAAGCCGGTCACGTCCGTGGGACCGGGGCGCACCTCGACCACGCCCACTTGCGCCAGGTCGGCGATCATGTTGTTGATCTGCTCTTCATAGCTGATGTTGCCCAGCGGGCGTATCCACGCGGCGCGCCGGGCGAACGCGGCCAGGCGGTCGTCGACGGGCACTTCGCGGTTCATCACCGTGTCGTAGGCCAGCTTGCTCATCACCTGGTTCGGCACGCGCGCGGGCCAGAACGTGGGTACATAGGGATCGTAATCGGACTGGTAGCCGGAGCGGCAGCTGGCCGTGTCCGTCTGCCATGGCACGGCCATCCAGCGCGTCACGCCGCCGGCGATCTGCGCCGAGCAGGGGCTGCCGATATTGTCCGGCGTCAGGACGGCGCCGTAATCGGGCTCGACCCAGCCGGGCGGCCGGTGCGCCAGGCGGAACGGCGCGCTGTACATGCTGGCCTGGCGCATGGGCCAGGTCATTTCGCAGCCGGGGTGGAAGGCGTCGGCCAGGCAGAATTCCATGGCCGCGCGCAGCAGGGTGTCCGGTTGCTGGGCCACATCCACCTCGGCCAGGCTTTGCGGCGGCACCTTGCCGGGAGCGTAGTCGTCCGTGAACTTGCCGTCGGCCCATTGCTTGAGGAAGCGCAATTGCAGGTTGCTCAGCGCGCAGTTCTGGCGCGGCGTGTCTGCCGGCGGGATGGCCATCGCATCGCCATACAGCCACGGCCACGGCGATGGCGCCCAGGCGTCGCGCTCGAACTGGCGGAACTGGTTATAGATGACGTTGCGCCACTCCCTGCGGTTTTCGGACGGGCTGGCCAGGCGCGCCATCCACTCGTCGCGGCTGAACGGCGTGCTGCCGTCCCAGCCGAAGGCGGCCGCGAAGCCCGCGTTGACCCACTGCAGATTGGACAGGCGCTCGAAAATGGGACGGATATCGTCCTGGAACGAGGGAACGGCCGGTGCGGTAATTTTGCCTTCGGAAACAAACAAGTCGCGCATCAAGTCCCACATCGTGCGCACCGACTTTTGCTGCGGCGCGTAGTCGGGCGGCGCGACGACCACCCAGGCCATGTCGACGGGCAAGGCCTGGCCCTGGTAGTGGACGGTGGCGCAGACGGGGCCGTCGGACGTGTCGTCATGCCAGCCTTCATTGTTGGCGAAGGTGATGGCGCGCGCGCCATTCCACGAGGCCGACTTGCCATGGCCGCCCAGCACGATCAGCCGTCCCATGGCATCCGTGCGCAATTCGCCCAGGTAGACGGGCGTGCCCAGGAAGCTGCCGCTGTCGAAGGCGACGGCCGGCTGTTCCTTGCCGCTGATCTTGCGCTCGCCCGGCGTGATGGACAATTGCGCGCGGTCGGTGACGGCCATGTTGCGCAGGAACGAGGGCTGGGTGACATGCGCTTCCGGAATATCGAGCGCGATCTGGAACTGGTACCACGCCGCCTTGGTGTTGGCCAGGGTGACGGACCATTCGATGTCGGCATTGCCGGCGTTCAATTCGGCCACCGCCACGCCGGCGGCATTCAGGCCATAGATGCGAAAGCTTGCCGCCTGGCGCTTGATGGCCCCGGACGCATCGCGGTAGTAGCCGGCCGGCCGCGCCGCCGGTTCCGGCACTTCCGGTCCCAGAAAGTATTCGCTGGGGCTGTTGCCCACGCGGGCAATGCCGATGGGCGGATAAATCGCGGCCTTGACGATGACGGTATCTTGGGTGGAACTGGACATGGCGTGCCTTTCCAGATGCGTGGAGGGAAGGAAAATATACCGCATAAAAAACGCGCCAAATGCGCACATAGTCACCGCATCGTGAATTCCTGCGACGGGCGCCGGACACATGCTGCGGCGGCGGCCAGGCCCGCTTTTTCCAGCCACGTTAAGATAGCGGTATTTTCAAGACTGCGAGAGGTCCAGGTGCGCGTGTTGCTGGTGGAAGACGATCCGATGATCGGGGAAAGCTTGGTTGAGGGCTTGCGCGGCGAGTGCTATGCCGTGGACTGGGTGCGCGACGGCCACGATGCGGAGCTGGCGCTGGCCGGTTTCGCCTACGATTTGATGCTGCTGGACCTGGGCTTGCCCGGCAAGCAGGGCATGGACGTGCTGCGCAGCATGCGTGCACGGGGCGCCGAGTTGCCCGTGCTGATCATCACGGCGCGCGACGGCACGCCGGCCCGCGTCGACGGGCTCGACAGCGGCGCCGACGATTACCTGGTCAAGCCCTTCGACCTCGACGAGCTGCTGGCGCGCATCCGCGCCTTGCTGCGGCGCCGGGTCAGCCGTTCGCGCTCCGTCATCGAACATGGCGCGCTGATACTCGACCTGGCCAGCCACGACGTCACGTTCGAGGGCGAACTGATCAAATTGCCGCCGCGCGAATTTTCCGTGCTGCGTGCCTTGCTCGACCATCCGGGCAAGGTGGTGTCGAAGCGCCAGCTGAGCGAAAAACTGTATGGCTGGGATTGCGAAGTGGAAAGCAATACCGTCGACGTGTACGTGTACCAGCTGCGCAAGAAATTCGGCGCGGACTGCATCCAGACCGTGCGCGGCGTGGGCTACAAGATGCGGGTGGCGGCATGCTGACCATCCGCCGCCAGTTGCTGCTCGGCTTGCTGGCCGCCACCTTGCTGTGCGTGCTCGGCGCCGGCATTTCGCTGTTCCGCTCGCTGCTGGAAGAAACCAATGAACTGGCCGACCTGCAATTGCGCCAGCTGGCCGTGGCCTTGCCCGACGAGTT
Organism: Janthinobacterium sp. HH104; assembly: GCF_001758715.1. Taxonomy (NCBI): domain Bacteria; kingdom Pseudomonadati; phylum Pseudomonadota; class Betaproteobacteria; order Burkholderiales; family Oxalobacteraceae; genus Janthinobacterium; species Janthinobacterium sp. HH104. The sequence goes on along the minus strand of NZ_LRIB01000060.1, from coordinate 180,234 downwards.
CGAGCCGCAGGCGGGCCTGGCCGCCGCGCAAGACCCGGAAGAAGCGTTCGTGCTGCAGGCGTGGGACGAGGACGGCCAGCCCTTGCCCGTCCTGCAGGGCCAGCCGGCATTGCCGCGCTATGCGCTGGCCGGCTTTGCCGATGTCGTGCTGCACGGCGAGGACTGGCGCCTGTACGGCGAAACGCGGCGCGGCCGCTACGTGCAGGTGGCGCAGGCGCAGGCCGTGCGCGACCAGTTGGCCTGGCAGATGACCATGCGCGCCGGCGCACCGCTGCTGGTGTTCGCGCTGATCCTGGCGCTGCTGATCGTCGTCGTCGTGGGGCGCGCGCTGGCGCCGCTGCACCGGCTGGCCGAATCCGTGGCGGGTCGCTCGCCGGATACCTTGACGCCGCTGGCGGCCGACGACATGCCGCCCGAACTGCGGCCCGTGGCGCTGGCGTTGAATAGTTTGATGGGGCAGTTCGAGGCGGCGCTGACGGCGCAGCGCACCTTTGTTGCCGATGCCGCGCATGAATTGCGCTCGCCGCTGACGGCGTTGAAACTGCAGCTCCAGGTGGCCGAGCGGGCCGGCAGCGAGGAAGAACGCCGCGTGGCGCTGGCGCGCCTGCACGAACGGCTGGACCGCAGCACGCACCTCGTGCGCCAATTGCTCAGCCTGGCGCGGCATGAAACGGCGCTCACGGCCAGCCAGCTGCACACGGTGGACCTGGGGCAATTGCTGGAAGCGGCCGTGGCCGACCACAGCGCGCTGGCCGACAGCCGCGACATCGACCTGGGCGTGGTGGAAGCGCCGCCGGCCAGAGTACTGGTGCAAGCCGATCCCGACGGCTTGCAAGTGTTGCTGAATAACCTGATCGACAACGCCTTGCGCTACACGCAGCAGGGTGGCAGGGTCGACTTGCAGGCGGCGCTGGAGGAGGGCAGGCCGCTGCTGCGCGTGTCCGACAACGGCCCCGGCGTGCCGCAACAGCACCATGCGCGCCTGTTCGACCGCTTCTTCCGTCCCGACGGCAATGACGCCTGGGGCTGCGGCCTGGGCCTGTCCATCGTGCGCCACATCGCGGAGCACCACCAGGCCGACATCGCGCTGGCTGAAGGCGAGGCGGGGCGGGGACTGCAGGTGACGGTACGTTTTCCGCAGGCGGCCTGAATGAAAAAAGCGGATGCCGGTGAAGGCATCCGCTTTTCAATTACGGGCGAAGCGCTTAGGCCAGCTCGGTGATGAATTGCTCGCGTGCAGGGCGCACTTTTTTCAGGTCCACCAGCCAGTCGCCTTCGTCGGCGCGGTAGCCGAGCGGCAGCATGACGACGGAACGCAGGCCTTTTTCGCGCAAGCCCAGGATCTCGTCGACCTTGGCCGGATCAAAACCTTCCATCGGCGTCGAATCGACTTTTTCCTGCGCTGCGGCGATCAGGGCCGTGCCCACGCCGATGTAGGCCTGGCGCGCCGCGTGCTGGTAGTTGGTTTCCGCATCGCGCTGCGGGTAGGTGGCGAGGATTTGCTGGCGGTACGCTTCCCAGCCTTCATTCTTGAAGCCGCGCACGGTGTTGACCAGGTCAAACATCTTGTTGATGCGTTCGACCGTGTAATTGTCCCAGGCAGCAAACACCAGCAGATGCGAGGCGTCCGTCACTTGCGACTGGTTCCACGCATGCGGCTTGATCTGCTCGCGCAGGGCCGGATTCGTCACGACGAAGACTTCGTAAGGATGCAGTCCGCTGGAACTGGCCGTCAGGCGCACGGCTTCCAGAATGCGCTCGACCTTGTCTTGCGGCACCGTTTTCGTCGGGTCCATTTTCTTGGTGGCGTAGCGCCATTGCAGTGTTTCGAGCAAATCGGACATGTAAATCCCTTTCATAATGAATAGTTCAGACTGGAAATGATAGCGGATTCGGGCATTTCAAGTGTAAAGGGGCAAAGAATTGCTTACCGTACTCAAGTTAGCGCACTCCAGCATGGTTGTCTACAGGCCAACCATGGCAAGCTCCACGTCCGGGTAGCGCGCACCCTGCACGCTGGCGGGCGCGATGGCGGCGCCGATGGCGGCCAGCTCGCTTTCGCTCAATGTGATTTGGCCGGCGGCCACATTCTCTTCCAGGTGCACCAGGCTGCGGGCGCCCGGTATCGGTACGATGTCAGTACCTTGCGCCAGCAGCCAGGCCAGCGCCAGTTGCGCCGCCGTGGCGCCGCGTGCGGCTGCCAGGCGCTGCAGCTCGGCAACGTGGTGGGCGTTGGCCGCCATCGCGGACGGCTGGAAGCGTGGCAGGCTGTGGCGGTAGTCGTCTGGCGCCAGCGCGGCGCTGGAGTTCAGCTGGCCCGTCAGGAAACCCCGGCCCAGCGGGCTGTAGGGTACGAAGCCGATGCCCAGCTCCCGGCAGGCAGGCAGCACCTCGGCTTCCACGTCGCGGCTCCACAGCGAATATTCGGATTGGACGGCCGCAATCGCGTGCACGGCGTGGGCGCGACGCAGGGTGGCTGCCGACACTTCCGACAGGCCCAGGTGGCGTACCTTGCCCGCCCGCACCAGACCGGCCATGGCGCCGACCACGTCTTCGATGGGCACGGCGGGGTCCACGCGGTGCTGGTACAGCAAGTCGATGCACTCGATGCCGAGCCTGGACAGCGACGCTTCCACGGCCTGGACGATGTGCTCGGGGCGGCTGTCGACACCCGCCATGCGTTCCACGCCCTGGCCATGGGGCAAGATCTTGAAGCCGAACTTGGTGGCGATGCTGACCTTGCCGCGCAGTTCCTTCAGGGCGCGGCCTACCAAGTCCTCGTTGGCATAGGGGCCATAGACTTCCGCCGTGTCGATCAGGGTCACGCCCAGTTCCACGGCGCGGTGCAGCACGCGCAGCGAGGTGGCCTCGTCCGCGCCGCCGTAGGCAAAGCTCATGCCCATGCAGCCCAGGCCGATGGGGGCGACGCGCAAGCCGGAGTTGCCCAGTGTTCTGTGTTCCATTGTCATTCCTCGTTAATAGTTGGAACACAGAGTATGGGCGGGCGCACAGCATGCGATAAGATAGCTTATCCTGCATGTATTGCTGAATGAAACTCATGAATAATGGCTGACCTCAATGAATTGACGGCCTTTGCCGCCGTCGCCCGCCTGCGCAGCTTCCGCAAGGCGGCCCTGGAACGGGGCGTATCCGCCTCCGCCCTCAGCCATGCGCTGCGCGCGCTGGAAGAGCGGCTGGGCGTGCGCCTGCTGAACCGCACCACGCGCAGCGTCACGCCGACCGAGGCGGGGCAGCTGCTGCTGGCGCGGCTGGCGCCGGCCATGCGCGAAATCGACGATGCCTTGCTGGACCTGAGCACCTTGCAGGATGTGCCGGCAGGCAAGCTGCGCCTGAACGTGCCCCGTCCGGCCGCCCGGCTGCTGCTCGCGCCCATGCTGGCCAGTTTTGTCGCCCGTAATCCGCGCGTGCAGGTGGAAGTGGTGACCGACGACGGCATGATCGATATCGTGCGCGATGGTTTTGACGCGGGCATCCGCTTCGGCGAGCAGGTGGCGGCCGACATGATCGCCGTGCCTGTCGGCGCGCCGCAACCGTTCGTGGTGGTGGCGTCGCCCGCCTACCTTGCCGCGCATGGCGCACCAAGCACGCCACGCGCGTTGCTGAACCACGCCTGCATAGGCCGGCGTTTTCCCAGCGGGCGCCAGTATGCGTGGGAGTTCGAGCAGGCAGGCGAGGGCTTCAGCATCGCCGTCGGCGGCCCGCTGGTGTTCGACGACGATGAACTGATGCTGCGCGCGGCCCGCGATGGCGCGGGACTGGCCTATGTGTACGAGGCCGATGCGCGCGCCGATATCGCGGCGGGGCGCCTGGCGTGCGTGCTGGAGAGTTGCCTGCCGCCGCCGCCCCGTTACTTCCTGTATTACCCGAGCCGGCGGCAGATGCCGGCCGTCCTGCGCGCCTTTGTCGACATGCTGCGCGCGCCGGCGTAGTTAGCCGGCGGGCGGCGGCGCGGCATGCTCGACCGGCCACTTGATGGTGAACAGACTGCCGCCCGCCTTGCCACGCGTGCAGACGGCGCTGCCGCCGTGCGCGCGCGCGATGGCTTCGACCACGGCCAGGCCCAGGCCGCTGCCCGCGTTCAGGTCGACCCTGGCGCTGTCGCCGCGGCGGAACGCTTCGAACACGTGCGGCGCCAATTCGTCGGCAATGCCGGGACCCGCGTCCTCGACGCTCAGGTAGTACTGGCCTGCTAGCACGCGGGTGCGCACGCGCAGCAGGCCCGGATGCGCATAGCGGCGCGCATTGTCGAGCAAGGCCAGCACGATTTGCCGGATGCGCGCCGCGTCGCAGCAGACGGGATGGTCGGACAGGTGCAGCTGCAAGGTAAAACCGGCCGCTTCCATTTCCTGCGCCAGCAACCGACCCACTTCCTCGATTTCCAGGGTCAGGTCCGTCCACGCCATGCGCAGTTGCATGTGGCCGCTGTCGGCCAGGCTCAGGGTGCGCAAGTCCTCGATCAGGCGCCCCAGGTCTTCCACTTGCGCCAGCAGGCTGGAAAACGGCACTTCCTCGGGCTTGAAGACGCCATCGACGACGCCTTGCAAGGTGCCGCGCAGGATGGTCACGGGCGTGCGCAGTTCGTGCGCGATGGCCGCATTCCACGTTTCGCTTTCCTGCGCGCCCCGCTGCAGGCGCTCGGCCATGCTGTTGAAGTTGTCGACCAGCATGGCTGTCTCGCCCAGGCTGCGGTCGCCGGCGAACGCGCGCGCGGACAGGTCGCCATGGGCCACGCGGCGCACGCTGTCCATCACGGAATTGATCGGTTTGAGGATGCGCGCGGCCAGCTTGAGGGCGAAAAACGCGGCCAGGCCCAGGCCGAAGATGGTGATGGCGAAGATCCACAGCCACTCGACCGTGCTGGGCGACCAGTCGTCCGGCTCGGACAGCATGCCGGGATCGATCTTGAAGGCGATGGCGAAGAAGGTCCAGGAACCGATCCAGATGATCAGGATGCTGCACACCATCAGCACGGACATCGACAGGATGATCTGCCGGTTCAAGCCTGTGAAGCGCATCAGAGCTCGCTTTCCAGGCGGTAGCCCACACCGCGCAGGCTGGCCGGCATATTCATCACGCCCGCTTCTTCCAGTTTCTTGCGCAGCTTGCTGACGTGGCTGTCCACCGTGCGTTCCATCGAATTGCTCTCGGGCATGCACGACTCGAGCAATTCCAGGCGGCTGCAGACGCGCCGCGGCGTGCGCGCCAGGTGGGCCAGCAAGCGGAACTCCGTCAACGTCAGGCTGAGCATGAGAGGCTGGGCCATGCCATCGTGCAGCACGCTGGCCACATACGTTTCCTGGTCGATTTCGATGGGGCCGCAGCGCAGGCGCTGGCCGCCCACCGGGTGGTGGCGCACGCGCGAGCGGCGCAGCACGGCCGCCACGCGCGCCACCACTTCGGCCGGATTGAATGGCTTGATGATGTAGTCGTCGGCGCCCACGCGCAGGGCGGCCAACTTGTCCGCATCCTGGTCGCGGGCCGTCAGCATGATGACGGGCGTTTCGCCGCGCCGCCGTACTTCCGCCAGCACGCCCCAGCCATCGACACGGGGCATTTGCACGTCGAGCAGCAGCAGGTCCGGCGCCAATGCCAGGTGCTGGTTCAGCGCTTCCTGGCCATCGTGCGCGAAGGCCGTGCGGTAGCCGTCGCGCTCGAGGTAACCGGCGAGGATGCGGGCGATTTGCGGCTCATCTTCGGCGATCAGGACGAGGGCGGAAGGCGGCGTGGTGGCAAGGAAGGAGGGCTGGCTGGCGCTGTGATGATAGTTCATGCAATTAGTCTAGCATTCTTCGCTGTCTCCATCGAATCTCCACATTTCTTTGACGGAACATCCATGCAAGGCTTTTATGCTGCGGCCTATCTGTCGACCGGACCGCCGGTTGGGATCTGCCATAGAGAAAGACCATGCATCCGAGCCACCTCACCAAGAAAAACATGTTGATCGCCGCGGCACTGCTCAGCCTTGCCGCCTGTTCCAAACCCGCGCCGGAAGAAGGCGCCGCGCCACCCGCCGCCGTCACTGTGCTCAAGCTGCAAGCGGCGCCCGTCGTCCTCAGCGATGAATTACCGGGCAGGGTGGCGGCTTTCCGCACGGCCGACATCCGCCCGCAGGTGGGCGGCATCGTGCTGCGCCGCCAGTTCGAGCAGGGCGCCGAAGTGAAAGCGGGACAGAAGTTGTTCCAGCTGAACCCGGCGCCATTCCAGGCGGAAGTCGATTCGGCCGCCGCCGCCCTGCAGCATGCGGTGGCCACGGCGAACCGCGCCAGCAGCCAGGCCGACAGGTTAAAACCGCTGGTCGAGGCGGACGCCATCAGCCGCCAGGCGTATGACGACGCCGTGGCCCAGCGCGAGCAAGCCGTGGCCACCGTGGCGCAGGCGCGGGCCAGCCTGGCGCGCCGCCGCCTGGACCTGGCCTTTGCCAGCATCGAAGCACCGATTGCCGGGCGCATCGGCTCCGAACTGGTGACGGAAGGCGCGCTCGTAGGGCTGGCCGACGCCACGCCGATGGCGCGCATCCAGCAGATCGACAAAGTGTACGTCGACGTGCGCCAGCCGGCTGCCGCGCTGGCCGCCTTGCAAGCCTCGGGCAACGGCGGCGCGGACAAGCTACCCGTGACCATTTTAGGCGCCGATGGCCAGCCGCATCCCGTCACGGGGCGCATCCTGTTCTCCGGCATCAGCGTCGATGCGGGCACGGGCGACGCCGTCGTCCGCGTGCTGGTCGACAATCCGCAGCGCCAGCTCTTGCCAGGCATGTTCGTGCGCGCCCGCATCGCCCGTGCCGTGCAGGCAAATGGCGTGCTGCTGCCGCAGCAAGCCGTCTTGCACAGCAGCGGCGGCCAGGCGCAGGCCTGGGTGCTCGATGGCACGAACAAAGCGAGCCTGAAAACGATCGCCGTGGGCGACGTGATCGACCACCAGTACGTGGTCAACGGCGGCCTGAAAGCGGGAGAAACCGTCGTCATCGAAGGCCAGGAACGCTTGCAGCCGGGCGCCACGGCCGCACCGCAGCCATGGAAGCGCGCCGCCGCCGTTGCCACCGCACCTGTCGTCAGTGCAGTGCGCTGACTCGTACATATTGAAAGTTTAACGACATGCCTCAATTTTTCATCAACCGCCCCGTCTTTGCGTGGGTGGTGGCGGTCTTCATCGTCCTGTTCGGACTGATCGCCATACCGCAATTGCCGATTGCGCGCTTCCCCTCGGTGGCGCCGCCCAGCGTCAGCATCAGCGCCAACTACCCCGGCGCCACGCCGCAAACCATGAACGATTCCGTGGTGGGCCTGATCGAACGCGAACTGTCGGGCGTCAAGCATCTGCTGTATTTCGAGTCGTCCACCGATACGTCGGGCTCGGCCTCGATCACCGTCACCTTCCAGCCGGGAACGAACCCGGAAATGGCGCAGGTGGACGTGCAGAACCGCCTGAAAGCCATCGAACCGCGCCTGCCGCAAGCCGTGCGGCAAAATGGCTTGACGGTGGAGTCGGCGTCGTCCGGCTTCCTGATGATCGTCAGCCTGATTTCCGACAATGGCCAGCACGATGAAGTGGCGCTGGGCGACTACCTGGCGCGCAACGTGACGGAAGAACTGCGCCGCATTCCCGGCGTGGGCAAGGTGCAGCTGTTCGGCTCCGAGCGTGCCATGCGCATCTGGGTCGATCCTGCCAAGCTGGTGTCGTACAACATCGCCATGGGCGAGCTGACGGCCGCCATCGCGCAGCAAAATGCGCAGATCGCCCCGGGCCGCCTCGGTGATTCGCCCGCCGTGCACGGCCAGCGCGTGACCATCCCGCTGACGGTGCAGGGCCAGCTGCAGACGCCGGCCGAATTTGCCGCCATCGTGCTGCGCGCGAATGCGGACGGCTCGAAAGTGACGATCGGCGACGTGGCGAAAGTGTCGCTGGGCGCGCAAAGCTTCAACTTCAGCATCCGCGAAAACGGGCAAGCTGCGTCGGGTGCTGCCATCATGCTGTCGCCCGGCGCCAACGCCGTGCAGACGGCCAGCGCCGTGCGCGCGCGCATGGCCGAACTGGCGCACACCATGCCGGCCGGGATCAAATACTCGGTACCGTTCGATACGGCGCCGTTCGTGAAGATCTCGATTGAAAAGGTCGTCGTGACCCTGCTGGAAGCGATGGTGCTGGTCTTCCTCGTCATGTATCTGTTCCTGCAAAAGATACGCTACACGCTGATTCCCGCCATCGTCGCGCCGATCGCCCTGATGGGCACCTTCACGGTCATGCTGATGGCCGGCTATTCCGTCAACGTGCTGACCATGTTCGGCATGGTGCTGGCCATCGGTATCATCGTCGATGACGCCATCGTCGTGGTGGAAGCCGTCGAGCGCCTGATGGCCACCGAGGGCTTGTCGCCGAAGGAAGCGACGTCGAAAGCGATGCGTGAAATCACCGGGGCGGTAGTGGGCATCACCCTGGTGCTGACGGCCGTGTTCATTCCGATGGCGCTGGCCAGCGGCTCCGTCGGTGCGATCTATCGCCAGTTCACCCTGGCCATGGCCGTGTCCATCCTGTTCTCGGCATTCCTGGCCTTGACCCTGACGCCGGCCCTGTGCGCCACCATGTTGAAACCGATAGGCCCGCACGACCATGACAAGAAAGGCTTCTTCCTGTGGTTCGACCGCGGTTTTGAGCGCATGACGGCGCGCTATGAAAAGGGCGTGGTGGCGATGGTGAAACGCGCGGGCCGCTCGATGGTGCTGTATGGCGCCATCGTCGCGGCGCTGGGCGTGGCCTTCATGCAGCTGCCGTCGGCCTTCTTGCCGGAGGAAGACCAGGGATACTTCATCACCTCGATCCAGCTGCCGTCCGACGCGACGATGGAGCGCACGCTCGACGTCGTCAAGATGTACGAGCAGCACGTGGCCACGCGGCCCGGCATCGAAGTGAACCAGTCTATTCTCGGTTTCAGCTTTTCCGGCGCGGGGCCGAATGCGGGCCTGGCGTTCACCATGCTGAAGGACTGGAAAGAGCGCAACGGCGCCACGGCGCAGGAAGAAGTGGCGCTGGCGCAGGCGGCCATGTCGCAGGCGAAGGAGGGCATGATCATGAGCCTGATGCCGCCCGCCATCGATGAACTGGGCAACTCGTCGGGCTTTTCCATGCGCCTGCAAGACCGCGCCAACCAGGGTGTCGCTGCCTTGCAGGCGGCGCAGAACCAGTTGCTGGGCCTGGCCGCGCAAAGCGGCAAGGTGGCCGGCGTGTATCCGGACGGCTTGCCGCCCGGCGCCAGCGTGCGCCTCGACATCGACCGCACCAAGGCCGAAGCGCTGGGCGTGTCGTTTACGGCCATTGCCGACATGCTGACGGCGGCCATGGGCTCGACCTATGTCAATGATTTCCCGAATGCCGGCCGCATGCAGCAGGTGATCATCCAGGCCGATGCGCCGTCGCGCATGCAGCTGAACGACGTGCTGGCCCTGCGCATCCGCAATAACGCGGGCGGCATGGTGGCGCTGGGTGAACTGGTGCGCCCCGTGTGGAGCGAGTCGCCGCTGCAGCTGGTGCGCTACCAGGGTTATCCTGCGGCGCGCATTTCGGGCAGCGCGGCGCCGGGCGTATCGAGCGGCGACGCCATGCTGGAAATGGAACGGCTCGTGAAACAGCTGCCACCGGGCTTCGCGCTGGCGTGGACGGGCCAGTCGCTGCAAGAGAAGGAATCGGCGTCGCAGGCGCCCATGCTGATGGCGCTGTCGATGCTGGTGGTCTTCCTCGTGCTGGCGGCCCTGTATGAAAGCTGGAGCATTCCCGTCTCCGTGATGCTGGTCGTGCCGTTGGGATTGCTGGGCGCCGTGCTGGCCGTGATGTTGCGCGGCATGCCGAACGACGTGTTCTTCAAGGTGGGCATGATCACGATCATCGGCCTGTCGGCGAAGAACGCGATCCTGATCGTCGAATATGCGCGCCAGCTGCAGGCGCAAGGCAAGGGCTTGGTCGAGGCGACGGTGGAAGCGGCCCGCTTGCGCTTGCGTCCGATTTTGATGACGTCGCTGGCGTTCGCGCTGGGCGTCGTGCCGCTGATGCTGGCCACGGGTGCCAGCGCCGAGACGCAGCACGCGATCGGCACGGGCGTGTTCGGCGGCATGATCACCGCCACCGTGCTGGCCGTATTTTTCGTGCCCGTGTTCTTTGTCGTGGTGCTGGGCGCCGTCGACAAGATGGGCACGTACTTCAACAAACGCGGTAACTGCATCGCCGTCAAGGCGGTGGAAGGAGAGTCGTAATGCGTTTATTCTTTATTGCGCCCCTGGCCGCGCTGGCCTTGTCGGCGTGTTCCTTGACGCCGCCGCTGGTCAAGCCGGCGGCGCCGATCCCTGCAGCGTATGCCGAGGTTTCAGCGCCAGGCATGGGCGACACCTCAGCGGACCTGGGCTGGCGCCAGATGCTGCTCGATGCGCGCCTGCAGCGCCTAGTCGACATCGCCCTGGAAAACAACCGCGATTTGCGCGTGGCGGCCCTCAACGTGGAAGCCGTGCGAGCCCAGTACCAGATCCAGGATGCGGGCCGCTATCCGGCCATCGGCGCGAATGCGGGCGGCGTGCGCCAGCGCGGCGCCGACGCGGTAACGCAAAACCAGTTCACGGCCGGCATCGCCATGAGCGCGTTCGAGATCGACCTGTTCGGCCGCTTGCGTTCCCTGTCGGACGCCGCGTTTGCCCGCTACCTGGCCACGCAGCAGGGGCAGCGCGCCGCGCACATGGCCCTGATCGGCGGCGTGGCCGACGCCTATCTGGAGCAGCGGCTGGCCGAGGAACAGCTGGCGCTGGCGCGGCAAACCCTGCTCGACTGGCGCCAGGCGCTGGTGCTGACGCAGCGCCTGCACGGCGCGCAGCAGGGCAGCGGCCTGGACGTGGCGCAGGCGGAAGGGCAGGCCGCGACAGCGGAAGCGGACGTGCAGGCGCGCGAACGGGCCAGTGCCCTGGCGCGCAACAACCTGGAATTGCTGCTCGGCGCGCCGCTGCCCGCCGATTTGCCGGCTGGCCGCGCACTTGATGGCCAGCCCGTGCTGACGCAGCTGCCGCCCGGCCTGCCGTCGGACTTGCTGGCGCGCCGACCCGACATCCTGCAGGCGGAATATGCGCTGGTGGCGGCGAATGCGGAAATCGGCGCCGCTCGCGCCGCCTTCTTCCCGCGCCTGTCGCTGACGGCGTCGCTGGGTTTTGCCAGCCCGGAGCTCGGTGACCTGTTCCGCGGCAGCGCGCGCAGCTGGTCGTTCGCACCGCAAGTGACGCAGCCGCTGTTCCAGGGCGGCCAGCTGCGCGCGGAACTGCAGCTGTCGCGCCTGCGCAAGGACGTGGCCGTGCTGCAGTACGAGCAGGCGATCCAGGTGGCGTTTCGTGAGGTGCGCGACGGCCTGGCCGGCAGCGCCACATATGCGCAGCAGATCGATGCCCAGCAGCGCGTGGTGGTGGCGGCGCAGCAGCGCCAGCGCCTGTCGCAGCTGCGCTACGACGCGGGCCAGGACAGCCGCCTGGAGTTGCTCGATGCGCAGCGCCAGTCGTATGCGGCCCAGCAAGCCTTGCTTGACGCACGGCGCGACCAGTTCAAGTCGGCCGTGGCCTTGTACAAGGCGCTGGGGGGAGGGCTGGAAGAGTAGGCGCTTTGCTTAGCCCGTGAAAGCGCCGATGGGCCGATTGCGGGCCAGGCTCCAGCCCGTCGTGTGTTGTGGGCCGGGCTTGCCATCGGCCTGCTGCACGCTGTGGCTCCAGAGGATTTCCGTGAAATTCAGCTTGAACTGCTCGGTCGGCATGTCATCGGGATGGGTTTGCAGCTGGATTTCGCTGATGATGGCGTCGCGCAGCCAAATGGTCATGATGTTGGCCGTCTTGTCGCCCGAGTTGCGGGCGATGTACAGTTTGGTTGGCTGGTCCGCGCCGGTGCCCAGCGGCTTGGCGCGCAGGCACAGGTCGTACAAGTTGACCGAGGTCCGGTCGACATATTTGACACAGGTAAATTCCGTGATCACGGGCCGCCCCGACGTGCGCGCAGAATTGCTGACGTCCGTCGTTATTTGCTGCTTCATGCCCTGGTGCAGTGAGACCAGCTCGATGCATGGTCCCGTGCCCTGCAGCGCAGCGGCGTCGCGCCAGATGGCGTCGATGCCGGCATTGTCACCATCCGGCGTCTTGCCGAACACGAGTTCCCCGTTGCCGGGTTCCAGCAAAATCAAATCCATGATGAGCTCCTCCGCTTGATGTCAGCTGCCACCGTGCGACAGGCAGCCCTTGAGCCGATGTGGCCGGGTCCAACCCGCTTCGCTGGCGTGGTCGACAAAACTGATGGTCAGCTGCGCGAAGCCTTGCGAGGTGAAATACACGCTGGCCGTTGCATCCAGGCGCTCACGGGTGATGAACCACTGTGCGTCGCCATGCGCCAGACCCCAGCTGGCCACGCGGTGTACCAGCAAGTCGGCATTGCCACGCTGCACGATGGCCACCCGCAGGTCGGCTTCGCCCATGTTGTTGGTCTGATAGATGCGCGCCACTTTCCTGACCCCAGTTTCAATCGTGCCTGCGACTATACACCGATTAAGTTGCCTAAACACAAGCATAAATTGCACCGAAATAAATTTTTTTGCATCACTGCATCCAAACGCGGGTACGGCGAGTAGTACAGGGGTGCGCTCGCCGCAACGGCGGCATGAGCGACACCTCCACTCACTCTATCGGGACCACGACCATGTCACCACTGCCAACCTTGCCATACGCCAAGCTGCTGCTTGTTTCCGCCGTCGCCATGACCTTGTCCGCTTGCGGCGGCGGCAGCGACCACGACGATGTTGTCGTCACGCCACCGCCGCCCGTGGTGGTGGCTGGCGACGTCTTCGTGCTCACCGCCAGCAACAAGCTGCTGTCGTTCGACCGCGCCACGCCGGCCACCATACGCACCACGGCGACAGTGACGGGCCTGCAGGCCGGCGAAAACCTGCTGGGCATCGATTTCCGTCCCGCCGATGGCCAGCTGTATGGCGTCGGCAGCACGGGCCGCATCTACACCCTGAATGGCGTGACGGGCGCCGCCACCGTGAAAGCGACCCTGGCCGCCGATGCAGGTGATGCGACGGCCCCGTACACGGCGCTGGCCGGTACGGAGTTCGGCGTCGACTTCAATCCGGTCGCCGACCGCCTGCGCGTCGTCAGCAACACGGGGCAGAGTCTGCGCATCAATGTCGATACGGGCGCCACCACGACAGATGGCAATATCAACGGTGGTGCAGCGAATACGGCCATCACGGCGGCCGCCTATACCAACAGCTTTGCCGGCACGGCCAGCACCACCTTATTTGTCATCGATGGGGCCAACGCCACCCTGTACACGCAAAATCCGCCGAACAACGGCACCCTGGCCGGCGCCGTGCCGCTGGGCGTGGCGGCCACCGGCGTGACCGGCTTCGACATCGATGCGCGCACGAATACGGGCTACGCCGTCATGACGGTGGCCGGCGCGCGCAACCTGTACACCTTGAACCTGGCGGCCACCACGGCGCCGGCGACCCTGGTGGCGGCCATCGGCGTGACGGAAGAGCTGCGCGGCATCGCCTTGAAAGCGCCGGCCGCGCCTATCGCCTACGGCTTGACGGACGACGCCCGCATCGTCACCTTCAAGACGGCCACGCCGAACACCCTGGATGCCAACGTGGCCGTGACGGGCCTGGCGGCGGGCGAGCGCCTGCTGGGCTTTGACATCCGTCCCAAGGATGGATTGCTGTACGGGATATCGTCGACGGGGCGCATCGTCACCATCGACCCGGCGACGGGGGCCGCCACCGTCAAGGCGACGCTGGCCGCCGATGCGGCGGACGTCAGCGCGCCGTACACGGCCATCGCGGGCACGGCCTTTGGCGTTGATTTCAATCCCGTCGCCGATCGCCTGCGCGTGATCGGCAGCACGGGGCAAAGCCTGCGCATCAATGTCGACACGGGCGCCACCACCACCGACGGTACCGTCAACCGCGCGGGCGCGGCGCCTAGCGTGACGGCCGCCGCCTATACCAACAGCTTTGCCGGCACGACGGCGACCATGCTGTTCGATATCGACACGGCCAGCGCGGCGCTCGCCCTGCAAAATCCGCCAAACGACGGCACTTTGGTGAATGTCGGCGCGCTTGGCGTGGCGGCGGCGGGCGACGTGGGCTTCGATATCGCGGGCGGCGCCAACGGCCTGGCCCTGGCGGCCTTGCGCACCTCGGCCACGGGACCGAGCTCGCTGTACCGCATCGACCTGGCGACGGGTGGGGCCGTGCTGAGCGGCGGTGCGGCCACGACGGCCGCTTCCGCCATCGGCAATGGGGCGGTGGGGCTGGTCGATATCGCCATCGCGCTGAAGTAAGGAAGTACGCCGCAGCTTTGCTTTGATTCAATAATTCCAGTAATATAGAATTGTTGATGATATTCAATGGCTGCGGCGCATGGTGCCCGCGATGCCGCATCGAACGGAACCTCGCCCCATGCTCACCGCTTTCCTCATCTTTCTCGCCACCTTAATCCTCGTCATCTGGCAGCCGCGTGGCCTGGGTATTGGCTGGAGCGCCGTCATCGGCGCCTGTGTCGCCTTGCTGGCCGGCGTGATCCACTGGGGCGACATCCCCGTCGTCTGGCATATCGTGTGGAACGCCACCGGCACCTTCGTGGCCGTGATCATCATCAGCCTGCTGCTGGACGCTGCCGGCTTCTTCGAGTGGGCAGCGCTGCACGTGGCGCGCTGGGGTGGGGGCAGCGGCAGAAAACTGTTCGTGCTGCTGGTCTTGCTGGGCGCGCTTGTCTCGGCCGTGTTCGCCAACGACGGCGCCGCGCTGATCCTGACGCCCATCGTCATCGCCATGCTGCGCGCGCTGAAATTTTCCGCCAGGACTACCCTGGCCTACGTGATGGCGGCCGGCTTCATCGCCGACACGGCCAGCCTGCCGCTCGTGGTGTCGAACCTGGTCAATATCGTCTCGGCCGATTTCTTCAAGATCGGCTTTGCCGAGTACGCGTCCGTGATGGCGCCAGTCAATGTCGTCGCCGTACTGGCGACCTTGGCCGCCTTGCTGCTCTTTTTCCGCAAGGATATCCCCCGCGACTACGAAGTCGCGCAGCTGAAACGCCCGGACGCCGCCATCCGCGACCTTGCTACCTTCCGCGCCGGCTGGCTGGTGCTGGCGCTGCTGCTGGTGGGCTTTTTCTCGCAAGAGCACTTGGGCGTGCCCATCAGCCTGATCGCGGCCGTGGGCGCCGCGCTGCTGCTGGTGGTGGCCGGCAGGGGCCACGTGATTTCCACGCGCCACGTGCTGCGCCATGCGCCGTGGCAGATCGTCGTCTTTTCGCTGGGCATGTATCTGGTCGTGTACGGTTTGCGCAATGCGGGCTTGACGGCTTACCTGACGGGCATGCTGAACCACTTTGCCCAGTACGGAGTGTGGGGCGCGGCCATGGGTACCGGCGTGCTGACGGCCTTGCTGTCGTCCGTGATGAACAACTTGCCGACGGTGCTTGTGGGCGCGCTGGCCATCGACCCGACGACGGCGCAGGGGGCCGTGCGCGAAGCGATGATTTACGCGAACGTCATCGGCAGCGACCTGGGACCGAAGATCACGCCCATCGGCAGCCTGGCTACCTTGCTGTGGCTGCACGTGCTCGACAGCAAAAATATCCACATTTCCTGGGGCTACTATTTCCGCGTCGGCATCGTGCTGACCGTGCCCGTGCTGCTTGTGACCTTGGCCGCGCTGGCGCTGCGCCTGGGGTGATGGCGGAGCAGGGGATAGTTTACTAGACGACCGGTCATATTTTTTGCTATACTGGCCGCATGAGCAAAAAATCCTCCGCTGACATGCGCCAGCACCTGATCGACATCGCCAAGGCCCTGATGGCCGAGAAGGGCTATACGGCCGTGGGCCTGGCCGAACTGGTGGCGGCCGCCGGCGTGCCGAAAGGCTCGTTCTACTATTACTTCAAGTCAAAGGAAGAGTTTGGCCAAGCCTTGCTCGACGACTATTTCACCACCTATCTGCAGATGGTCGACGCCTTGCTGTACGGCCCGGGCACCGCCCGCGAGCGCCTGCTCGCGTATTTTGACTACTGGAGCGCGACCCAGGCCGGCAACGCGCCGGAAGGCAAATGCCTGGTGGTCAAGCTGGGCGCTGAAGTGTGCGACCTGTCCGTGGACATGGGCGCCGTGCTGCAGCAGGGCACGGGCGCCATCCTGGACCGCCTGACGCAGTGCGTGGAGGCGGGCCACCTCGACGGTTCCGTGGCGGCGGCAACGCCGGCGCGCGTGCTGGCCGAATCCCTGTACCAGCTGTGGCTGGGCGCTTCCCTGATGGTCAAGGTGGCCAGGAGCGGCGGGCCGTTCGACGCGGCCACGTTAACCACGCAACGGCTGCTGTCCTAGCCGTTTTTTTTAACTATTAACTAGACGACCGGTCAGTTATTTTCGACCTCTTGCACAATATGAAAGCAATATGATGACCGAGCAGCATGAAAACGATTTATTTTCCCCAGTCGACCTGGGCGCGCTGGCGCTGGCCAACCGCATCGTCATGGCGCCGCTTACGCGCAGCCGCATGGGCGACGATGGCGTGCCGAACGCCTTGCACGCCGAGTACTACGCCCAGCGCGCCAGCGCCGGCCTGATCATCAGCGAAGCGACGAATATCTCGCCCCAGGCGCGCGGCTACGCCCTGACACCGGGCATCTGGTCGGACGAGCAGGTGGCTGGTTGGAAGCTGGTCACGGATGCCGTGCATGCGGCCGGCGGCAAGATCGTTTGCCAACTGTGGCATGTGGGGCGGTTTTCGCATACGAGCCTGCAGCCCGATGGCGCCGCGCCCGTCGCGCCGTCCGCCATCCGGGCCGAGGGCAGCACCTACACGGCCAGCGGCATGCAGCCCGTGTCCATGCCGCGCGCGCTGGAGACGCAGGAAATCGCCGGCATCGTTGCCCAGTATGCGCATGCGGCCGCATGCGCGCTGCGCGCCGGTTTCGACGGCGTCGAGGTGCATTCGGCCAATAGCTACCTGCTCGACCAGTTCCTGCGCGATTCGACCAACCGGCGCACGGACGCTTATGGCGGCAGCATCGACAACCGCGCGCGCCTGACCCTGGAAGTGACGGATGCCGTGGTGAATATCTGGGGCGCATCGAGGGTAGGCATCCGTTTGTCGCCCGTCACGCCCGACGCGGGCAACACGCCCGTCGACAGCGACGTGATGGCCACCTATGGCTATTTGATCGGACAGTTGAACCGCCACGGGCTGGCCTATCTGCACTTCGTCGAGGGCGCCACGGCCACCTCGCGCGACGTACCGGACGGCGTCGACCTCGACGCGTTGCGGGCGCTGTTCGATGGCCCCTACATCGGCAACAACCATTACGACTTGCCGCTGGCGCTGGCGCGCCGCGCCGAAGGCAAGGTCGATGCGGTGGCCTTCGGCCGTCCCTTCATCGCCAACCCGGACCTCGTGGCGCGCCTGCGCCATGGCGTGGCGCTGGCCGTGGCGCCGCGCGCGGCGTATTACGGGGGCGGCGCCGTCGGCTACACCGACTGGCCGGCCAGCCAGTCCTGATTTTTCTTTTTACCCACTCAAGGAGCGCAACATGAACAACACCACTTATGTGCAGGATTACCAGGCGATTGTCGCCGTGCTGAATCAATACAATGCGGGCGGCGCGCAGGCCGACAGCAGCATCATGCGCCCGGCCTTCAGCGGCGAGGCCACCATTTTCGGCGTCGACAGCGAAGACAAGCTGACGGGCGGGCCCATCGAAGGCCTGTTCGAAATCATCGACAGCGCCTTCCGGCCATCGCCGCAGGCAAAGGCGGCCATCGCGCGGATCGATATCGTGGGCACGGCGGCCAGCGCGCGCGTCGACACGGACGATATCTCGGGCTTCCGCTTCACCGACTTTTTCAATCTGCTCAAAGTGCAGGGCGAGTGGACCATCGTGAGCAAGATCTATCACACGCACGCGGGCGCCTGATGCACTGCCTGGGCGCCCGATGCTGTATCGTGTGGCGTCCAGCATGCGGGGAGAATGAATGAAACTGATACTGATAGGCGCCACGGGCCTGGTGGGCCGCGAAGTGCTGCGCCTGGCGCTGAGTGACACGCGCGTCACGGCCATCGTCGCGCCCGTGCGCAAGCCCTTGCCGGCGCATCCCAAATTGGACGCGCCGCTCGTCGACTTCGACAGCTTGCCGGCGGACGCGCCCTGGTGGCAGGCGGACGCCGTCATCTGCACCCTGGGCACGACCATGAAGGTGGCGGGCACGCGGCAGGCGTTTCGCAGAGTCGACCATGACTATCCGCTGGCTGCGGCGCGCCTGGCGCTGGCGGCTGGCACGCGCACGTATGCGCTCAATTCCGCCGCCGGCGCCAACGCGGCTTCGCGCTTTTTCTACAACCGCGTCAAGGGAGACTTGGAACGCGACCTCGAAACGCTGGGTTTTGCGTCGCTCACCCACGTGCGGCCGGGACTGATCGGCGGCGAACGCGAGGAGGCGCGGCCGGGCGAGGGCGCTGCCCTGCGCATCTTGCGCGTGCTCGGTCCCGTGCTGCCGCGCCGTTGGCGCATCAATCCCGCGCCGCGCATCGCCAGCGCCTTGCTGGAAGCGGCGCTGGCTAGCGCGCCGGGCGTGCACGTCGTCGGCCCGGAACAGCTGGCTTGACCGCGCGCCCCTTATAATTGCCATTCATGTTTTTTTAAGTACAAAAAATGCAAACAGTGCGTCCTTACCGGGCCGGCGACCGCGATGCCTGCCTGGCTCTTTTCGACGGCAATACGCCGCGCTTTTTCGACCCGTCCGAGCGCGCGGACTTTGCCGCCTGGCTGGAAAATTCGACACATCCGTATCTGGTCATCGAACGCGACGGACGCATCGTCGCCTGCGGCGGCCATGCGCTCGATGCGGGCGGCACGGTGGCCAGCCTGTGCTGGGGCATGGTGGCGCAGGATCTGCACGGCCAAGGACTGGGCCGCGCGCTGACGCAGGCACGCCTGGACGCCATCCGCGCCGTGCCGGGCGTGGCCAGGGTGAGCATGAACACCAGCCAGCACACGCAGGCTTTTTATGCGCGCTTCGGCTTTGAGACAGTCAAGGTGACGCCGGACGGCTTCGGGCCCGGCATCGACCAGTGGGACATGCTGCTGTCGCTAAATGAACGAGACCATATCGCCGCCGTGCCGCTGGAAAAAGCCTATCGTTTGCTCAATCACGGCCCGTCCATCCTCGTCTCGGCCCGCCATGGCGGCATCGATAACGTGATGGCCGCCGCCTGGGCCTGCGCCCTCGATTTCGCGCCGCCGAAACTGACCGTGGTGCTGGACAAGGCAACGCGCACGCGCGCGCTGGTCGAAGGCAGCGGCACGTTCGTCATCCAGGTGCCGACGGCGGCGCAGCTGCAACTGACTCACGCCGTCGGCACGCACAGCCTCGATGCGCAGCCCGACAAACTGGCGCGCGCCGGCGTGCGGCTGTTTCACATGGACGGCTTTGATTTGCCGTTCGTGGCCGGATGTTCCGCCTGGCTGGCCTGCCGTTTGGTCCCCGAGCCGCACAACCAGACCGCATACGACCTGTTCATCGGCGAAGTGGTGGGCGCCTGGGCCGACACGCGCGTGTTCCGCGACGGGCACTGGCATTTCGAAGACGCGGATCCATCCTGGCGCAGCCTGCACTACATCGCCGGCGGGCGCTTCTATGCGATCGGCGAGGCGCTCGATGCTGCCCCGGGCTGAAGCGCTGGCCGGCCAGGCCGCCGCCACGCCGCTCGTCATCGTCGCCAGCAGCGGCACGGGCGGCGACATCCAACCGTTTATCGCGCTGGCGCAGGGTTTGCAGCAGCGGGGCCGGCGCGTGCTGCTGCTGGTGCCGGGCTGGCAGGAAGCGGCAGCGCAGGCGTCAAGGCTGCCGTATCACACCTTTGGCAGTGCGGCAGAGGGCCAGGCCATGCTGGGCGACCCGGGCCTGTGGGATGAACGCAAGGGCTGGGGCTTGGTGTGGCGCGGCCTCGTGCCGCACCTGGGCGCCGTGCGCGACGTCGTGCAAGGCTTGCCGGATGCTGAAGATTGCGTGGTGCTGTGCCACCCCTTCCTCGTGCCGATGGCCGCCCTGGCACGCTCGGCACGCCCGGACCTGCGCATCGTCGCGGCGTATCTGGCGCCATCGAATTTGTGCAGCAGCCATGATTTCCTGGCGGCCGGCTCGCTGCGCGTTCCCGCCTGGGTGCCGCTGGCCTGGCGGCAGGCCCTGTGGCGGCTGATCAACCGCAGCATGGTCGATCCGGTGCTGCTGCCTGGCCTGAACGGGGCGCGCGCGCAGCACGGCTTGCCGCCCGAAGCGCATTTTTTTGCGCACATGCTGGCCGCGCCGGATGCCTCGCTGGGACTCTTTCCAGCGTGGTTCGCCGCCCCGCAGGCGGACTGGCCGCCGCATTTCGTGCAAACTGGTTTCATGGGCGCCGCCATGCATGGCGCTGCGGCGCTGCCGCCCGCGCTCGAGCGTTTTCTGGATGAGGGCGAAGCGCCCATCGTGTTCACACCGGGTACCGGCCACCAGCACGCGCAGCGCTATTTCAGCATCGCCCTGGACGTCTTGCGGCGGCTGGGACGGCGCGGCCTGTTCCTCACGCCGCATGCGGCGCAAGTGCCGCAGGATTTGCCGGTCAGCGTCATGTGGCAGGCGCACGTGCCGTTTGCGGCCCTGTTGCCGCGCGTGGCGGCCGTCGTGCACCATGGCGGCATCGGCACCAGCGCGGATGCTTTCCGTGCGGGCATTCCGCAACTGATCGTGCCGTTCGCATACGACCAGTTCGATAATGGCTGGAGGGTCAAACGGCTCGGCGTGGGGGATGTCTTGCTGGCCAGGCGCCTGTCGGCGGGGCGCATGCAGCGGCAGCTGGCGCGCCTGCTCGCCGCGCCCGGGGTCCAGCTGGCGTGCGGCGAGGTGGCCCGCCGGATGGGGCAGGGGCTGGAACCATCGCGCCTGCTTGACCAGGTCGAAGCGGCACTGGCCGCTGCTTAGGGACTGCCGTCAGGGACTGTCGTGCGGCGTATCGTCGAGGGCGATGACCCTGTCGTTTGCGCCTGGAATACAGCCGTCGGCGATCGCATCCCAGCCCCGGTGCACCACCACCTGCTTGCCGTCGTGGCAGATTTCCACGCGCTCGCTGGCGGGCAGGCGCTGGCGCGTGAACGCTTCCAGGCTGGCCGGCAAGCTCACTGCCAGCCGCATCGTGCCGATGGCTTCCGGCGGGTGGTCGTCCATGTGCACGAGGGGCACGAAGATGGAACCGAGCATCAGCCAGCGCGCACCCACGTCGACGGGGGCGGGCGCATACGGCGCGGCGCGCAGCCAGTCCTGGGAGCGGGCGCGCAAGTCGCTGCCCGCGGCCAGTTCTCCCCAGGCGGCGGCCAGCATTTCCACCACCCACTGATTGCAATTCTGGTATTTCAGGCTGTAGGCATAGGCGTTGGCGCTGTAGCGGCCCGCCAGCAACTGCTGCACGCGCACGGGATCGAGCAGGGCGCGGCGCAGGGGCGGCACGGTTTCGGCTGGCAGTTTCACGAGCGAGATGTAGCCGAGCGCAGGGTTTTCCGTGCCCATGGCGAAACCGGCCGTGCCCTGGTCGAAGATGCGCGGGCGGCCTTCGTCGCAAGCGTAGTACAGCTGGCGCGCGGACCAGCCGCTGTCGTTGTCGTGGCGCCAGGCCAGTGCCGCGTGCGAATAGCGGATGCCGAAGCGGGCCAGGTCCAGGCCCGAGCGGCTGATCAGGGCCACGCTGCCTTCGCTGGCGGCCAGTTCTTCGCGCACGACGGCGGCAAAGCGCAGCAGCCGGTCCTGTTCCGTGGCCGTGAGTTCCTGCGCGCGGTCGCAAAAGCGCGACGAGGCGAGCGAAGTGCCCGCCTGCGCGGCGCCGGCGCTGAAGATGGCGCAAACGCCCAGCAGCAGTGCCGGGCGGCGCGGGAGAAAACGAATCAAAGGCTGACGGGACGCGTGGCCATTTCGCCGTACCAGTCGTCGGCCAGCACGAGGAAGAAGGCGGCGCGCGTGTCGTTGCGCGAGAATTCGATGCCGTAGGCGCGGTTTTGCGCATGCACCACGTCGCCCTGCGCCAGTTGCTGCTTGTCGAGCGCCGCTTGCGGCAAGTCCAGCACCAGCGGCGTTGCCGTGGCGTCGGCCTGCATGGTCAGGCGCGTCATGCCGTTGCGTCCCGGCAAGGCTGCCACGTCGATGATGCGGTAGGGGCCATTGGCCACCTTGTTGTCGCGCGAGGAGCTGTTGCTCGAGCCGTTGAGCGAATCGGAAATGCTGCCGCTCGACTGCGAGCCGGCGCTGGATGCCGAGGAAACGAAGCTGTCGGCGTTGGCGTTGCACGCCATGGTCAGAGCTGCGGCCAGGCCGAGCATGCGTAAGGAGGTAGTCAAGGCAGTTTTCCAGTGGACATGAATGAAAGCGGACCGGGTCCATCCCGGCCTGCGCCATCATAGCAGATCGGCCATCAGCTGAGCAGCACCTCGATCAGGGCCTTCGCTTCGGCCGACGGCTGCGTGCGCAGCGCCTGCAGCACGGGATCATTGTCCAGGTAGGCTTGCAGCGGCGCGCTGACGGTGATGCCGGCCTGCGGCAGCGGCGAGGGCACGGGCGCCAGCGCCTTGGCCAGCAGCAGGGTGTCGCGCAAGCCTTCGGGCGGCAGCATGATGGTTGAACCAGGCAAGGTATTGACGGCATCGGCCACCGCCTGCGGCACGCCCAGCTGGCGCATCAGCGCGCGGCCGATCACTTCCAGGGCGGACGCCATCTGCGTTTCCAGGTGGGCGTACAGGCCAGGGGTCTTGTCGGCCTGGGCCAGCAGATAAAAGCCGGCCACTTCATGCACGATGCCGGCGAACAGCGCCGTATCGGCATCCGTCTGCGTGACGGCGCCCGCCAATCCATGCGCCAGCGCCGCCACATGCACGGTGTGCGCCCACAGTTGGGTGGCGCGGGCGCGCAAGGCTTCGTCGCGGATGCCCGCGTTCAACTGGCGGATGACGGCCGCCGTCGCCAGCGCATACAGGTTGCGGTGGCCCAGCCGCTCGACGGCGCCGCGCACGCTGGTGATGGCGGGCGCCTGGCCGGGCGCAAACAGGGCCGAATTGGCCAGCGCCACGGCGCGCGCCGACAAGGTCGGTTCGCACAGCAGTAGCCGGCTGATGTCGGCCGAGTGGCAATCGGGGTTGGCCAGTTCCTTTTGCAGGAGCAGGGCCGTATTGATACTGGTGGGAAAGGCCAGGGTTTCCGTTTCGGCGCTGGCCAAAAGTTGGGCAAGGCTGCTGAGCGTGTTGACGTGCATGGATAGGGGAGCGAAAAGTAGCAATGCCTTATAGTATCAGGCAATCCGGGCCGCATGGCGTCCGCCAGCCTTTTCAGTCATGCGGCTGCCAGGGGAGGGCAAGTTGTCGCGCGGCGAAGCCGCGGTTGGCAATGTCAGGGCAGCAGCAGTGAATGCTGGCTGGCCGTGTGGAAATCGCGCCAGACCCGGTTGATGGTGCTGTCTTCGCGGGCCGCGTACAGGCCGCAGTATGGATACAGGCCATCGACGGCGGCGCGGCACACGGCGACCAGCTCCAGCGAACGTTCCTGCACGGCTTGCATGCCTTCCGCGTCGAGGGCCGTGCCGGCGGCAACCGTTGCCCAGCTGTCGTCCAGCACGGCGTAAAAGCGGGCGCGGGCGGTCGTGCTAGCATCTTTCTTGGCTTGCAGCATGGCGGCCACTTCCGGTACGTCCAGCAGGGGCAAGCCGGCGCGCGCATGGCGGCGGTGGCGCATGCATTCCTCGGCCAACTGCATGAAATGCGCGGCCATGCCGGTCACGTTGGCGGCCAGGGTCACGTAGGCCAGCGAGTAGAACGGATAGCGGTACAGGGGGCCGCCGGCCGTCGCGGTGTCGGGACTGATCGTGAAGCCATGATCCTTGCCGAGCCACTGGCCGTCGATCCGGTAGCTGTGCGAGGCGCTGGCGCGCATGCCGATGCTGTTCCACGAAGGCACCAGCTGCACCAGCGCGGCGGGCACGAGGAAGGCGCGGATGCGCGGCTTGCCATCCGCATCGAGCAGTGGCTGGCCATCGCGCCGCAGCAGGGCGTTCAGGGTGAAGTGGGTCGCCATGGGTGCGCCGCTGGCGTAGTCCCAGCTGCCGGTGATGCGGTAGCCGTCGCCTTCTTCCTCCGCGTAGCCGGTGGCCGCGCCGCTGCCGCCCAGGCAGACGCGCGGCGTGCCGATGATGGACTGCGCCATGCCGGGCGCCAGAAAGCCCGCAAACCAGCCCGCGCCTGCGCACAGGGTCAGTACCCAGCCCATGCTGCCATCGACGGCGGCCACGGCTTCTTCCAGGCGCACCACTTGCGGCAAGGGCAATTCGGCGCCGCCCGCGCTGCGCGGCGCCAGCATCGTCAGCCAGCCGCGCCGGTGCAGCAAGGCTTGCTGCACCGGATGCAAAAAGCGGCCCGCATCGGCCGCCTGGGCGTGGCGGGCGATGCGGTGCGCGTCGCGTTCGGAAAGGGTGGCAATGGCAGCGTGCGGCATGGGCAATGTCCGGCAATGGTGAAGGCGGGCATTTTCGCACAGCGCGGCGGCGCCGTTGCCGTCAGCTGTGCGGCATGGCGATTTTTTCCATCACCGCGCGCAGCAGCATGGCATCCGGTATTGCCGCCGGGGCCGAGCGCCAGGCGATGATGCCGTCCGGCCGGACAATCACGGCGCCGTCATCGCCTGTGCCGAAAGTGTCGACGAAGGCCTGGTCGGCGGGGAAAACCACGTCGGCGCCGGCCAGCAAGGTCTTCAACGATAGGTGCGCGGCGGCGGCGGACCAGCGCGGATCGGCTGTCAGCAGCACGAAATCCTCGGTCAACAGGTCGATGCTGGAGATGCTGTTGCCACGATGCCGTACCCATACGTGGGGCGCGCGCGTGCCTGGCTGGCCGGCCCAGTCGCGCGGATGGGCGGCAGGCGGCAGTGCCGCGTCCGCGCCGAGGATGGCGCCGGAGCGCGTCAGCTGGCCCAGTTCCATTGCCAGGTTGCCATACAGTGGCGCGTCCTGGTAGCCGTCGCCGACCCATTTTGCGTAGTCCGGCCGGGCGAAGGTTTGCTGGTGCCGCAGCCAGGCGATGGGCCGGCGCTCATCCGTATAGGTGTCGAGCAGGGCGGGGCGCGATTGCCGCCGCACCACCCTTTGCAGCTTCCATGCCAGGTTGTAGGCGTCGTCGATGCCCGTGTTGGCGCCGTAGCCGCCGCGCGTGGGCGGCAATTGATGGGCAGAATCGCCGGCCAGGAAAATGCGCCCCTCGCTGAACCTGTCCGCGATCAGCCCGGCCAGCTCCCAGCGCCCCGTGGTGATCAGCTCGAACGCCATGTCCTTGCCCAGGGCCTGGCGGACCAGCGCCCGCAATTGCGCGTCGGTGCTCTCGCTTTGTTCTTCAAACATGAGGAACCAGCGTCCATCGGAATACGTGCCCAGGAAACCCTTGAAGCCTGGCTGGTCGATGTCGAACTGGCGGATGCCCCGTTCCAGAAAGGCGTCCGCCTCCGCGCAGCGGAACAGCACGCTGCGCAGCACGCGCAGGGGACCGGCGCCCTGGCGCGCGATGCCCAGCTGTTCGCGGATGGGGCTGGCCGCGCCATCGGCGGCGATCAGGTAATCGGCCGTGACGGCATAGCATGCGCCCGTGTCGCGCTGGCGCAGCTGGGCCGTGACGCGCTGCGCATCCTGCTGCACGGACAACAGTTCCACGCCCGTGCGCAGGTCCGCGCCCCGTGCGCGGGCGGCCTCGCGCAGTATCGGTTCCAGCAAATCCTGCGCGATGGCAGCGCCGGCCATGGGCGAGGCCTTGCCGTCGCGCTCTTCCGGCTGGCCTGGCGTCCACGGCAATTCCTCGTAGTGCTGTCCCGCCAGGCTTTCTACGCGGGCGCGGCGCACGGTGGCGCCGGGCGGCACCTGGGGAATGCGCTCGGCGATGCCGGCGGCGCGGAAAAATTCCAGCGTGTGTTCCGTAAAGCCCGTGGCGCGGGGGTGCGCGGCGCTGCCGTGGTGTTTTTCAACGAGGATATGCGGCACGCCCCGCCATGCAAGGAAGAGCGAGGCTGAAAGTCCGACGAGACTGCCGCCGATGATGAGTACAGGGGTGTGGATTGAAGCAGGGTTCATGATGTCGTCCTGGATGTTGTGCAGAGCACACTCGGTCAAGGACGTGGTGATTTTTCGCGGCAGGCGGAACGCCGTTCAGGCAGCAGGGTGACGGAACGCACGCCGACGAAAAAACGGCGCACGTCCGCTTTTCGTCGTGGTCCGCGGCCCCCAGGGCTGGAATATGACCGTCCGCAGGCGGACGGCTGACCGGGGCTCACCACGCCGGTCCACCTTTTTCGACGCCACGATCTTAGCACGGGACTGTCGCGCGCCGCCAGCCCGGGGAAACTCCATGCAACGGCGTTCAGGCGGCCTTGGCCAGTCCTTCCGCTTCCAGCGCCGCCTTGACGCTGTCGCGCTCGGTCATACGGCCCAGGAATGCCTGCACATTGGCCAGCTGCGACAGATCCACGCCCAGCTGCGGCGCCCAGCCTGTCACAGCGAACAGGTAGGGATCGGCCACGGTCATGGTGTCGCCGGTCAGGTAGGCCTGGCCTTCCAGGCGGCTGTTGATCCACGCATATTTCTTGCCCAGTTCCTCGATGAACAGGGCCTTGGTGGCGGCGTCGATGCGGGAATCGAACAGGGGACTGTACGATTTGTGCAGCTCGGACGTGATGTAATTCTGCCATTCCATCACCTTGTAGCGGACAAAGTTGCCCACGGGCGGCAGCAGGTCGTGCTTGCCGGCATGCTCGGCGATGTACTGGGCGATGATGGGGCCTTCGCTCAAGGTCCTGCCATCGTCGAGCGCCAGCAGCGGTACCTGGCCTTTCGGGTTGAGCTCATAGTAACTGCCGCCTTCCGGCGTCTTGTGCTGGCCCAGGTCGACCTTGACGAGTGTGAACGGCGTGCCCGTTTCGCGCAGGATGATGTGCGGCGCCAGCGAGCAGGCGCCCGGCGAGTAAAAGAGTTTCATGGCGGTCCTGTCCTTGAAAAGGTGGGGAGATGCCACTATAGACCTGCGCCGCCGCGCGGTAAACGCGTGTTCGTGTGGTGATCATTGGCGCCCGGTGTCGCCTTGCGCTGGCTCAAACCCCACGATTGCGCAAGGTGTCGGGCAGCAAGGTAAACGCGGTAGGAGGGGCCGCCGTGCGCAGCCGCTGTTCGCCCGCTTGCGTCAGCGAGACGCTGCGCGTGCTGTGCACTTGCAGGCGCAGGTCATCGCGCTGCGTTTTGCTGTTATTCTGCAAGCAATCTTGTCGGACTATCGCGTGATGAAAACTTTTCTTTATTCACTACTGGGTTTTGTCATTGCCAGCGTCATCGCATGGGGTGCCATGTTGCTGTGGGGCGGTCTGGTCTTGCAGCTGCCACCCGGCGACAGCTATTGGGACCGCACGCCGTATGCGGCCGATATTTTCCTGGCCTGCTGGCTATGCTTTGCTACCGGGGCGGCAGTGCTGGTGGTTCGGCTGGCCCGTTGATACTGGCTCCACTCAATCATTAGTTTGGCTAATAAGTTCATGCGGATTTTGGCATTTCTTGCCATCATCTTCGTCAGCTAGGGGATGATCGTGCTCGACATGTCCATGGTGCAGCTTTCCTAAAGTCCACCAGGAACTGGGCTTTACGGATAAAGGTATGGCCTGGGTGCAAAGCGCCTACACCCTGACTAGGCGGTGCGGTTCACGGTGCCGTGGATGGTGCGGCTGCAAATATTCACGATCCGGCCCTATCGGTGCCGCTTCATCACCTCCATGAACTGCTGGGTCACCTGGATGGCGGCGCGTACGATCGCATGTATCGTGGCCTGGCGTTGCTGTCATGCCGCTGCGGCGGCTGACCATTCGCGCAGCAATTGTCCGAACGCTTCAGCCGCCGCCGTGGTGCTGGTGGCGCGCCAGACGAGCTGGAACTGGGCGGCGGGCAGGGCAGGCAAGCCATGCTGACCATCGATGATCACCATGCCCGGCTCCAAGTCGCCTTGCGGCATGGCCGTGATGGCCAATCCCGCCAGCACGGCGGCGCGCAAGCCCTGCTGGCTGGGCGAGGTGAACGCCACGCGCCAGTCCAGACCGGCGGCATCGAGGGCGTCGACGCCGACTTGCCGGTGCATGCACGGCGCGGGCGAAAACGCCAGCGGCAGCGGCAGCGCGCTGTCGTGCCGGAAATCCTGCGCCGCCGCCCAGACGAAGCGCGTGCGGCGCAGCACGGCCGCCTCATCCTGGCCGCCGGCCAGGGCCATGACGACGGCCAGGTCCAGCGCATCGGCCGCTACTAGTTTCTGCAAGTCAAGATAGGTGCCCACCGTCACATCCAGTCGCACGGCGGGAAACAAATGCGCGAACTGCGCCAGCAGGGCGGGCAGGCGAGCGCCCATGAAATTTTCCGGCACGCCAAAGCGCACGGCACCCGCAATCGAGGAGCGCAGGAAGCGCCGCGACAGCGCATCCTGCGCGGCCAGGATCTGCCGCGCGTGGCGCAGGAAATCTTCGCCATCTTCCGTCAGGCGCAGGCTGCGCGTCGTGCGCAACAGCAGCGCGCTGCCCGCTTGCTCTTCCAGGCGGCGGATCTGGTGGCTGATGGCGGACTGGCTCAGGTGCAGCCGTTCGGCGGCGCGCGTAAAGCCGCCCGTGTCCGCTACGGCGACAAAGGCGCGCAGCAGGGCGGTATCGAAGTCCATGGGTGACGCTCCTGCGATTCATGATGAAAATGAATGAATTGTACAAAATTTTATCATTTCCCTCATGAGTCGAGCTTTTCTAGAATGGCCGCTTGCAGTGCCCCGGCACCACGCATCCCTCCATGACTACCGAAAGCAAAGCTTCGATGCACCTGACTACATCGCAACAAAACGTACTCACCCTGGCCGCCGTCTGCCTGGCCTCGCTCATGTTTGGCTTGGAAATTTCCAGCGTGCCCGTGATCCTGCCCACCCTGGAAACCGTGCTGCATGGCGACTTCAAGGACTTGCAATGGATCATGAACGCCTACACCCTAGCCTGCACCACCGTGCTGATGGCCACGGGCACCCTGGCCGACCGCTATGGCCGCAAGCGCTTGCTGCTCGCCAGCCTGATCCTGTTCGGCCTCAGTTCGCTGGCATGCGGCTGGGCCGGCAGCACGGGCGTGCTGATCGCCGCGCGCGCGCTGCAGGGCATGGCTGGCGGCGCCATGCTGATTTGCCAGGTGGCCGTGCTGTCGCAGCAGTTTCCGGACGGCGCCGCGCGGGGCCGGGCGTTTGGCGCCTGGGGCATCGTGTTTGGCCTGGGCCTGGGCTTCGGTCCCATCGTCGGCGCGGCCATCGTCGCGCTGTCAAACTGGCAGTGGGTATTTCTCGTACACGGACCTTTGGCGCTGGCGGCGTTGCTGCTGGTGACGCTGGGCGTGAGCGAATCGCGCGACCCGCAGCGGCGCAAGCTGGACGTGGCCGGCATCGCCACCCTGTCGCTGGGCGTGTTCAGCCTGGCCTGGTGCCTGACGCAGGGGCCGGCGCTGGGGTTCAGTGATCCGCGCAGCGTGGCCAGCCTGGCCGTGGCGCTGATCAGTCTGATGCTGTTTGTCATGATCGAACGGCGCCAGGCCGAACCGATGATCGACTTTGCGGTGTTCCGCATCCGCCGTTTCTCGGGAGCGCTGCTCGGTTCGGCGGGCATGAACTGCAGTTTCTGGCCGTTCATGATTTATCTGCCCCTGTACGTGCAGTATGGCCTCGGCTACAGCAGCCTGGACACGGGCCTGACCTTGCTGGCCTACACCTTGCCCACCTTGCTCGTGCCACCGCTGGCCGAGCGCCTGGCGCTGCGCTACCGGGCCGATGCCGTCATTCCTGCCGGCTTGCTGGTCATCGGCGTGGGTTTTTTGCTGATGCTGTGGGGCAGCCGTGTGGATGCCGCCAGCTGGCTGACGATCCTGCCCGGCTGCCTGCTGGCGGGCATGGGCCTGGGCCTGACCAACACGCCCGTCACCAATACGACGACGGGCGCCGTACCGGGCGAACGGGCCGGCATGGCTTCCAGCATCGACGTCAGCGCGCGCATGATCAGCCTGTCGGTGAATATCGCGCTGATGGGCTGTATTCTCGTCGCAGCCATCCAGTCCGCCTTGCGGATGCAGTTGCCCGGCGGACTGGACGCAGCCACCTTGCGCGCCATGGCGGAAGGCTTGTCGGTAGGCAAGGGCGCCGGCGCACTGCCGGCCGGCGTGGCGAAGCTGGCGCTGGCGCAGGGATTTGGCGCCGTGATGCTGTATGGCGGCGTGGCCGCCTGCCTGTTCGCCGTGGCCAGCTGGCTGGTGTTTGGCGCCGGACGGACGCGGCATGCAGCCGGGCTGCCAGTGAGGGAATAGCCAGGAGGCTATAATCTGGGCACGTTGACAAGTCTTGCTCAACGTTATTACGAGGCCGCCCATGCATAAACTGATTTCCGAACTCACCCGCCTGTATCTGTTCGACGAGCAACAGCAATACGTCGATGCGGATGGCAGCGCGCAGCCGCTGACGCCGGCCGTGCTGGCGCGCCATCTGTCGGGCGAACAGACGGTGGCCGTGCAACTCGTGACCGGGAGCGGCCTGACGCGCGCGCTGGTGCTGGAGTTTGGCGGCAAGGGCGGCGGCGAAGCGCACTGGAGCGCGCTGTGCACGATCGCCAACGCCGTGCAGCACGAGCTGGACTTGCCGGCGCCCGCCGTCAGCATCTCGGGCACGGCGTTCCAGTTATGGCTGTCCCTGGCCACGCCCGTGCCCGTCGCCCAGGCGCGCCAGTTCGTGCAGCTGCTGCGTTCCACCTTTTTACCTGCCTCGACCGACATCCTCGCCACCGCGCCGCCGGCCGACGTGGAGCAGGTAGCGCTGCCGCCATGTCTGCAGCCATCGGGCAAGTGGGCCGCCTTCATCCACCCCAGCATGGGCGCGGCCTTTGTCGACGAGCCGGGCCTGGACATGCCGCCACCCCCGGCCGCCCAGCTGGGCTTCCTGGAAAGCTTGCGCAGCATCAACCCGGGACAATTCGCGCAGGCGCTGGCCAAGTTGCAGGGACATGCGGGGCTGGCAGATGCCGTGCCGGCTCCCGTCGCCGCTCCATTGGCAACGGTGGTGACCCAGTCACCGACGCAGCCAGGCCTGCTGCTGCAGGACGCCAGCCTGGAAGACATCGTGCGCTGGCTGCATGCGCGTAATATCGAGCCGACGTTCCGGCACCGGTTGCCGTAACGGGGCGCTCCTTCTCCCTGATTGAAGGATACGTTAGATACCCAGGAGGCAACATGACAGTCAAGCGCATGGACAACGTTGGCATCGTGGTAGCAGACATCGATGCCGCCATTGCGTTCTTCACCGAACTTGGTCTCGTACTCGAAGGACGCGCCCCAATTGAAGGAGACTGGGCAGATGGCGTCACCGGTCTGCACGGCATGCGCGTGGAGATTGCGATGATGCGTACGCCGGACGGTCACAGCCGTCTCGAGCTATCCCGCTTCCTCGCGCCGCCCGTGGTCGCCGATCACCGCAACGCCCCAGTGAACGCTCTCGGTTACCTGCGTGTCATGTTTACCGTCGAGGATATCGACGATACGCTCGTCCGGCTCGTCAAGTGCGGCGCGAAGCTGGTCGGCGAAGTAGTCCAGTACGAAAACATGTATCGGCTCTGCTATATTCGTGGTCCGGAAGGAATCCTCATCGGGATTGCCGAACAGCTCGTGCAGAAAACGTCCTGAGGGAATCCCACCGGATCGGTGTCCAGTCCGTTAGTGAAACGACGGCAACTGCCCAGCAGCAGTCGTTGAATATCCAATCAATCTTGCGCAAAAAACAGGGAGAACCACATTGGGAGTAATTGCAGACTTCTTTATCGCTGATCCAGCCGAGGCCATCCGATATGCAAATCGGATTGAAGAGCCTGACGAGGGCGAGGAAATTGCGCTTTTGTTGAATCCGGTCCAATTCAATGGCATCACAGACCTGGAAATCGGTACTCTTTGGGCCATTTTGGAACGCAGCGAGTGGGATATCGAAAAACACATGCCTGAAGACATCTACGTTGAGGAGGATGGCGAGTCCTGGCTTCACCGTTTTCCGGACGAGCTGACGAGCCTTCTCGCAAATTCAAGTGCGGACGGGTTGGAGAGCGCATCGGAGCAATGGGCAAAAACTGAAGAGATCGACTGTAATGCAGCAGATTTGCGGCCGCTCTTGAAGGATTTGCAATCGCTCGCACGGCAAGCCATCTCCACAGGGCAGTCCATTTATCTTTGGGGCTGTCTCTAAGGCTACTTCGTGGCAACTGCGTACCCCCACTGAAAGGTTCGCTTTGGGGCGGGATCGGCCCTTTGCGACCGTTCGTAAATTTTGCCGCCTAGCAACCTACTATACTGTGCCGGACGGTTGAGTTCGGCCAAGACTTGACCTTGGGCCAATCGAAAAAACCGAGCATAGTCCATTTGTAGATGCAAGATGAGGAGTTTTCTGTGTTGAAGCCAAATATGGTCACACTGGCAAGGTTCGGGATGGCGATCGCGTTGGCGAGTGCCGTGGCAGGAGCAACGGCCGAAAACCTCAAACGGTTCGAGTTTTCGACAAGCGACATGGCATCGGCGACGTGCGCGTTCACGTCGCCACTCCCGGCCGACTTTGCTGTTCTCGCTGCTGGCGAATACGGCGGTCGCCCTACCGATTTCCAGATCGATCAGTCCGGGCACGAAGCCACACGAATTGATGCCTTGGTCAACTCGAGCAACAAGCCCGTCATTCTGATGTTGGGGGCATACGAGCCTACCGTATGGAACATCGGGTGGACCCGCGGGACCGAAATTGCCGGCGTTCTCGTGAGCGGCTATCACCGGCAAGCGGTGGCTGGTCTGCCCAAGGGCACACCAATCATCAACAGCACCTACGACAACCGGGGTCCATGCGGTCATTTTTATATAAAAGCCGATCAATTGGACGGACTCAATCCACTGGCCCGACGCGTGTTCGGGCGGGCTGTCGACAAGGTATATTTGTCGAGAAAGGGCAAAGTCGTGATCGGCGAGTCCTTTGATGATCAAACTGAGCTCCTTACATCGGCCGATGTGACACCGGATTCGTTTCGCGATCAAAAGGCAGTTTTGGCTGGACCTGCCGGACTGGCGGATGCAGTCCGCAAAGGCATCCTGCGGGTGGCGACAGCAGCCGATGTCCGTGCCTGGGACGCGGCCACCAGGAAGGCGGCATCTGCCGACACTCCACCAGTCGCGGGCGGAAACTTGCTCGCAACGCGCGAAATTCATAACGGTTACGTTGTGTTGAAAGGGTTTGAGCTACCAGCCGGCTTATACGGTGCACACTCGGCGACTTTTATTGTGCCGAAGGGAGTGCCAGTTCCGACGGGTAAACTGGGTCATTCCAGGATGCTTGACTACAATTCCATGCACTGCACCGGCGCTCTCTGTCGTGCCGGCCGATAACTTCCGAGCTCAGCAGCGCGAATGCGGTCAGCGAACCAGCATTCGGAGACCTTCACGATATTTCGCCCCGTGGGCAAAGTGACGGCGGTCGACAGAATCGCCGATCACTTGATCCTCGCATGTCCGCTTCGGGGCGATACCTGGCAACGACGGCAAGCGGTCATTCCAGCGAGTTTGCATTAGCTGCGCGGGTGTTCGTCTGTGGCCTGCCAAGTGCCAGTGGCGCGGTTGGAGATGAGATTCGAATGCTCCGCACCTTTCTCCGCGCGCTTGCGACAACGCGAAGCATCGAAGTCAAGATTGTTTTGCACGATTAAACATGTAGCGCTCTCTGCTACTCTGGGGGCGACAGTTGCCGTACACTGTATGGCTGAGATTGGCCAGAAGCCGGCCTTCCTGGCGACAGTTTAAACTGTTGACTCATTCACTGACCGCCCTGATCGGCCCACACTACCATGTTCTTCCGTCTCGCCTTCCTTGCCGCCACCCTGACGCTCGGCTTCGCCGATTCGGCTGTCGCCGATACCGCCGTCCTTGAAAAACTCACAGCTAGCCGGCTCGCTATCACTGTTGACAAAGGCACGTTATCGGGACCCGGTGCGGCACTGCTGCTGCAGGCTTCGCGCCAGGCGCAGTACGTCCTCCTCGGCGAGGATCATGGTGTCGCCGAGATCGCCCAGTTCTCATCCGCCTACTTCAACGCCTTGCCCCCTGCCGGCTTCACGACCTTGGTAACCGAAAATGGTCCAGCCGTGACGAGTGCGCTCGAAGGGATACTCAAGGGCGACGACGCGGTTGCTGCTATCGCCAGATTCGACGCCATCTATCCGGACTCCGTTGCTTTCTACACCATGCGCCAGGAAGCAGAGATGCTCGCCGGCTTTGCTATGGCCGCAGGACCGCGCTTCCAGCACTGGGGCATCGATCAGGAATTCGTTGGTGCGGCCAAATACCTGATCACCCTGATGCTGGCCCAGCCGGTTAATCCGGCCGCCCGCACGAAGCTGGAGGCCTTGCGTCAAATGGAAGCTGTCGCGTCTCAAAAGGCGGTAGCCACCGGCAATCCCTTAGAGTACTTTATGCTGTCGGCCTCAACCGAGGAACTGACCTCGTTGCGCCCGCTACTTGCCGGCCCCAAAGAGCAAACCGCGCTAGGCCTGCTCGATGCATTGCTGGCCACACGCGCCATCTATCAGAAAAGTGCCTCTCAAGTGCCCGGCGATCGCGACCTATCCAACCGCTTACGTTTGACGCTGTTAAAGCGGACCCTGGAAACCCGGCTCGGCATGCAAGAGCAAAAGCTGGTGGTCAAGGTCGGCGCAAATCACGCATACAAGGGCATTAATCCACTCAACAATCGTGACATTGGCAACTTTCTGGCTGAACGCGCCGAAGGCCAGGGCCATACCACGCTGCACCTGATCGTGATGGCGGCGAAGGGGACGCAACTGAGATTTGCGGGAGCGGGCAAGCCATATCAGCCGGCACAAATCAAACTTGACAGCTCGGCCTTCAAACTGCTGGCCAGTGCAGGCGCCACCGACGGCAGTTGGTCTCTATTTGATCTGCGGTCACTGCGGCCAGGCTCGCGCAAACTGGCGGAGGGCGACATTGAAATGTTCAACCTGATCAACGGCTACGATTTTGCCCTGATTATCCCCGAAGGCAGCGCTTCTGCGCAGCTCTTGACACCGTAGAAGGGGGGGGCAGGCATTTCAATAATTGCAATTATGCAATTGTACTGATTCCCCGCTGCGAAACGGCCAAGCGTGGAACAAACATATAAATTCTGAAGTTCACATAACACTTACCGCTGACGAAGCCCTTGTGTTATTTGAGCTTTTGAGCCGCTACTCTGATTCAGGCCAGTTGAATATAATAGACCAATCAGAACAAAGGGCGCTCTGGAATCTATGCTGCATTCTTGAGAAAAAATCAGTAGCTCCATTTAATATGGAATATGCTCAAACGCTGTCAGAAGCTCGGGCGCGATTGCGTGATGAGGAATAATTTCGAACTTCCGCTTTGGGGCGGAACCTGGCAAGGACGGCAACCGGCCAGAAGCAGACGGAATACTGGACGTCGATATCATCTCAACTGTAGTGGAGGCGAGAATTCAAAGCTATCTATTCGCATCGTCAAACGAACCAAGTGCAACAGCGTCTTTGTCGATTGAAGCCTTAATGGCGGCGGCCTGTGCCGAGCTTTTCTCGGTTACGCTCGCCAGTGACGAAGAATTGGAGTTGCTGATGGGTTTGCTCGGCATTGAACCATTGCGCTCAATATCGTTGCGGCCTAACACTGAGTTCCTTGCGCTCTTTGATTATTCCGATAAGTTTTTACCTCAAATGAATCAGGAAGACTTTGACGTATTTTATGAGAAATGGCTACGCTTAACTCACCGAGATTCAAATATGGATGAGTATGGACAGCTGTTATTTCTTCAAGGGCGGGCTGCTAGCTGGAACCAGATGGCGAGCAGGTTCATACTCCGCGAAGCCCCAATGACATCAGCAGAGTGACTCCAACCGGCCAATAGCGGCCGTTGAGTACCTCGACTATCTGCGAAGAGTCAACAATGTAAAACTATTCGCTCAACCGGACGGCGATAGCGCTATGCGCCTCCGCCGCCAGTTAACACAACGTTGATTGATCCAGCATGGACATTATCGCCATCTTACAAAAGAAGATTTCCTTACTTGATTCTGGGGGACACTCGGCTGGGCTTAAGGCGACGCTTTCCCACATTGAGATTGCATTCCGTCACCTAATGCGCGGTCAAAAAGATGAAGATCAAACTGCATTTACCGATGCTGTTTACAGAACGAATCAAGCGTTCGAAGGGGGCATAAAGGAAGCATATCGTGTTCTTACAAAGAAAAACCCTGAGAATGTCCGCCCGTATGAGATTGAGTTGCATTTCTCAAAATCTGGAACATTCAGGCAGCGCGTTCTGGATCAATTCACTAACTACAGGAAGGAATGGAGAAATCCATCAACACATGACTACAAGTTGGATTTTAACGAGAGCGAAGCATTTCTGGCGATAGTCTCTGTTACTGCATTTTCTTGTCTCCTTCTAGATGAAATAGCCCGACAGCTTGCGTACGATAGGGAGGTGGTTGCAGTACAAGAAATTGCAGGCAAAGTAAGGCAAGAAGTTAACGTTAGCAATGGTGATCTCCTTACGAGAACTGTAGAGGCCCTAAAAGTCTATTTCTTGCGACGCACTTATGAGCATATCAAGAGTGGTACAGCTGCTCAATGGCTCGGGTCTGTTAGTGGCTTTTTGGCTGCGATCATTCCAGACGTAGCAATTACGATCGATGCACCGCTGGGAAGAGAGAGCCTTCATATAACTGCCGATCTGTTGATTGAGTGCGGCAATGAAAGAGTGATAGTTGAAATAAAAAACAGGTTAAACATCCTGACTTACAAACACCTTCTCAACCAAGTAGAACAATTGATGCTTTCATCTGGAATCAGCGACGGAGTGATATTTTTCTTACCGACAATGCTCGAATCAGAAAAAATATACGAGGCCGAAAATGTAATTCTTGATGGAAATGGTAGGCTGCGCACCATTAGTCCGGTAGCAATCTAACATGGCGCTTAACCTCGTTCGTTACGGTCACTGGACGGTGCGCGATAAAACGGTGCAGTGCCGGTTAGTTCCATATCGAACGAGCACATTGTAGAACTGCGGCCGTCCGAAAAGGGGCGGAAGCTGCCGATGACGGCAACCAAAAGCGGTCGTTCACCGTACTCTTCTTCATCGGGTATTCGATACCAATTGATAAGCGTGCCAGCATGGCATAATCGCTAGCGATTATGTCAAGATAACTTTGCGTTAATTTCGAATTGTCTATATGACCAAGAACCGAGTTCCAATGTATCCACGGGATGGCGCCGCCTCATTTAAATTGCCCTCTAAAAAAGAAGGGACGATTCAGCGAATGATTTCACTTGGGGAGTTTGCTGAGATGTTCACTGAGGAAGAGACGTTTAAAGTTCAGAGTCCCGAATCAGTAGATCCCGCAAGGGCAAATCCGCATGCAATGTGGGTTACGGAAAAGATTGCAGATGTTGGATCGTCTTCTCCCATAGTAGCACGGACACTTATCATGGCATATGACATGCTGAGAAGCCGTATTCCGTTAAGCGATGATGAGAAGATAAAAAACGTACTTCTGCTACTGGATAAGATCAAGAACAATCTTCTGCAATGCAGCCACTCCTCGGCCACTTACATTGAAGCTGAGAAAGAGCAAGCTGAGGTGTTTGCGAATACAGTTCAAGGAGGCGGCACTCGAGTGTACGCAAACTTCCCTGTCGTTCCCGACATCGAATCAACGGTAACGAATTTCCTTATCTCCGCTCGGCGAATAATTACTGAGGTTTGCCAAATTCCTGTTCACTTTTGGGATACGAAGCAAACTCATAGTTCACTAGACTATCTTCTCGACAAGGAATTGATACCCCGTCTTGGCAACGAACACCGAATGGTCGTCTGGTTCAAAGAGAGAGCCGATATAATCAGAAGGATTATCGCGTTTCGAAACGGGCAAGAACATGGGGCCACAACTAAGGGCGCAAAGCTCGTAATTAAGAATTTTGAGCTACTACCGACCAATGAAGTGCATGTGCCTTTGTGGTATTTGGACGGACAAAGGCCCACTTCCATTGCTGAGGAGATGCCGATTATCGTGATGGCCTTAGTTGAATTCGCGGAAACGATGTTAGTCGGCTGTATTGATGCGACCTTGCCTGACTTTCCACCGATGATGTTGGTGCAAGCAGAGCCCAAACCAGTGTGTCCCGTCCAGTACGAGCTCATCGTTGACGCTTCACGTCTAAAGTTTCCAACTGCGGAGCAGGAAGCTAAATAGGTTTGCAGGTTGAGATTCGCATTTTTGTCATTGTCCTGCAAACGCGGCTTCGACGGTTGGGTAAGTCCTGGATCGAAGGCACTTCCATCTCAAGCGTTGAGAAATTCCAAAGGCCGCTTCGGGGCGAAAGCGGACACTACTATGCGGTCGCAGCGTCGAGGTGGCATGCGGCCAAGAAGGCTTTCATTGTCCTGGCCGCACGCATGTTAGCGGCATCCTGAAATCAGCGCGCCATTTCCCTGGCCAGGGTCAACACCAGTTCCTCCGCCCCCATTTCCCGCGCCAGCGGCGCGCCTTGACCAGCCCACTGCGCGGCGAATTCGCTGTTGCCGTGCTGGCTGGCCAGCGCGTTTAATTGTTTGGCGGCATCGTAGGCGACCGGGTAGTCGGCTGGCGGCGGGCTGCCCGGACCTTCGCCGTGTTCGATCAGACGGTTCACCATGCCGCGTGCCAGGCGGCCCGATAGCACGCTGGTCAGGCGCGTGCTTGCGGCACGTTCGCTTTTCAGGTTGGCGCGGTAGCCCGCGTTGGCCGACGATTCCGGACATAGCACGAACGCCGTGCCCAGCTGGGCGGCTGCGGCGCCCAGGTCCAGCGCGGCGCGGATGCCTTGTCCATCCATGATGCCGCCGGCGGCGATCAGGGGCAGGGCGGTGCTGCCTGCCAGCAGGCGCAGCAGGACGCTGGTGCTGTGGCGCTCGTCCGGCGCTTGCGGGTCGAAGACGCCGCGATGGCCGCCCGCTTCCACGCCTTGCGCCACGATGGCGTCGACTCCCGCCTGTTCGATCAGCGCCGCCTCGTGCAGATTCGTGGCCGTCGCCATCGTGTAGATGCCGGCCTGGCGCAGGGCAGCAATCTGCTGCGGCGTTGGCAAGCCGAAATGGAAGCTCACGACGGCGGGGCGCAGTTCCAGCAACAGCTCGAATGCCGCGTCATTGCCGATGAACGTTTCGTAGATTTCGTCGAGCGCCACGGGGGCGGCCGCGCCCAACTCCGCAAACAGGGGCGCCAGGTGGGCCAGCCAGGTCGCTTCGCGCTGCGCATCCCTGATCGCCGGCGCATGGCAAAACACATTCACATTGAAGGGACGGTCCGTCAGCGCGCGCGTGTCCATGATCATCTGGCGCGCCTGCGCCACGGTGCCAGAGCCGATAGCCAGCGAACCGAGGCCGCCCGCGTTCGAGACGGCGGCGGCCATGCGCGGCGTGGAGATACCGGCCATCGGCGCCTGGATGATGGGCAACTGCAAGCCGAGGCGGTCGAGGAAGGGCTGGAACGAGCTCATGGTGTTTCCTTCACGAAGTAGAAGACATTGTGCAATGTTCGTATTTGAAGAATATAATAGCACAATCATTTTTAAATAGAGAATACGATGGACATGGAATCCCTGACGATTTTTTGCGCCGTGGCCAGTGAACTGAGCGTCACCCAGGCAGCAGCCAGACTGGGGCGCGCGCCGTCCAGCGTCACCACGCGCATCCAGCAGCTGGAAGCCGATATCGGCGCGGAACTGTTCGTGCGCACGAATAAACGCATGGCGCTGACGGCTGCCGGCGAGCGCTTTCTCGAGTATGCGCAGCGTTTGCTGGCGCTGGCGGAAGAAGCGCGGCACGTCGTCACGGGCGGGCGCGACGGCGGCACCTTGCGCGTCGGCAGCATGGAAAGCACGGCGGCCAGCCGCTTGCCAGCATTGTTGGCCGCGTATCACGCCCGCCATCCGGCGACGCGCCTGGCGCTGAGCACGGGGCCGTCGCGCCCCCTGATCGAGCAAGTGCGCACGGGCTTGCTCGACTGCGCTTTTGTCGCCTTGCCGCCCTCGTTCGGCGGCGCCGCCGCATTGGAAGAGCTGGGCCTGGCATCGATGGCCGTGTGGCGCGAGGAACTGTGTCTGCTGCTGCCAGCCAGCGAAGGGCAGGCGCGCAGCGCCATGGACGTGCGCACGCGTTCGCTGGCTGCCTTCCCGCAGGGCTGCACTTACCGCGGCATCGCGGAAAAGGTGCTGGACGTGGCCGGCAGCACGCAGTGGCAGGTGCAGGAAATGAATTCGTATCACACCATGATCGCCTGCGTGGCGGCCGGCGCCTGCGTGACCTTGCTGCCGGCCAGCGTGCTGGCGCTGTCGGACGCGCCGGCCACCTTGACAACCCTGCCCGCAGGGGAGATCGACACCGTGCTGGTGTGGCGCGCCGGGTTCGACGTGCCCGCCTTCCGGCATTTGCTGGCGCAAGTAGGCGAGGCGGCGCTGTGAGCGCGCCGGCCAGGCTGCGCGCCGCCATCGCGGCGGCCGTCATCCTCGCCATCGGCATGGGCTTTGGCCGCTTTGCCTTCACGGCCATCTATCCGCATATGGTCAGGGAAGGCGTCTTGAGCTTGCGCGACGGCAGCCTGGCCGCCTCGGCCAACTATGCCGGCTATTTGCTGGGCGCCATCCTGGCCATGCGCGCGCGGGCCCACAGCGCGCACCGGCTGTGCCTGTGGTCGGTGGCCGGTACGGCGCTGTGCCTGGGCGTGCTGGCCTTGACTATGCCCGTCTGGCTCATCGTGGCGGTGCGCGGCGTGGCCGGCGTTTTCAGCGCCCTGGCCATGGTGGCCGCCTCGCTGTGGCTGCTGGTGCAGCGCGGACATGGTCGCGGTGCGCCGCTGCTGTATGCGGGCGTGGGAGCGGGCATCGCCGTGTCGGCCGAATTGCTGGTGCTGGCTTCGCAACTGGGCTGGCACAGCGCCGGCATGTGGCTGCTGCTGGCCGGCGTTACCGCGCTGGCGGGGCTGGCGGCGGCGCCCGCCATTGCCGCCAGCAGTCAGGAAACCCTGGCTGCACCGGCGCAAGCCGCCGTATCGGCCCTGGCGCCCGTGGCGCCGTGGCCGCTGGTGCTGATCTACGGATTGGCAGGATTTGGTTATATCGTCACGGCCACGTATTTGCCCGTGCTGGTCGGCGCTGCGTTGCCCGGACTGAACTCCGCCCACGTGTGGGCCGTGTTCGGCCTGGGGGCGGCGCCGTCGTGTTTCCTGTGGCACCGGCTGCACGAGCGACTTGGCACGCGCCAGGCGCTGAGGCTCAATTTGCTGCTGCAGGCGCTGGGCGTGGCGCTTCCCGTGCTGGCGCCCACGGCCGCCGGCTACCTGTTCAGCGCCGTCCTCGTCGGCGGCACGTTTGTCGGCACGGTGACCATCGCCATGCCGGCCGCGCAGCGGGCCGCCGTCAAGGCAGCTAAGTTTGGCTCGAACATGATGGCCATCATGACGATGGTGTATGGCATCGGCCAGATCATCGGCCCTGTGCTGGCCGGCAGCCTGTATGCGCAGTCGCACAGTTTCAACAGCGCGCTATTGGCGGCGGCTGGCGCGTTGCTGCTGGCGATTCTCGTCAGCCTGCGGCTATGAAAATCAGAGAGCGAATGCGCAGCGCATGAAGTCGCGCCGGATGTCGTTGATCCTGTCGAACTCGCGCGTGTAATACAGCTTGTTCGTCAGCAGCACCGCATAGCGGCCGCGCCGGGGGCTGATCCACATGGCCGTGCCCGTGAAGCCCAGGTGGCACCAGACGTCGTCTTGCACCCCTGTGCCTGCCGCCGGATGCCAGAACAGGCCGCGCGAGGGCTGCAGATCGCCCGTCCGCACCGTCAGCGATTCCCTCACCCAATCGGCATCGAACACCGCGCCATGCGGATTCAGCATCGCCCGCAGGAAGCGCTGCAGGTCCGGCACGTTGGAAAACAGCCCGGCAATGCCGCACACGCCGCCCAGCAGCCGGGTTGAAAAGTCATGCACCGTGCCGGCAAGATGGGCGCCTGCCTCGTCGCAGTATTCGGTCGGCGCGACCTGCTGGCCGTGCCGTGGCGCCACAGGACCATATCCCGTGGCGGCCATGCCCAGCGGCTGCAGCACATGCTCGGCAAGGGCCACATCCAGCGGCATGCCCAGCAGCCGCTCGATGACCAGGCCGAGGATCAGGGCCGCGCGGTCCGTGTATTCGACGGCTTGATCTGGTACGCCTTCCAGGGGTTCGCGCAGCACGCCGCGCACGATATCGTCGTACACGTCGCCATAGCTGGCGCGCAGGCGGGCGCGCAGCGGCAAGCCGGCCGTGTGGGTGAGCAGCTGGAAAATCGTGATCGGCGCCAGCGCGTAGCCTGCCGTGCCGGGCAGCAGATCGGCCAGCCGGCTGTCCAGGCGCAGGCGATTCTGCTTCACCAGCTGGCCGACCAGCGACCAGACGCTGATGATCTTGGTCAGCGACGCGATGTCGAACAGGGTGTCGACCTGCATCGCGGCGCTGGAAGGTTCGGGCGTGAGCCGCCCGGCCGCGCC
Organism: Janthinobacterium sp. HH104; assembly: GCF_001758715.1. Taxonomy (NCBI): domain Bacteria; kingdom Pseudomonadati; phylum Pseudomonadota; class Betaproteobacteria; order Burkholderiales; family Oxalobacteraceae; genus Janthinobacterium; species Janthinobacterium sp. HH104. The sequence goes on along the minus strand of NZ_LRIB01000060.1, from coordinate 137,466 downwards.
CATTGCGTGGTGGTCGACGGTGCCCACGGACCAGGCCGCGCCTGGGAAAATCTGTTTGCGTACGCCGGCTTCCACCAGCGCTGTCAGTTGCTCTGTAAGGTTGCTTATCTGCATGATGATTGTGCCGTGTTTATCTTGTCATGCTCTGCCGCTGCCACGCCCAGCCACCTTGCCACCGATTGCGCCACCCATTGCCCTTCGTCGAGCGGCAGGTCGTGACCCGCGTCGCCGTGGATCAAACAATCGGCTTGCCAGGCGCGCGCCAGGCGTTGCGAGCAGCGGTGGTCGACCAATCGGTCCAGCGCGCCGGCCATCACCAGCACGGGCATGGGGGGGCGGCTTGCCGGGGCGCGGTAGCGGGCGGCCGACAGCAGCTGGCGCAGCGCGTTGCGGCGGCTGACCGGGTATTGCTGCTGGTAACTGAGCCAGTCGGCCAGCAGGGCGGGGTTGCCATGGGCATGCCTGCGGCTGGTCAGGCGCAGGATCAGACTTTCCTGGCTGCGCCCGTCGCCCAGCAGCAGCTGGCGCAGCAGGGCGCCATAGTTCTGCCAGCGCAGGCGCCGGTAAAACGGGCTATAGGGCCGCATGCTGGTGTTGATCAATACGCAGCGGGCGATTTCCTGCGGGTAGCGGTGACCCCATTCGACGGCCACCATGCCGCCCAGCGACAGGGCCAGCAAGTGGTAGGGCGCGGGGATGCCGCGCGCCAGCAGCTCCTGGCGGCAGTCTTCCACCATGTCGGCCACGCGGATGGCGCTGTCCTGCGCGTGGCGCGTGCCGTTGCCGGGCAGGTCGGGCGTGACGATGTGGGCGCCGGGCAGGGCGCGCGCCAGGGTGGCGGGAAAGCTGCCCCAGTGGCGCTGTTCGCGCATCAGGCCGCGCAGCAGGATCCAGGTGGGCGATCCGCTCATGACTCGTACCATTGCGCCAAGGCGCGCCGGCGCTGGGCCTTGCGCAGCAAGCCTTCCGGCATCCAGCGGCCGTGGCTGCTGGCGGCGCGCATGAGGAAATCGAACCACACCAAGTGCCGGCGCAGCACGCGCTGCAGGCGGTGCGCGGCCGTGGGGTTGAAGATGCTGACCCGGTTGAACAGCTGGCGCGGGTTTTTCTTGACCCAGCGCCACGAGCCCATTTCCAGGGTCAGCGGCAGGAACACGCGCCCGCTGTAGCTGGTGCCGTTCAGGTACAGATAGTCCCACAGGTCGCCATGCGTGCGGTATTGCCGGCTTTGCGGCTCGAACACATAGTTGTGGTTGGGATAGCTCTGGCTGAACAATTCTTCCAGCGCGCCGATCTCGGCCAGGTGCTCGATGGGCACCTTGGTATGCGCATGGGGAAACCAGATGCGGTCGCGCAAGCCGAAACCGGAATGGCAATCGAGGGCGATGCTGAACTGGCGCGACAGCAGTTCGCGCTCGACGAGGTTGCACACGGCCTGGCTTTCCACCTCCATCGGGCCATCCGCCGCGCCCCGGTACCAGGGCAGGCGGGCACTGTAGCGCTGTCCACCGAGCATGAACGGCACTTTTTCGCGCGCGCTCAAGGGCGCATTGCGCATCAGGTCCACGCCGCGCGGATTGCTGCGCGTCGCTTGCCACATGCCGCCCGGATTGACCAGCGGCATGAACACGAGGCGCATGGTTTCCAGCTGCTGGTGCAAGGTGGCGTCCCAGCGCAGGCGCGCGACCAGGCTTTCGAGGAACGACAGCAGCACTTGCGTGCCGATGCGTTCGAGGCCGTGGATGCCGCCGAAAAAGCCCAGCACGGGCACGTCGGGGCTGGGATTGCCCATGGCGATCGAGTACACGGGAAATTCGCGCCCATCCATGGCGATGCTGCAGGGCGCGGCCACTTCCAGGTGGCTGCCGCCCTCGTCGATGAGGCGCTTCAGCATGACCAGCTCGGGCAGATTCTTTTCGATCATCAGGCGTCTGAAAGGGAAAGTAGCAGCCAGTGTAGCCGAAATCACAGCCGCGTCCGACGTCCCGCATGGCGAAATTTATTGATGGCAAGCATGTCACGAAGCCGTCATTTTTTGTGTGTAGGCTATTGCAGTTGATACAAGAATTGTTACTTGGCAATGCCTTGTTGCCACGCAGTTTTCCCCTCACACGATAGCGACTCGATAGCGATATGACAGGCAGCCCGGCATCCGTCCATGTGCTTGCGCTGGCGGGATACCTGGTACTGCTGGGTTTCTTGGCCACGGTGGGGCCCGTGCGGGCGCAGCCGGCCGATGGCGCCGTGTTGCAGTTCGATATCGCCGCGCAAAACCTGGGCGACGCGCTCGATATGTACAGCCGCCGCACGGGCGTCGCCGTGCTGATGGACCAGCGCTACGCGCAGCGCCAGTCGGCCGCCGTGCGCGGCCCGTATGCGGCGGGTGCGGCCCTGCAAGCTTTGCTGGAAGGCACGGGCCTGCTATCGCGCCTGTCCGACGCGCAAGCTGTCATTGTGTATGCCCCGGCCGGCGCTTCAGCAACGGCAGCGGACTTGCCGCAGGCCGCCGTCGTGGCCGCCGCCGACATCCCGGGCGCCACGCAGGGCGGCGGCGACCATGCGGCCTATGTCAGCCGCTTGCAGCACGCGCTGCTGGGACTGCTGTGCCGCGCGGCGCAGACGCGTCCCGGCGGTTATCGCCTGGCGCTGCAACTGTATCTGAACCGTGCCGGCGTGGTGGACCGCGTGCACCTGCTCGACAGCACGGGTTTGCGCGCGCGCGACACGGCCATCGCGCGCGTCGTGCTGGGCATGCGCGTGGGCGCCGCGCCGCTGCCCTCGATGCCGCAGCCCGTTTCCATCCTGCTGCTGCCGCAAGGGCCGGGCAGCGAAGTCGATTGCGCCCCCAAGACCATGTCCGCGCCATGAGCATGCCCGACCTGCGCACCAAGCTCAAACGCCACCTCAGTTCGCGCTACGCCGTGCTGCGCTGGCGTCTTGAGCGCGTCGTCGGCTGCAAGCACCATGCGGCCGATGCGCTGCAGGAAACCTGGCTGCGCCTCGAAGCGATGGTGGCGCCGGGACCGGCCGCCGCGCCCGTCCACAATCCCGACGCCTATCTGCTGCGCATGGCGGCCAATATCGCCACCGATGCCTACCGCCGCGACCGCATCATCGTCACCGAGCGCGAACGCGAAGAGCTGATGGGCATGGCTGACGAACCCGGCGACGACATCAGCGACCCCGCGCGCATCGTCTCGGCGCGGCTCGACGTGCAGGCGCTCGACGCGGCCCTGGCGGCCCTGTCGCCGCGCCGCCGCGCCATCCTGACGGCGGCGCGCATCGACGGCATGCTCAATGCGGACATTGCCGAACGCTTCGGCATTTCTGTGGCGATGGTGAAGAAAGAATTGCAGGCCGCCCTGCAACACTGTAAAACGTGCATGGCCGACGCCGATGCGGCCCAGCGCAGCGATGTGTCGGGCCGGCGTAAATATTGATGAATCCCATGACTGCTCCCGACCGCGATCCACGCGCCCCTTTAGATCATGCCGACACGGCCATTGGCCGGGAAGCCGCTGCCTGGTGGGCGCGGCTGCGTGCCGACGATTTTACGCAAGCCGACGCCGACGCCTTGCGCGCCTGGTGCGCGCTTAGCCCCGACCATGCGCGCGCCTGGCGCGAGCTCAAGCAAGTGTGGCAGGCGCTCGACCTCGCCTTGACCCGCGCCGCCGCACCGCAGGGGGCGGCCGTGCTGGCGTTCCCGGCGCGCCCCGGCCGGCGGGCGTTTCTCGGTGGCGCGCTGGCGGCCGGCGTGGCCGTGCTGGCCTTGCGTCCGCCCTTGGGCGCCTGGCCGTCGCTGCAGGAATTGCGCGCCGATTACCGCACGGGCACGGGCGAGCAGCGGCAACTGGCGCTGTCGCAGCAGATGACGGTGCAGATGAATACGCAGACGCGCATCGACGTGCGGGCGCCGGAAGCGATCGAACTGCTGGGCGGCGAAGCGGAAATTCTTGCCAGCGGCGCGCGCCAGCCCGTATCGGTGGTGGCGGGCGCGGGGCGTTTATTGGCGCAGTCGGCCCGCTTCAATGTGCGCCACACGGACGACGCCGTGTGCGTCACCTGCCTGGCGGGTGCCGTGGACGTAGTCTGGCAGCAGCGCCGCCAGACCCTCGACGCGGGGCAGCAACTGGTCTACGACGAGCAAGGCGTGCAGGCGGCCACGGCCGCGCCGGCCGGGGAGGCCAGCGCATGGCGCACGGGCGCGCTGTCGTTTGCCGGCCAGCCGCTGTCCCGCGTGGTCGATGAAATCAACCGCTACCGTCCGGGCAGGGTCGTACTGCGCAATGCGGAACTGGGCCGGCGCCTCGTGCGCATGCGCTTTTCCATCACCCAGATGGATGGCGCGCTGGCGATGATACGCGACTTGACTGGGGCGCAAATGACCAGCCTGCCAGGCGGCATCGTGCTGCTCAGCTGAAGTGCGGCGCGTGCCAGGGTGCGCCGCAAAAAATATTTTACAAAAGTATTATCCCTTCCGCCGCCCAGCTACGTCATGGAGGCATGGACGCTTGCGCTAACGCCAGGCTCCGTTCCCTTCTCTCTAGCCAGGAAACCATTGCCATGACCAAGCTTCACACTGCCCAGCGCCCAGTCCTCACGTCCACGCTGGGCAGCCGCTTGCGGCTCACGCCGCTCGCTTACGCATTGACCACCATGCTGATGGCGGGCGCCTTCAGCACGCCGGCCCGCGCGCAGCAGGCGTTCAGCGGCGGCTGGTTCGCGGCCAAGGGTGCGGCGCAAAATACGGCGGCCAGCTCCGGCCGCCTGCCGAATGGCCAGCCGCTGCCGCTGGGCAGCCGCCCAGAGGGCCAGCAACAGCAGGCGAACCAGCAGTTGCAGCGTTCGCTCAACAACCTGAACCTGGCCGCGCGCGCCATCGCCGCGCAGCAAGCGGCCCAGGCGCAGGCGCGCCAGGCAGCTGGTGGCGGTCTCAGCATGCCGAACGGCCTGGCGCAGGGCGGCTTGCAGGTCGACACCAACAGCCTGACGGCCGGCTGGCTCAACGCCCAGGCGCCCGTGCAGACGGTGGCGGCGGGCAAGACGGCCGTGGTGGTGCAGCAGACGGCGGACAAGGCCATCCTGAACTGGGAAACGTTTAATGTGGGCAAGGACACGACTCTGACCTTCCAGCAGCAGAAGGACTGGGCCGTGCTGAACCGGGTCAACGATCCGCAAGCGCGGCCCAGCCAGATCCAGGGCCAGATCAAGGCCGACGGCACGGTGCTGATTGCTAACCGCAACGGCATCGTGTTTACCGGCACGAGCCAGGTCGACACGCGCAGCCTGGTGGCGGCCGCGGCCCGCATCAGCGATACGCAATTCCAGAAGAATGGCATCTACAGTCCCGGCACGGCCGGCGCCGCGACGTTTACCGATGCGGACGGCAAGGTGCAGGTGCAGGCGGGCGCGCGCCTGGCCAGCAATGCGCCCAAGGGCAGCACGGAAGGCGGCGGTTACGTGATGCTGCTGGGCAAAGAGGTCCACAATGCGGGCGAGATCAATACGCCGAAAGGCCAGGCCCTGCTGGCCGCCGGCGACAGTTTTACCATCAAGAAGGGCGTGGGCACGGATGGCAACCCGCTGTCGACCACGCGCGGCAGCGAAGTCACGCCGCAATTCGCGGCCGCCAGCACTGCGGGTAAGGTCGTCAACACGGGTCTGATCCAGGCGCGCGAAGGCGACATCACCCTGGCCGGGCGCGACGTGCGGCAGGATGGCGTGCTGCTCGCGTCCACCACGGCGGCCACGCGAGGCACCATCCACCTCAACGCCCTGGGCGGCGATGCTGCCGTGACCCTGGGACGCGGCGCCACCACGGCCATCGTCGTCGAGGACGACGGCAAGACGATGGCGCTCGACAGCCAGCGCGACGCCATGCGCGGGCCGGCCGTGACGTCCACGGAAAATATCCTCGCCGTCAACGACCGCCGCGACCAGTCGCGCATCGAGATCGGCAGCGCCGGCACGGTGGAATTCCTCGGCGACTCGCTGACCCTGGCCACCGGCGGGCAGCTCGCCGTCAACGCCGGCAGCCGCAGCCTCGTGCGCGATGGGGCCCAGCTCGACGTTTCCGGCGCCGTGGGCGTGAAAGTGGCGATGGCGGCGAACAATATCGAGATCAACGTGCAGGGCAACGAGCAGCGCGATGCGCCCGTCAACCGCGATGGCAAGGCCCTGATCAACAGCAGCATCTGGGTGGACCGCCGCAAGCTCGTGTTCGTACCGAAAGGCACGAACGGCTACGACAGTGACCGCTGGTACACGGCCGGCGGCTTGCTGGAAGTGGCCGGTTATTTGGGCACGCAAGGCCATTCCGTCAGCGAATGGATGGCGCAGGGCGGCACGGTGAGCTTCGGCGGCAAGGATGTCATCACGCAGCTTGGCTCCAGCATCAATCTATCCGGCGGCACTTTGGACGTGCAGACGGGCGCCGTGCGCCAGACCTGGCTCAAAGGCGCGGACGGCAAGCTGCACGAGGCGGGCAGCGCGCCCGGCGACTTGCAGTATCTGGGCGTCTACAAGGGCTACGAGGAAGAACACGCGCGCTGGGGCAAGGATGCCAGCGCCTTTTACGCCAATCCCCTGATCGCCGCGCAACTGCGTCTGGAAAACGGCTACACGGCAGGGCGCGACGCGGGCAAGCTGGTGGTCGCCACGGGTTCTGCCGTGCTGGAAGGCGGCATCGCGGGCGACGTCTTCCAGGGCGAGCGCCAGGTACAGGCGCCGCAATCGCTGCTCGACGGCTACCAGCAGTCGCAGTTCGCCGCCGCGCAGCGGGGACAATTGATCGTCGGCCAGTATCAAGCCATGTTCGACAAGCGCACGGGCGTGCTGCAGCATGCGCTGTCGGCCGTCATGGACGAGGTGCGCCTGACGCGTGTGCAGGATGGCATCGCCGCCGGCCTCGACGTGACAGGCATGCTGGACGCTGAGCGCCAGGGCAAGCTGCTGCTCGACACCGGCTTGCTGAACAGCCAGCCACTGGGCGCCATCCGCATCGCGGCCAAGGGCGCGGTCACCGTCGACAGTGCGCTGCAGGTGGCCGATGGCGGCAACATCACCTTGTTCGGCAATGACGTGGCCATCAATGCGGGCCTGCGCAGCCATGGCGGCAGCATCGCGGCCGGCAATGTGCTGAACCAGATTGGCGCGTTGGGCATGAGCGACACCGTCGTCATCCCGGGCGGGTCCGTGGGCAAGCTGGTGCTGGCCGATGGCGTGAGTCTGGACACCGGCGGCTTGCTCAGCAATGTGCTGCGCGACCCGCTGGCCGCCGCCGGCTTGCCGTACATGAATGGCGGCAATGTCTCGTTGCGGGCGAATGGCGACGTGCGCATCGGCAATGGCAGCCTGATCGACGTGAGCTCGGGCGCGGCCATCCTGTCGCAGGCGAAACAGCAGGGCGGCAAGGGCGGCAACGTGAGCCTGGCCAGCTATGGGCCGAAGGCCGACCTGGTGCTGGGCGAGGGCGCGCAAGTGCGCGGCCATGGCGTGGCGGGCGGCGGCAAGCTGGAATTGCAGGCGAACAAGATCGTGATCGGCCAGGCCGAGACGGAACAGAAAGGCGCCCTGCAGCTGGGCGGCGATTTCTTCGACAAGGGTTTTTCCAGCTACAGCCTGGTCGGCAAGCAGGGCGTGACGGTGGCGGACGGCACGCAGGTCGACGTGCGCATGCCCGTGCTGCGCGTGGTGGACAATGAGAAAATGGCCGTATGGACGCCGGAGCAGTACACGGAAAACGCGCTCAAGGGCATCTTGACGCAGCGCAAGGGCGCCAGCCTGGCCTTGCAGGTGGGCGATATCGAGTCCGATGCGGCCGGCATGGCCAGCGCCGAACTGCTGGTGGGCAAGGGTGCCGTGGTGAGCGTCGATGCGGGCCAGTCCATCAAGCTGTCCAGCGTGGGCCAGCTGACGGTGGACGGCCGCTTGAACGCCTGGGGCGGCAAGATCAGCCTCGGCGGCGTGGGCGTCGGCGTGAGTGTGTCCGAAGCCGTGGAAGCGGCCGGCCATGGCCGTTCCCTGTGGATAGGCGAGAATGCCGTGCTCGACGTCGCCTCGCGCGCCGTCACGGCTGTGGATGCGCAGAGCCGGCGCTACGGCAAGGTGGTCGATGGCGGCAGCATCGTCGTCGGCGGCGAGATCGACAATGCGCAGGGCAGCACGTCGGCGGCCAGCCTGTTTGTTGTCGTGCGCGATGGCGCCGTGCTCGACGCTTCGGGCGCGCATGCCGTGCTCGACGTGAACGGCGCGGCCGTCGACGTCGTCAGCGCGGGCGGCAGCATCGCGCTGGCGTCGAACAACGGCTTGTATCTCGATGGCCAGCTGCTGGCCAGGGCCGGTGGCGCGGGCGCGGCAGGCGGCAGCCTGTCCGTGGCCACGGGTTCGCCCGAATACCTGAAAGTGCTGGCCACGGACAAGGTGCTGCAGGGGCGGCAACTGGCCGTGACGCAGCGCCAGGGCGCCAGCGACCTGGCCGAAAACGTGCGCGCACGGGACGCGGCGGCAACGCTGCAGTACGGCCACGGCCGTTTTTCCGTGGAGCAGGTGGAAGCGGGCGGCTTCGGCAGCCTGGCCCTGCTGGGTGCCGCCTCCTTCGATGGCGACGTGTCGCTGCATCTGCAGCAAAGCTTCCAGCTGTACGGCGCGCCCGTGCTGACACCAGGCAGCAAGCCCGGCGCGAAGGTCGGCATCGCGGCGCCGTACGTGCGCCTGGCCAGCGTCAAGCCGGTCGGACGCGATTTCTATGTCACGCCAGGCACGGCGGGCGAGTCGCCGGTCGTCGGCCAGGTCAGCATGACGGGCGACCTGATCGACGTGCGCGGCCTGGTCAATATCGTTGCCGACGACGTGCGCCTGAGCAGCCGCGGCGACTTGCGCTTCCTGCTGTCCCCGCTGGGCTGGGGTGGCGCGGAGGCGACGACGGTGCTGTCCTCGCCGGGCGACATGACCCTCAGCGCGGCCCAGCTGTACCCGGACACGGGCGCCGGCGCCGCCGTACGCGTCGGTTATGGCCGCACCGATGGAAAGTTCGGCTACGACCCGGCGCGCAGCCTGCGCATCGCTCGCACGACCGATGGCGTGCCGGCCATGCCGTATTCCGCCTTCGGCTCGCTGGAACTGGAGGCTGCGCATATCGAGCAGGGCGGCGTGGTGCGCGCACCGCTGGGCCGCTTAGCGATCGGCGCGGCCCGCTATGACAATGACAAGAGCCTGAGCGTCAATCTGCTGGCCAACAGCATCAGCTCCGTCAGTGGCGCCGGCCTGGTCATGCCGTATGGCGGCACGGTCGATGGCCAGAGCTGGAACGTGGATGGCAAGCTGGCCGCCTTCATGGGCGTGGGCGGCTTCAATGCGCAGGGTGGCTTGCGCGTCGGCGTGGAAATGGCCGGCGTGGCCGTGAACGTGCAGCCGGGCGCGCTGCTCGACCTGTCCGGCGGCGGCGAACTGACGGGCGCCGGCTTCATCGCGGGCCGCGGCGGTTCCACCGATGCGCGCACTCACCCGCTGGTGCAGGTGGGGGCGAACGGCGGTTTTGTCTTGCCTGGCCTGGCGACGAATCCCGTGTACGCCATCGTGCCTGGTGTGCAGGCGCCGCAAGGGCCTTCGGGCGCCGCCGATGCCGTCATTGGCCGGCAGGTGACGATAGGCAGCGGCGTGCCGGGCCTGGCGGCCGGCACCTATACCCTGATGCCGTCGACCTACGCCTTGCTGCCGGGCGCCTTCCGCGTGGAGCTGAACGGCCTGGCGGGCCAGGGCGGCGCCGGCTCGCTGGCGCAGCAGCTGCGCAACGGTTCCTGGGCCGCGCCCGGTACCCTGTCGATCGCCGGCACGGACATCCGCGCGCCGCTGGCCAGCCAGCTGATACTCACGCCGGCCAAAGTCTTGCGCACGTATTCCCAGTACAACGAAATGGGCTATGCCGCGTTTGCCCTGGCCGATGCGCAAACGCGCGGCATTCCCCGCGCGATGCTGCCGTCCGATGCGAAAACGCTCAAGCTGACCATGGCGCCCGGCGGCGGCCTCGAGACGTTCCAGTTCCAGGGTGCCGGCAAATTCGCGGCGGCCGAGGGCGGCTATGGCGGCACCGTGGTGCTGATGTCGAACGATAGCTCGACTGGCGAAATTGAAATTCTCGCCGACGGCGCGCCAGCCAGCGGCGGCGCAAAACAGGTCAGCATACGGGCTTCAAGCCTGAACAATATCGGCGCGGCCCGCATCGTGGTGGGCAATTCGCCCACGGTGGAATATGGCCAGGGCGGCAATTACGTGAACTTCGGCGTCCAGTCGGCGCGCGCCATCTATCTGCGCGCCGGCGCCGTCCTGTCGGCGCCCGAAGTGTTCCTGGTCGCCCAGGATCCGAGCAACGTGCAATTGGGCAATGGCGTGATCGATATCGCGGCCGGCGCCGGCATCAACACCCTGGGCCGCGGCAAGGCCGCGTACGACGCCAATGATGGCTTCATCTACCAGAGCCGCCCGGACGTGCACATGCTGGCCGCGTCGAACGGCTTGCTCAATGTGGCGCCCGTCAGCGGCACGACGCGCGGCGGCATCCGCATCGGCATGTGCGCCGCCGCTTGCGCCGGCACGGCCAGCCTGTATTCGGAAGGCACCTTGCTGCTGGCGACCAGCGGCAGCTTCCAGCTCGACGACACGGCCCGCTACGGCACGCGCAACCTGAGCCTGGCCGTGGGCGCCATCAATATCGGTTCGAACGAGGCGCTGGCGGCGGCCCAGTCCGGCGGCACGCGTCCCGCTGGACTGACCCTGAACCAGGGCCTGCTGGACCGCCTGCTGCGCGGCGACACCAGCACGGGCGCGCCAGCGCTGCAGGCGCTGATGCTGAACGCGGCCGACAGCGTCAATTTCTATGGCGACGTGGTGCTCGACACCTACGACAAGACGAGCGGAAAATCGAACCTGGAGCGCCTGGTGCTGACCACGCCGGCCATGTACGGCCAGGGCGATGCCGGCACGGTGGCCACCATCCGCACGGCCAACCTGATCTGGGGCGGCGCCCTGTCGGCGCCCGGCAATGTGATCGCGCATGGCGCCGGCACGGGCAGCGGCACCTTGAATCTGGAAGCGGAACGCATCGATTTCGGTTTCGGCCCGTTCACGCAGCCGGCCGGCGTCGCCACCTTCGACCGCCTGGCGCTGGGTTTTGGCACCGTCAACCTGAAAGCGTCGGGCCAGGTCACGGCCAACCACAAGGGCAGCCTGTCCGTCCACCAGGCGCAGGGCGCGTATGAGGCGGGCAAGGGTTTCCAGTACAGCGGCGGCAATCTGAACATCGTCACGCCGCTGCTGACGGGCGACGCCGGTTCGTCGCACAGCTATACGGCCGGCGGCGCGCTGGCCGTGACGGCGCCGGCGGGCGCGCCAGCCCCTTTCGCCAAAACTAACGCTGCGCTGGGCGCCCAGCTGGCCTTGAACGGCGACAGCGTGAACGTGGCCACGGCCGTGGTGCTGCCCAGCGGCAAGCTCACGATCAGCGCGCAGCACGACATCACCGTGGCCGACGCTGCGCGCATCGACATGGCGGGCCGCAAGAGCACCTTCTTCGACGTGGATAAATACAGCTGGGGCGGTGACGTGGTCCTGGACAGCCGCGCCGGCGATATCCGCGCAGCGAACGGCAGCGTGATCGACCTGTCGGCCGAGAACAACCGCGCCGGCAGCCTGAAGGCCGTGGCCCTCGACGGCGCGGCCGGCATGGTGGAGCTGCAAGGCAAGATATTGGGCGGCGCCAGCGGCAGCTACGACGCGGGCGGCACCGTGGTGCCGTACAAGTTGGGCAGCGTGGATGTGCGCGCGCGCACCCTGGGCGTAGGCGGCACCCTGGACGGCCAGTTCGCCGCGCTCAACACGCGCCTGAACGAGGGCGGCGTGACGGGCGCGCGCAGCTTCCAGCTGAAACAGGGCGACTTGACCATCGGCAATGAGCTCAAGGCGGGCGACGTGCAGGTGGCCGTCGACAATGGCCGCCTGACGGTGGCCGGCGTGATCGATGCCAGCGGCGAGCGCGTGGGCAGCATCCGCCTGGCCGGCAAACATGGCGTCACCCTGGCCAACAACGCCGTGCTCGACGCGCATGGCACCGTTCTGCGCGTCGACAGCTATGGCAAGATCATCGACAGCCCGAACCGGGCCATGGTGGAACTGAACGGCGGCGAAGGCTTGCTGGACCTGGCCGGCGGCGCGCAGATCGACGTGCGCCACGGCACGGCGGCCGTGCTTGGGAAGGGCAAGGGAGAACACGACGGCGCCGCGCGCGGCACGGTGGAATTGACGGCGCCGCGCCTGGGCAGCGGCGGTACAAGCAAGGATGTCGACGCCGCCACCTTTGGCGACATCGGCGTCCGTGCCGGTGGCGGTTTTACCGTGCGCGGCGCGAAATCGATCGCCGTCAACGCCATGCAGCGCTACGACGATGCGGCCTACGCCACGGTGCCTGGCGCCAACGGGCAGCCCGTGCAAGACCTGTCGGCCACCGGCCGCCCATACCAGGTGGTCAACCAGGCATACCTCGACAGCAAGCATGCGGACAGCACGGCCTTTATCGATGCGGCGCTGGCCAACACGAACTTGCGCAATGGCAAGCTGGCGGGCTTGAACACGGCCGCGTATGCCGAGGCGCTGCACTTGCGTCCCGGCGTCGATATCGTCAGCAAGACGCCAGACGGCGACCTCGTGGTGCAGGGCGACCTGGATTTGTCCGGCATGCGCTACGCCAGCCTCAATCCGCGTTTTCAAGTGACGAATGCGCGCGGCTCGGGCGAGGTGGGCAGCCTGCTGCTGCGCGCTGGCGGCGATTTGAATATCTATGGCAGCATCAATGACGGCTTCGCGCCGCCGCCGTCCACGCAGGACGACAAGGGCTGGCTGTTGCTGCCTGGGCGAGACATCAACGGCAGCGACGTCATCGTGCCGGGCAAGGGCGTGACCCTGGCCGACGGCACCATCTTCCCGGGCGGCGTCACGCTCAATTACGACGTGCCCGTCAAGGCCCTGAGTTTCCGCGCCAACACGCGCCTGCCCGTGGATGTGGTCCTGAACCAGAAGCTCACCGTGCCGGCCGGTACGGTACTGGCCGCTGCCGTGCGCGACAGCGCCGGCAATATCGTCCACGCGGCGGGTACCTTGCTGGCCACGGAACAGACCTTTACTGCCGGCATGCGGCTTGACGCGGGCAGCGTGATCGCGCAAATGGTCAAGGTGCGCGCCATGACGTGGCCGAAAGGCGTTGCCTTGCCGGGCTTGCTGGGTGAGCTCAACGTGGTCACGCTCAGTGGCAAGGTGGCGCTGCCCGTCGGCGCGCTGATCCCGAACGGCACCGACGTCAAGCTGTTGCCCGGCGTGGCTGCCATCGAGCTGCGCCCGGAAGTGGCGGGCAGCCAGGGCAAGTTGTGGGCCATCGCGCCCATGCTGGCCGAAGGTTCGCAATCATGGGGCATGCGCCTGGTGGCCGGCGCCGACCTGGACGCGGCCGACACGCGCAGCGTGCAGGCGCATCCGTCGCACGGCACCTTGCGCCTGGCGGACAGCCATTACGGCATGTATGGCGTCATGATCCCGCCGAAGGGCGTGCAGCACTGGACGCAGGCGGCGCAGGAGCTGGGCGAGCGCGAGGGCATCGTCGGCATCGTGGCGGGCGAACCGATCACCGAGGAATTCATCAGCCAGTTCGGCCAGACCGTGGCGGAGTTCTGCGCTGGCGACGCCAGCATGTGCGTGCTGAAGCTGGCCTATGTGTGGACCAAGGCCGGCGCCGAAGAATTCGCCGACCCGAGCGTGAAGGCGGGCGACGTGGTCGACCTGGCCGGCCTGGGCTGGCCCACCATGTGCGAGGAAAACCCCACCTGGTGCGGCACCTCCAACCCTACCTTCGACAACAAGGCGTCCAGCCTGCGCCACAGCGTGCTGCGCACGGGCACGGGCGACCTGGACCTCGTCAGCGGCGGCGACTTGCGCGTGGATAGCCTGTACGGCGTGTACACGGCCGGCATGTCGTCCATGGCGACCACGGCCGGCGACCCGTACAACCTGGCGCGCGCGCGCAATCTGGACGGCAAGGTGCTGGCCAATCCCGATGGTGCGCATGAACGCCTGGTCGATGGCGGCGCCGACAGTATTTACCGGGCATGGTATCCGGACCAGGGCGGCAATCTGCTGCTGCGGGTGGCGGGCGACCTGAGCGGCTCGCTGGTCGGCGCGTCCGCCGCCACCAACGGGCGCCCCGTCAGCAAGGATGGTCCGGGCGATTCGGTGGCGGTGGGCAACTGGCTGTGGCGCCAGGGCAGCGGCGGTGTGGCTACGGGCGGTCCGGCCCAGCCGACGGCGTGGTGGATCAATTTCGGCAGCTACGTGGGCCGCGATACCCTGGCCGATACCATGCTGGGCTTTACGGGCTTCGGCACCCTGGGTGGCGGCAACGTGCGCGCCGATGTGGCGGGCGATGCGGGTGTGCTGGCGCCCAAGGTTGCCACCGTGTATGACATCAACATCAATCCGCGCTCGCAGGGCTTGCTGCTGGCCGTGGGCAGCACGGGCCGCGTGCTGGCCGATGGCAGCCTGCAACTGACGGGCGGCGGCGACCTGGACCTGCGCGTGGGCGGCGCCCTCAACCCTGCCAGCCAGTCCGGTGGCGGCCACTTGAATGGCGCGCTGGTCGATTTGCGCGGCCACGTGGACGTGGCCGCTGCCCAGCTGGGCAAGGTCGCGCTGCAGTACGGCACGCGCTCGACCGACCACGTGCCGCTGGAAACGCGTGCCTTCGACGCCTTCCATGCCACGCGCGCCACGCCGCAGGGCGGCATGACTCTGGTGCCCGGCGACGCCACCGTCAGCGTGGCAACCCTGGGCGACCAGGTGCTGCAGGACGTGGCCGACCCCGGCCGCGTGCCGATGTTCAACGCCGCGCCGTTCATCAGCGCGTCGGGCGAGCCGGGCGCCGGCTACAGCTGGTTCAGCCTGTGGACGCCGCGCACGGCGCTCGACCTGTTCTCCGCCGGCGGCAACATGACGCCGCTGACGGCGCCGATCGGCACGGCCACCGACCTGGCCGTCGTCTACCCGTCCATCGTGCGGGCCGCGGCCGCGAATGGCAGCTTGTACTATGGCAAGACCATCTCGGACTGGGGTGGTGCGACCGCGTATGCCGATCCTTTGCTGCTGGCGCCGTCGGGCTACGCCCAGCTGGAGTGGCTGGCCGGCGATTCCATCTATGCGGGCGGCTATGCCGTCAGCCAGTCCGGCGCGGCCGCCGACAGCATGGCCACGCCGTTCAAGCCGGCCTTCGAAGCCTGGAATCTCAGGCCTGGCAGCCTGACGTCGGCGGGCGGCAATGTTTCGGGCTCGGGCGTGCCATCGTCGCAGTGGAACTTTCCGCTGTTCGCCTTCGGGCCCGATTCCGCCGCCGGTCCGGCCAACAGCGGCACGCAAGTGGCGCGTATCTATGCCGTGAAGGGCGATCTGATCGGCGTCAATAGCGGCCGCATGGTTGCGTTCTACGACGCCAAGCACGCGGGCATCACCTGGTACGAGGGGGCGCAACCGGTCTGGATGAAGGCGGGCCGCGATATCGTCGGCAGCGGCACGGCGCTGCTGGAAGCCATCGACGGCACGGGCGGTGGCGACATGATGTTCCGCAATTACAGCAACCTGTTCGTGCACAACAACGCGTTCGACGTGTCGGTGGTGTCGGCCGGACGCGATATCCTCGGCAGTTCCTTCAACGTGGCCGGCCCCGGCACGCTCGACATCAGCGCCGGGCGCAATATATTGATGCAGGACAAGGGCAGCGTCGTCAGCCTCGGCCCCGTCGTCGCGGGAGACAAGCGCCCGGGCGCCGGCATCGCCATGCAGGCTGGCGTGGGCGCGGCTGGCCTCGACTACCTGCGCTTCGTCAAGCCCTATCTTGACCCGGCGAACGTGGCGAAGACGGGCGTGCCGCTGGCCGACCAGGCCGGCAAGGTGGTGAAAGCGTACGACGGCGAACTGGCGACCTGGCTCGGTGAGCGCTACGGCTTCAAGGGCACGGCCGCCGAAGCGCTGGCCTACTTCCTCGCTTTGCCCGAGCCGCAGCAGCGCGTGTTTGCCCGCAACGTGTATTTCGCGGAACTGAAGGCGGGCGGGCGCGAGTTCAACGATGCGGACAGCGCGCGCTACGGCAGCTTCCTGCGCAGCCGCAACGCCATCGCGGGCCTGTCGCCAGCCGTGGACGCGACTGGCAAGGCGATTTCCTATGCGGGCGACATCATCATGTACCGCGGCCTGTACGCCAAGCGCAACGACGGCGAGCAGCGCTGGGATTACTTCCCCCGCAGCGGCTACGTGCATACGAACTTCGGCGGCGACATCCAGATGCTGACGCCGGGCGGCAAGCAGGTGCTGGGCATCGAAGGCGAGGCGCCGCCGTCGACGTCGGGCGTCATCACCAAGGGCGGCGGCAATATCGGCCTGTTCTCGCACGGCAGCATCCTGCTGGGCCAGAGCCGCATCATGACGACGTTCGGCGGCGACATCCTCGGCTGGTCGTCGCAAGGCGACATCAACGCGGGGCGCGGCTCGAAGTCGACCATCGTCTATACGCCGCCCAAGCGCGTGTATGACAACTGGGGCAACGTGACCCTGTCGTCCGACGTGCCGAGCACGGGCGCCGGCATCGCCACCCTGGCGCCGATTGCCGAAGTGCCGGCCGGCGACGTGGACCTGCTGGCCCCGCTGGGCACCATCGACGCGGGCGAGGCGGGCATCCGCGTGTCGGGCAACGTCAACCTGGCCGCGCTGACCGTGATGAACGCGGCGAACATCCAGGTCAAGGGGGAGTCCAAGGGCATGCCCACGGTGGCGTCCGTCAACGTGGCCGCCATGACGAACGCCAGCGCGGCCGCCACGCAGGCCACGGCCGCCGCCCAGGACGTGGTGCAGCGCGAGCGCGCCGCCACCCGTTCGGCGCAGCCATCGGTGTTCACGGTGCGCGTGCTGGGTTTTGGCAATGACGCGCCGCCGGACAGCGCGCAAGCGGCGCCGCAGGATGGCGCGCGCATCGAGGCGGCCGACTACAACCCGCGCAGCGCCGTGCGCGTGCTGGGCCTGGGCCCGCTGCCGGAATCGGCCACGCGCCAGCTGACGGCGCAAGAGCGCAGCAGGTTGTCGCCATGATGGCCGGCCTGGTGAGTATGACGGCTGCCTTGCCCTTGCGCATGACGGGCATGGCTTGGTACCGCCCGGCCATCCGCCCCCGGCAGCAGGCGGCGAACGACGTGGCGCCAGGACAGGGCAGCCAGCTGCAGGCGGTGCTGGAGGGTAATTACGCGGCCCTGCACCGGCGCCTGGCGCGCCACCTGGGCTGCGCCGAACTGGCCAGCGACAGCCTGCACGACGCCTGGCTGCGCCTGGGCGCGCTGGCGGCCGGGGACGCGGACGGAGCTGCGCTGGCGCACAGCCCCGTCGCCTATGTGTTCCGCGTCGCGTGCAATGCGGCCATGGACAGCCTGCGCCGCAACCGCGCCTGGCTGTATGCGGACGACGGTGATGGGGGCGGCGCCGGCCTCGTCGATTTCCTTGCCGATACGGCGGCCGGGCCGGAACGCCTGGCCGAGCTGCAGGCCGACGTGCGCCGGCTGGCGCTGGCTGTCGATTTGCTGCCGCGGCGCCACCGGCAAGTGCTCGAAGCGCTGCGCGTGGACGAGCTGACCCGCCAGGAAGTGGCTGAACGGCACGGCATGTCCTTGCGTAATGTCGATACGGCCTTGCGCCAGGCGCTCGACCATTGCGCCCGCCACACGGGCTACGCGGCGCAGGGCGGCGTCGGCACGACCCGGCGCGGCCTCAGGCTGAACGTTCGTTTGCGTACAGACGCGTAAGAATCGGGCCGTCAGACTGCTGCTTCGGGCCTGCATGCGCCCACCCAGCCAGTCCACAGCCAGGAGGAAGCGCAAGATGACGGAATCCCATTACATCAATGCCGGCAGGCGCGGCTTGCTGATCGCCGGCGCGCTGTCGGCCACGGCCGCCGCCGTGCCCAGTGTGGCAGGCGCGGCGGGGGCGGTGAATACGGCCGCCCAGGCCCGTGTTTCTCCGCCACCCGTGCTGATGAAAGTCAGCCTCGACGTCAACGGCCGGCGCCACAGCCTGGAACTCGACACGCGCACCACCTTGCTCGACGCCTTGCGCGAACACCTGCAACTGACGGGCACGAAGAAGGGATGCGACCACGGCCAGTGCGGCGCCTGCACCGTCATGCTCGACGGCCAGCGCATCAATGCCTGTCTGACGCTTGCCTTGATGCATGATGGCGCCAAGGTCACCACCATCGAGGGGCTGGGCACGCCGGAGAAATTGCATCCGATGCAGGCTGCCTTCATCGCGCACGACGGCTACCAGTGCGGCTATTGCACCCCGGGGCAGATATGCTCGGCCGTCGCCGCGCTGGGAGAAATACGCCAGGGTATCCCCAGTCACGTCAGCGCGGACTTGAACGCGGCCCCCTCAGTGACGCCCGAGGAATTGCGCGAGCGCATGAGTGGCAACATCTGCCGCTGCGGCGCCTACTCCAACATCATCGAGGCCATCACCGAGGTGGCGGGGAGGCCGGCATGAGGGTATTCAGCTACCAGAAGGCCACTTCACCGGCCGAAGCGGCGGCGGCCGCCGCGAACACGCCGGGCGCCCGCTTTATCGCGGGCGGCACGAATCTGCTCGACCTGATGAAGCTGGAAATCGAGACGCCGGCACACTTGATCGACGTCAATGGACTCGCGCTGGATACGGTGGAAGCAACAAAGGATGGCGGCCTGCGCATCGGCGCCCTCGTGCGCAACACGGCGCTGGCCGCGCACGCCACCGTGCGGCGCGATTATGGCGTGCTGTCGCGCGCCTTGCTGGCCGGCGCCTCGGCGCAATTGCGCAACAAGGCGACGACAGCAGGCAACCTGCTGCAGCGCACGCGCTGCCCGTATTTTTATGACACGAACCAGGCCTGCAACAAGCGCGTGCCGGGCAGCGGCTGCTCGGCCATAGTCGGTTTCAGCCGGCCGCTGGCGATTCTGGGCGGCAGCGATGCCTGCATCGCCACGCACCCGAGCGACATGGCCGTGGCCATGCGCGTGCTCGACGCCGGCATCGATACGGTGCGGGCCGATGGCAGCACGTGCAGCATCCCCATCGCCGACTTTTACCGCTTGCCGGGCAACACGCCGCACGTGGAAACCGTGCTGCAGCCCGGTGAACTGATCACCAGCGTCACCTTGCCCCCGCCCGTTGGCGGCACGCACGTCTACCGCAAGGTGCGCGACCGCGCCTCGTACGCGTTCGCGCTCGTGTCCGTGGCAGCCATCATCTTGCCCAACGGCACGGGCAGGCTGGCCCTGGGCGGCGTCGCGCCGCAGCCGTGGCGCGTGGCCGCCGCCGAGCAGGCGATGCCCGAGGGGGCCGCCGCCGTGAGCGAACGCCTGCTGGCCGGCGCGCATCCCACTGACGACAACGGCTTCAAGGTGACCCTGGCGCAGCGCACGATTGCCTCGGTGCTGGCGCAAGCACAAGCGAAGAAAGGCTAGCGCCATGAAATTTTCGACACCTGCGACCACCAATCCCATCGACCAGCTGAAAATCGTGGGCCGCCCCACGGACCGCATCGACGGCCCCCTGAAAACCACGGGCACGGCGCCGTATGCATATGAACAGAACAAGGCCGCGCCGCATGCGGCCTACGGCCATGTCGTCGGCGCGGCCATCGCCAAGGGGCGCATTGCCTCGATCGACACGAGCGCCGCGCGGCGCGCGCCGGGCGTGCTGGCCGTGGTGACGGCCGAATCAGCTGGCAAGCTGGGGAAAGGCAAGATGAACACGGCAAAGCTGCTGGGCGGGCCGGACATTGAACATTACCACCAGGCCATCGCGCTGGTGGTGGCGGAAACCTTCGAGCAAGCCCGCTCGGCCGCACAGTTGCTTGACGTCAAGTATGTCGAGCAAACGGGCGTGTTCGACTTGGCCAGGGCCAAGGGCGGCGCCGCCAAGCCGAAAGATGGCAAGCCCGACAGCAAGACGGGCAACTTCGCCGGCGCCTATGCCCATGCTCCCGTGCGCCTGGACGCCAGCTACACGACGCCCGACCAGTCGCACGCCATGATGGAGCCGCACGCCTCGATTGCCGCCTGGGAAGGCGACAGGGTGACGGTCTGGACGGCGAACCAGATGGTGGACTGGGGCCGCGGCGACCTGGCCCGTACGCTTGGCATACCGAAGGATAAAGTGCGCATCGTTTCGCCGTATATCGGCGGCGGCTTCGGCGGCAAGCTGTTCGTGCGCGCGGAAGCCTTGCTGGCAGTCCTGGGCGCGC
The DNA here is from genome assembly GCF_001758715.1 of Janthinobacterium sp. HH104. Classification (NCBI taxonomy): domain Bacteria; kingdom Pseudomonadati; phylum Pseudomonadota; class Betaproteobacteria; order Burkholderiales; family Oxalobacteraceae; genus Janthinobacterium; species Janthinobacterium sp. HH104. The sequence continues at coordinate 117,119 of NZ_LRIB01000060.1, read as the reverse complement.
GCGCGGCCCAGCGTCCCGTCAAGGTCGCCCTGGCGCGGCCCTTGATGATCAACAACACGACGCACCGGCCCGCCACTATCCAGCGCCTGCGCATCGGCGCCACGCGCGACGGCAAGATCACGGCCATCGGCCATGAATCGTGGTCCGGCGACTTGAAAGGGGGGCAGCCGGAAACGGCCGTGATGCAGACGCGGCTGCTGTATGCGGGACCGAACCGCATTACGGCCATGCGCCTGGCCGTGCTCGACTTGCCGGAAGGCAATGCCATGCGCGCGCCGGGCGAGGCGCCGGGGATGATGGCGCTGGAAATCGCCATGGACGAGATGGCGGACAAGCTGAAAATGGACCCCATCGTCTTTCGCATCCTGAACGATACGAAAGTGGACCCGGAAAAACCGAGCCGTCCATTCTCCCAGCGCCGTTTGATCGATTGCCTGCGCACGGGCGCCGTGGAATTCGGCTGGAAGGAGAGAGCGGCGCAGCCGGGCACGCGGCGCGACGGCCGCTGGCTGGTGGGCATGGGCGTGGCAGCCGCCTTCCGCAACAACCTCGTCATGCAGTCCGCCGCCCGTGTGCGCCTCGATGGCAATGGCGTGATCACGGTGGAAACGGACATGACGGATATCGGCACGGGCAGCTACACCATCATCGCGCAGACGGCGGCGGAAATGCTGGGCGTGACCTTGAACAAGGTGGTCGTGCGCCTGGGCGACTCGGATTTTCCCGTCTCGGCCGGTTCGGGCGGGCAATGGGGCGGCAACAGCTCGACGGCTGGCGTCTACGCGGCCTGCGTGCGCCTGCGCCAGGCCATCGCCGTCAAGCTGGGCTTCGATGAGAAAGAGGCGCGCTTTTCCGATGGGCAAGTGAGCCAGGGCGAGCGCAGCGTGCCGCTCGCTGCCGCCGCCTACCATGGCGACGTCGTCGCGGAAGACCATATGGAATACGGCGACCTCGATAAAAAATTCCAGCAATCGACGTTCGGCGCCCATTTCGTCGAAGTGGGCGTGGACGGCGACACGGGCGAAGTGCGCGTGCGCCGCATGCTGGCCGTGTGCGCGGCCGGGCGCATTTTGAACCCGAAAGCGGCGCGCAGCCAGGTGATCGGCGCCATGACCATGGGCGTGGGCGCGGCCCTGATGGAAGAACTGGTGGTCGACCAGCGCCGCGGCTTCTTCGTCAACCACGACCTGGCCAGCTACGAAGTGCCCGTGCACGCCGACATTCCGCACCAGGACGTCATCTTCCTCGAAGAAACGGACCCCACGTCTTCGCCCATGAAAGCCAAGGGCGTGGGCGAGCTGGGCATCTGCGGCGTGGCGGCCGCCATCGCCAATGCCGTCTACAACGCGACGGGGGTGCGCGTGCGCGACTATCCGCTGACCCTCGACAAGCTGCTGCGGGGGCTGCCCGTGATGAGCTGACACCTTCCTGGCGCGCGTGACAATGCGTGTATTTTTGGTAATTTTCAAGTGCTATGCTCGGAACGCATGGTGCGGGGAAAATTTCCGGCCCGCAATGCCATGCCGCCAGGAGAATGCATGAACAGCTCATCAATGCCGCCGCGGATACTGATCGTCGATGACGAACTGGCGCATGTGCGCGCGCTGTGCGACACCTTGCGCGGCCAGGCGTATGACACGACGGGGCTCGCTTCGGGCGAGGCGGCGCTGTCCTTGCTGGCCGTCGAATCGTTCGACCTGCTGCTGGTCGACCTGATGATGCCGGGCATGAACGGCATCGCCGTGGTGGAAGCGGCGCGCAAGATCGATCCGGACCTGGCCTGCATCATCATGACGGGCGAAGGCACGATCGCCTCGGCCGTGCAGGCCATGAAGGCGGGCGCGCTCGATTACGTCGTCAAGCCGTTCAAGGTGTCGGGCATCCTGCTGATACTGGCGCGGGCGCTGGAAACGCGCCAGCTGCGCATCGCTAATGCGCGCCTGGAACTGCTGCTGCGCCAGCACACGGCCGAACTCGACGCCATGAACAAGGATTTGCAGCTGGCCCGCGAAGTGGCCGAGCGGGCAAACCAGGAAAAGACCAATTTCCTGTCCAGCATGAGCCACGAGCTGCGCACGCCGCTCAACGCCATCATGGGCTTTTCGCAGATGCTGATGTCCGATTCCATCCCCTCGACGGCGCAGGAAAAGAAAACCTTTGCCTCGCACATCTTCGGCGCCGGCCGGCATCTGCTGACCCTGATCAACGACATTCTCGACATCGCCAAGATCGAATCGGGCAATATGTCGCTGTCGATGGAACCCGTGAGCCTGGCCGACATCTACCACGAATGCTGGCAAATGATGGAACCGCTGGCGCACAAGCGCGGCATCACCCTGACGTTCGTCGAAGCGGGCGGCGTGCATGTGCTGGCCGACCGTACGCGCCTCAAGCAGGTGCTGATCAATCTGCTGTCGAACGCCGTCAAGTACAACCGCGAACAGGGCGAGATCCACGTCGATTGCCAGCCCGTCGACGCGCGCCAGCTGCGCCTGTCCGTGCGCGACACGGGCGGCGGCATGAGCGCGGCGCAGCTGGAGGCGCTGTTCCAGCCCTTCAACCGCCTGGGACGCGATGCGCGCGACGAGGAGGGCACGGGCCTGGGGCTGGTGGTCAGCAAGCGCCTGGCCGAAGCCATGCAGGCCAGGCTGGGCGTGACCAGCACGCCCGGGCGCGGCAGCACCTTCTGGCTCGATATCGCCAGTTGCCCGGCGCGCCAGCCACCGCAGGAAAGTGCGCGCCTGTCCGTCATTGCCCGGCCCGCTGAAGCGGTACGGCTGCCGGACCGCAAGACGCTGCTGTATGTGGAAGACAATCCCCTGAATGTGACCCTGGTGGCGGGTTTGATCCATTTCCGTCCCGATCTCGACCTGCTGTCGGCCGGCGACGGCCTGACGGGCCTGGACATGGCGCGCCGCCACGTGCCGCAGCTGATACTGATGGATAGCGACCTGCCCGACATCAGCGGCACGCAAGTCATGCAGCAGCTGCGCGCCGATGCCCGCACCGCGCATATTCCCGTCATCGCCCTGACGGCCTTGGCCGGGCCCGGCGATATCCGCCAGGGGCTGGCGGCGGGCTTTTACCGCTATCTCACTAAGCCGATCGACGTAACGGCGTTTTCCGAAGCCGTCAACAGCGCGCTGGAGTCGGCCACGGCGCAGTGCAGCGCATGAGCGGCCGGGCGCTCAGGCTGGCAGCCATCGTGCTGTTGCTGGCGCTGGTTGCCGTGGCCATCTGGCAGCTCAATGCCCGTCCCGCCGCGCCGCCCGGCCCCGTGGAAGTGCTGCGCCTGGCCGTGAATGCGGATTACGTGGGCAGCTGCCCCGTCCTGGCCGCGCACGGACAGGGGCATTTCGCGCGCGAAGGCATCGACGCGCGGCTGCAGCCGTACTCGTCGGGCAAGGCGTCGATGGAAGCCGTGTTGCAGGGCAAGGCCGACCTGGGCACGGTTTCCGATATTCCCGTCGTGCTGGCCAGCCTGCGGAACCAGTCCGTCGTCATCATCGCCAGCATATTCGAGGCCGAGCGCGACCACGGTATCGTGGGGCGCCTGGACCGCGGCGTGTCCACGCCCGCCAGCCTGAAGGGCAAGCGCATCGGCGTGACCCTGGGCACGTCCGGCCAGTTTACGCTGGATGCCTTTTTGAACCGCCAGAAGCTGCTGCCCGCCGAAGTCACCTTGCGCAACTACGCGCCCGAGCAGCTGGCCGGGGCGCTGGCGCGGGGCGAGATCGATGCGGCGGCCGGATGGGAACCGTTCCTGACGGGCATGACGCATGCCATCGCGGGCAAGGCGGCCATCTTCTATGGCGAGGATGTCTATGCGGGCCTGTTCAACGTGGCCGGCACGGGCGACTATGTGCGCAGCCACCCGGCCACGGTGCGCAAGGTGCTGCGGGCGCTGATTGCCGGCGCCCGCTTTTGCCAGGACCAGCCCGATGCCGCGCGCGCCCTGTTTGCCAAGGCATCGGCCAGCGAGACGGCGCGCCTGCAGGCGGCCTGGCACGGTTACCGCTTCGGCGTCGTGCTCGACCAGGGCTTGCTGCTGGCGCTGGAAGACGAGGCGCGCTGGGCCATCAGGAACCGGCTGGCCGAGCGCGGCACCATGCCGAACTTCCTCGACGCCGTCTACCTGGACGGCCTGGAAGCCGTCGCGCCATCGGCCGTGACGGTCATTCATTGAGAAGGCCACCGTGAAAATCGTAACGCGTTTCAAGCTGGCCGAACTGTTTTGCGTGGTGCTCGTGGCCATCATCGTCGCCATGCTGTTTTCCACCACCATGGCGATGCAGCGCGAACTGGCGAAGAACAAGGCGGCGGCCGATATCCTGCAAGCCGTCACGTCGCTGCGCTACCTGTCGATCGAATATGCGCTGCACCATGGCGAGCGCACGCGGGCCCAGTGGCAGCTGCGCAGCGAATCGCTGTCATCGGGCCTGCTGGCCACGCCCGCCTTCAGCACGGGCGAGGAGCGCGCGCTGCTGCTGCAATTGCAGGGCGACCTGGCCGGCGTGGGCGGCCTATTCCATCTGTTTGTCGCGAATCACCGCGAGCTGGGGCAGGACCCGCAGCGGCGCGAAGTGCTGGACGAGCTGGAGTCGCGCCTGTCCGGCCAGATCATGGGCAAGGTGCAGGGCATGATTTCGGAGGCGATGCGGCTGTCCGAATTGAGCCGGCAAGGCGTGCTGGACGCGCAGCAGCGGGCCAACGTGGCCGTGATGCTGTTTGGCGGGATGATCATCGCGCTGGTGGCCGGTCTGATTTACTTCACCATCACCAGCGTCACGGGACCGCTGGAAAAACTGCGTCAGGGTACCCTGATCGTCGGCGCCGGCAAGCTGGACTTCTCGCTCGGCGTGCACACCAAAAATGAAATCGGCGACCTGGCGCGCGCCTTCGACGGCATGACGGAAAAGCTGCGGCGCACCACCGTCTCGCGCGACGAGCTGGCGCACACGAATGCCGCGCTGGAAACGCAGATCGCCGAACGCCAGCTGGCCAAGCGCAAGGTGCATGAACAGCTCGAGCGCCTGAACCTGCTGCAGCAGATCACGCGCTCGATCGGCGAGCGGCAGGACTTGCGCAGCATCTTTCAGGTGGTGGTGCGCAGCCTGGAAGAGCAGCTGCCCATCGATTTCAGCTGCATCTGCCTGTACGAACCGTCGCAGCACGCGCTGCAGGTGACGTGCGTGGGCGTGCGCAGCGAGGCGCTGGCGCAGTCGTTCATGATGAGCGAACACGCGCACATTCCCATCGACGAGAATGGACTGTCGAGCTGCGTGCGCGGCAAGCTCGTGTATGAAGCCGACATCGCCGGGGTGGCGTTTCCGTTTCCGCAGCGCCTGGCGCAAGGGGGACTGCGTGCCCTCGTCATGGCGCCGCTGCTGGCCGAAAACACGGTCTTCGGCATTCTGATCGTGGCACGCCGCGCCGCAAACAGCTTTACCAGCGGCGAGTGCGAATTCCTCAGCCAGCTGAGCGAACACGTGGCGCTGGCGGCCAACCAGGCGCAGCTCTACGGCGCACTGCAGCGCGCGTATGACGATTTACGCCAGACGCAGCAGTCGGTGATGCAGCAGGAACGCCTGCGCGCGCTGGGGCAGATGGCCAGCGGCATCGCGCACGACATCAATAACGCCATTTCCCCCGTCGCCCTGTACACGGAATCGCTGCTGGAGACGGAAACCAATCTCAGTCCGCAGGGCCGGCATTGCCTGGAAGTGATCGAACGGGCCATCGACGACGTGGCCGCCACCGTGGCGCGCATGCGCGAATTCTACCGCCAGCGCGAACCGCAACTGGCGCTCTCGCCGATCGACGCCAACCTGGTGGTGCAGCAGGTGCTGGATCTGACGCGTGCGCGCTGGAGCGACATGCCGCAGCAGCGCGGCATCGTCATCGCCCTGCGCACGGAGCTGGCCGACGCGCTGCCCATGCTGCCCGGCAGCGTGGGCGAATTGCGCGAAGCGCTGACCAACCTCGTCTTCAACGCCGTCGACGCCATGCCCGATGGCGGTACCCTGACCGTGCGCACGGCCGGCGTGGGCGCGCCCGGCCAGGTGCTGATCGAAGTGGCCGACACGGGCGTCGGCATGGACGAGAACACGCGCCGCCGCTGCCTGGAACCGTTTTTCACCACCAAGGGCGAGCGGGGCACGGGCCTGGGCCTGGCCATGGTGTACGGCATGATGGAGCGCCATGGCGCCAGCATCGACATCGTCACGGCGCCGGGGCAGGGCACGGCGGTGCGCCTGGCATTTCCCGCCTGCGCGGCGGACGCGGGGGAGCCGGCGCCCGACGCGGCCCACGCCGTGCCGCCGCGCCTGCGCATCCTCGTGGTGGACGACGACCCGATGGTGCTCAAGTCCCTGCGCGACATCCTGGAAATCGATGGCCACGACGTGGTGTCCGCCGATGGGGGCCAGGCCGGCATCGACAGCTTTCTGGCCGCACGCGACCGGCACGAGGATTTCGAGGTGGTCATCACGGACCTGGGCATGCCCCACGTGGACGGGCGCAAGGTGGCCAGCGCCGTGCGCCAGTGTTCGCCGGCCACGCCCATCATCATGCTCACGGGCTGGGGCCAGCGTCTGGCGGCCGACAGCGACTATCCCGAACACGTCAATTGCGTGCTGGGCAAGCCGCCGCGGCTGAAGGAATTGCGGCGGGCCTTGAATGCGGTCATCTCGACGGCCTAGCCTGCTGCGGCATCCCTCGTCATTCAAGGCTGCTGCTGCGTTGTCGGCGTCTGACAACAATGGCAAAATTGCGGGACAGGCTCCAGTCTCTGCAATATAATGAGAATCATTATCATTAAAGCTGCCGGATCCGCTCTTGTCTGCCTTGCCTTTTCCCTCGAATGACGCCACCCTGGCCGCCAGCCTGTTTACGGGCCACCAGGGCTGGCTGCTGCAGCGCTTGCTGTTACGCCTGCGTAACCGGGCGGAGGCGGAAGATGTCACTTCGGAAACCTTTGTGCGCGTGCTGCATGCGGGGCGGCTGGCCGCCATCCGCGAGCCGCGCGCCTATCTCACGACGGTAGCGAAAAGCGTCTTGCTGCAGCAGTGGCGGCGGCGCGATATCGAGCAGGCCTATCTCGACACCCTGGCGCTGCTGCCGGACGCCGTCCAGCCATCGCCCGAGGAACGCGCCGTGCTGCTCGAAGCGCTGGAGCGGCTGTCGCGCGCGCTCGATACCTTGTCCGTCAAGGCGCGCAGCGCCTTTCTCATGAGCCAGCTCGACGGCCTTACGTATGCACAGATCGCGGCGCAATTGGGCGTATCGGCCAGCATGGTGCGCCAGTACATGGCGCAAGGCTTGCGCTGCTGCCTGGCCGCCGCGGAGCCGGCATGAGCATGTCCGCTGCGGTACAGGACGCCGCCATCGGCTGGCTGGTCGAACTGAGTTCGGGCGAGGCGGACGCGGCCCAGCATCAGGCCTTCGCCCGCTGGCTGGCCGCCGATGCGCGCCATGCGGCCGCGTGGCACACCTTGGAGCAGGCCGTCGAGCACAGCGTCGGTCCGCTGCAGGCGGCGGGCGGGGCGGGGACCGTCGGGCAAACCCTGGCGCGCGCCGCCCGGCACGATGAGCAGAGGCGCCAGTGGCTGCAGGGCGCCCTGTGCCTGGCGGGCGCGGCGTTCGGCGGCGCCTGGCTGCTGCGCGGCAGCCCGTTCTTGCCGGACTGGAGCGCCGACCTGCATACGGCCACGGCCAAGCGGGGCCGCTACACGCTGGCCGACGGCAGCGTGCTGACTTTGGATGCCCGTTCCTCGGCCGATACGGACCTCACGCATGGACATCGCCACGTCACCTTGCGCCAGGGCCAGCTGCTGGCCAGGGTGGCGCATGCGGCAAATGCGCCATTCCTGCTGCGCAGCGCGCACGGCACGGTGACGGCGCCGGGCGGCGAGCTGATGCTGCGGCGCGAAGCGCACGCCACCGTGGCGCTGGCCGTGCGGGGCGATATCGACGTGCGTCCGGCCGGCAAGGGGCTGGCGCGCGTGCTGCGCCAGGGCCAGGCGGCGCGCTTCGACGCGGACCGCCTGACCCTGCTGCCCGGCATGGCGCCAGGACAGGCGACGGCGTGGGAGCAGGGCATGCTGGTGGCCGTCGACCAGCCGCTGGGCGAAGTGGTGGCCGCCTTGCGTCCGTACCGCCACGGCTACATCGACATCACGGCGCAGGCGGCGGCGCTGCGCGTGTCCGGCAATTACTCGCTCGACGACAGCGGCGCCACCTTGCTGGCGCTGGCCGAAACCCTGCCTGTCACCTTGCGCCAGGGGCCCGGCGGCTGGTGGACGGGCATCGACCTGAAGGCAGGCTGACATTTTTTTTTGCGCCGGCACTGTCACTTTTGGCGCGCCGCGACTCATACCTGGTGTAGCCCCACTTTTCCTTCACCACAAGATAGAGTCCCAGCATGCCACCATTGTTGATGCGCCAGATTCCCCTGGCTGTAATGTTACTTTCCTGCGCCGCGCCCACCGTCCTGGCGCAAACGCCAGCGGCGCAAATGGCGCCAGCCACCGTGCGCTATGACGTGCCGGCCCAGCCCTTGAACGCCAGCCTGATCGCGATTGCCAGCCGTGGCGGCGTGCGCATTTCCATCGATGCGGACCTGGCGCGCGGCGCCAGCGGCGCGGCCGTGCACGGCGATTTCACGGCGGAGCAGGCCTTGCGCCACGCCTTGCAGGGCACGCAGTTGGCCCTGCTCAAGACCGATAGCGGCGTCTATACCGTGCAAGCGGCGGCGCCACAGGCCGCCGCCCATCCCGAGGCAACGATGCCGGAAGTGGTCATCACCACCAATTACCTGGGCCAGGTGACGGAAGACACGGGTTCGTACACGACGGGCGCCGTCAGCACGGCGAACCGCCTGGTGCTGTCGCCGCGCGAGACGCCGCACGCGGTCAGCGTCGTCACGCGCCAGCAGATGGACGATTTCGGCCTGGTGCAGCTGAGCGAAGTGCTGAACCACACGCCGGGCGTGTACGTGCAGCACATCGACAGCGAACGCACGATTTACTATGCGCGCGGTTTTTCGCTGGACAATTTCAGCTACGATGGCTTGCCGTGGACGCGCGACGCTTCGCTGAACCTGGGCGAGTCCCTGGCCAATATGGACCTGTACGACCGGGTCGAGGTGCTGAAGGGCGCGAATGCGCTGATGAGCGGAGCCGGCACGCCGGGCGCCACGGTCAACCTGATCCGCAAGAAGCCCACGCGCGAATTGCGCGCGCTGGCCGACCTGTCGGCCGGATCGTGGAGCAATTACCGCGGCATGGCGGATGTGGGCGGCCCCCTGAACGACAGCGGCAGCGTGCGTGCGCGCGCCGTGGCCTCGTACCAGGACAAGCACTCGTTCGTCGACCGCTACCAGCGCCGCTCCGAACTGGCCTATGGCACGCTGGAGGCGGACCTGTCGCCGCGCACCTTGCTGACCGTGGGCGCCGACTACCAGCATACGGTGCCGCGCAATAGCGACTGGGGCGGCGCGCCCCTGTTCGACGCGGACGGCAACCGTTTCACCATGCCCCGCTCGTTCAACGGCGCGCCCACCTGGAGCACGCAGCAGACGCAAGCCAAATCCGTCTTCGCCTCGCTCGAGCACACGTTCGACAATGGCTGGCTGGCGAATCTGCGCCTGATCCACCAGGCCAACGCCCTGTACGCGCCCGTCGCCTACCTGGACGGTTTCCCGAGGGCGGACGGCAGCGGCACGTCCGTCACGGCGCGCCAGTACAACAGCGACGCCACCAGCAATGGCCTCGACGTGTACGCCAAGGGGCCGTTCACCTTGCTGGGCCGCACGCATGAACTGGTGGTGGGCGCGAACGCCTACCGCAAGCAGTCGGACGACGTTTTCAGCCCGTATTCCTTCATCAAGGTCGATAATATCTATACTTACCGGGGCATAGTCGCTGAGCCGAAGTGGGAACTGGACACGGCCCGCGAAGTCATCCGCCAGAAGGCCGTGTATGCGACGGGCCGCTTTTCGCTGCCGCAGGGCGTGCACGTGATCATGGGCGGGCGCCTGTCGTCCTACGTCAACCCAACGGCCGAGATCGATGAAGCGTCGATCTTCACGCCGTATGCGGGCCTGACGTGGGACTTCGCGCCAAACCTGACGGCGTTTGCCAGCTACAGCGACATCTTCAGTCCGCAAAACAGCCGCGACGTCGACAACAAGACCCTGGACCCCGTGCTGGGCAAGAATATCGAGGCGGGCGTGAAGGGCGTATTCCTCAACGGCCGCCTGAACGCCAGCGCGGCCGCGTTCGAGGTGCGCCAGGATAATGTTGCCGAGTCTGTCGACGCCGTGAACAAGGTGACGGGCATGGACGCCTACCGCGCCATCGACGGCGTGCGCTCGCGCGGCGTGGAGCTGGAAGTGTCGGGCCAGCTGATGCCGGGCTGGCAATTGCAGGCCGGCTACACGCACAAGATCGCGCGCGACGCTGCCGGTAAGGTCAATACCCTGGCGCCCGAAGACCAGCTCAGCCTGTATAGCACCTGGCAGCCGATGCCGCGCCTGACGCTGGGCGGCGGCGCCCGCTGGCAATCGCATACCTGGCAGCAAACCCGGGCCGTGCGCGGCGGCACCACCACCGTGCACCAGGGCTCGTACGCCGTGTTCGACGCCATGGTGCGCTACCAGGTCTCCGATCGCCTGGCCCTGTCGCTCAACCTCAACAACCTGGCCGACCGCAGCTACTACGGCATCAGCACGGGCCGCAGGGTCAGTTACGGCGACCCGCGCAATGCGATGCTGAGCCTGAACTACCGCTATTGAAACGTGATGAGACGCGACGCGCAGGCAAACCGCACATTATAAAATTGCCATATGGAAATATTTAATATATTATCTTTTATGGCAATATTGGTTATGTTGAATTAACTAATTTTTCGATGAAACTTACTTTGAATCTGGATTTCTTGTGCGTAAAGATAGTGTGCGTGGTGTATTGAGTGTCTTGCTGGCTGCGGCCAGCGTGAGTGCCTGGGCGGCCCAGGCGGGTGACGAAGTCGTGGCGAAGCCGGCGGTGGAAACGCCGGTGGCGCAGCCTGTTGCTGCGGAAGCGGCCGCCGTGCCCGCGGTTGCGAAACTGAGCCTGGTATCCTCGGGCGAGCAGATGGTGGTGGACTACGGCACCAGTGGCAGCAAGGAAGAGTGCAAGGACTTCACGCCGGCGGGCAAGGTGTACGACGCCACGACCTTGCGCGAGAAATTGTTGCCGTTTATCTCGAAGATGGTCGAGCGTTCGCGGCGCATGACGGGCGTGTTGCCGCAAGTGGAGAAGACGCTGACGGCGGGCGTACCGGTCTGGGTGCAGGCTTACGCCGATTGGCCGGCCGAACACGGCTTGCGCGCCGGTTCCTGCGGCCCGCTGACCTTGCAGCTGACGCCGGAAGCGGGCAAGACATATCAGGTGGAATTCCGCTTCCTTGGTGAAAACAAGTGCAAGCAGGTGCTGCTCGATGTGACGGATCCGGCGGCCAGGCAGGAAATCGAGGCGCCCGTCACCGCCGCCTGCGCGGCGCCGAAAAAATCGCTGTTCGGCCTGTTCTAAGCTTCGTTGCGGGCGACGGTGGCCAACTTAACAGAGTGACAGTGTCATTCCGCTATACTGACGGCCCGACATCGTAGCCCGAAAATCACATGGACCTGAGTACCCACGCCGCCGTCGTCAATTGCGAAGCGTATCGCGACGGCAAGAAGATCGCCCACTTCGACATCGACAAGGTGGGCGACTTTCTCGGCGACCCCGATTGTTTCGTCTGGATCGGCATGGCCAGCCCCGACGCCACGGCCATGCAGGCGCTGCAATCGGCGTTCGGCTTGCACGAACTGGCCGTCGAGGATGCGCAGGGCGCGCACGAGCGGCCCAAGCTGGAAGAGTACGGCGACACCCTGTTCATGGTGATGCACACGGCCACCCTCGATGGCGAGGCCATCGTCTATGGCGAAACCCACGTCTTTCTCGGCCCACGCTTCATCATCACGGTGCGCCATGGCCCCTCGGCCGGCTATGCGAAGCTGCGCGAGCGCAAGGAAAGCGTGCCCGAGAAACTGGCCAGCGGCCCCGGCTACGTGCTGTATTCGATCATCGATTTCATCGTCGACCAGTACCAGCCCTGCATCGACCATTTGCAGGCCCGCTTCCAGCACTATGAACTGCAGCTGTTCAAGCCCAGCCTCTCCGAAGACAAGCTGCAGGATTTCTACCAGCTCAAGACGGAGCTGCTCAAGCTCGATGCGGCCGTCAATCCCCTGCACGATATCTGCACCCAGCTCATCCGTTTCCATGGCGACATCGTGCCCAAGGAAAATCGCATCTATTACCGCGACATTCTCGACCACGTCAAACGGGTCACGCATACGGCGGGGCAGATGCGCGAGCTGGTCAATTCGGCCATGCAGGTGGCGCTGGGGCAAATCTCGATCCGCCAGAACGAGGTCGTCAAGCGCCTGGCCGCCTGGGCCGCCATCCTGGCCGTACCCACCATGGTCTTCAGCCTGTACGGCATGAACTTCGAATTCATGCCTGAGCTGAAGTGGCGCGGCAGCTATCCGGCCGTGATCGCCATCATCATCGCCGGCTGCTTCTGGTTGCACCGGCGGCTGAAGCGCGAAGGGTGGCTGTAGCGGAGCACGCTTACCCGCCGACCACCGCGCCTGCCGCTTCGAGTATCAGCGCCGCCACTTCCACGGGGCGCGAAGCCAGCGACGCGTGGCTGGCGTTGAGCGTGATGACCTTCCTGGCACCCAGGCGCGCCGCCATGCGCTCCTGGTTGACGGGGGAAATCATGCAGTCGGCGCTGGAAATCTGGTACCAGCTGGGTTTGTGCTTCCAGGCCGGGTCGCTGACGGTGTCGCCGAAGGTGCTGGCCAGCGGCGCTTTCTGCACCACCCCCAGCACGGCGCCTTCTTCCGCGTCGAGGTCCTGGCAAAAGCTGTCATGGTACTGCTCGGGCTTGACCCACAGATAGCCGTCGCTGTCGCCCTCGAGGCTGGCCGCGCCGATGGGCGGGTGTTCCTGCGTGATGCTGCCCGGGCTTTCGCCCGCGTCGGGCGCGAAGGCGGCGATGTAGACGAGGCCCGCGACATTCGGCGCATTGCCGGCCACGCTGATGACGGCGCCGCCGTAGGAGTGTCCTACCAGCAATACCGGGCCATCGATTTGCGCCACCATTTTGCGCGTGCGCTCGGCGTCGTCGGCCAGCGACGTCAACGGCAGTTCGACGGCACGGATGGCCGTGTGGCCGTGGCGCCGCAATTCGACAATGACGCGGCTCCAGTGGGCGGCGCCGCCCCAGAAACCGTGGACGAGGACGATGGTGGCTTGCTTGCTCATGCGAATACTCCTTGTGGCGGTAGCGCCGACGGGGGGCGACACAGGCCGCGCGGCCCGTCAGCAGGCAGCCACGCAGTGTCCAGCCTGGCTATTGTAGGCCGTTCCCGCGAAGCCGGCGCCGGACTGGCCGCAGGCGTCACTTGGTGAATGAGCAATCCCGGTTAAAATATTATCTGGAGCGTTGCAGCGGCATTGACGGGGTTTGCCCTGAGCCAGCTCCGTTGATATCAATAACAAACTACATGACAATGAAATTAGTATTTACCGCTACGCTGGGCCTTTTATCTTTGCTTCACACATCGTCCTCCTTCGCGGAGAACGTCAATGGAAAAAATCTCTACATGCAGCGATGTGCCGTGTGCCACGGAGCCGAAATCAGAGGAACGGGGCCGCTGGCAAATAAAAGCAACCCCCGTACCCCCGATCTGACCACCGCCGCTTTCAAGAAACGGCTCAATGATTATCCGGGCGTGATCGTCTCGTCGGTCATCCTTCGCCCGAATGGCGACCTGATTCCGAAAACCCTGAAAGAGAATGGCGTCAAGATTGCGCCGCACGCCTGGAGCGTGAAGGATTTCCGCGATCTGAATCAATACATGAGCGGCGTGATTTTAAAAAACCGGTGATGCGGGGATGAGCGGCGGGCATGGCAATCCGGAGCCATTCCGGATTGTCGACATGGCCTATTCTTTTGCCGCGTTTGCCCACGTCGTATCCGCAAATTTGCTGGCATGCGCCTTGGTCAAGTCGGCAATCTTCAACGCCGTCATTTTAAACACCATGCCTGCTGGCGAGAAAGTGAATATCAAGGCCACGCCACAGCTTTCCTGCGAACTTGAGTATCCCTCATATAGTGCGGGGTCGGCCGAGTTCATCACTTTTTTTTCGCCACGAAAATAACCGTCCACATACACCAGGACGTCTTTGCGTTCTTCCGCCAGGTAGGTCGCGAAGAACGGCGCTCCGAGCACGGCAATGATGTCATTGGAATTCCTGGCATTTTTCGGCAATTCAAAGCCCTTCAAGGGTCTGCCGACGGTGGTTTCTTCACATGCGCTGGTCGTTGCCGCATACGTATGCGGCACAACGACGCTCAATGCGCCGATGAGTGCCAGCGACAGTTGCCATTTATTTTTTTGAAAGACCATATAGCCGCATTCCCTTGTCAAAAGCTTGTTGTACATCGTGCATGCCGGACGTCGCCAGTTCATAGCCGCTTGACATGGCGTGCCTGCGCTGCTCGGGCGTACCATGATGGTCGCGATCGTTGAAGTTGGTATCGCCCATGGCGAAAAATTCCTGCTTTAATTCTTCATACGCAATTTTCATTCGTTGGCCTTTCATCCCCATGTACCAGCCGGCCAGAAAGTCCGCGTGTAGCTCCGATGGCGTGACGGGGGATGGAAATATCAGGCCCTGTTTGAATTGCAATACATGGGCCCACTCATGTGCGATGACGCCGCCCATTGCCCCTTCCCACACTTCAGGGAATTTTTGCGGAATTTTTTTGTCCTCGACCGGGTTCAAGGTCCCGCTCATGCGGTGCAGCATGCGGATCCCGAACATGACGCGATAGACGTCATGGCCCGGGGAGGCATAGGCATTCGCACCATCCAGATCGTTAATAAAACCAAAGTCCGCGCGAACGCCAAACGTGCTGGAGAGTTCTTCGATTTCATTCTTCACCCCTGAATCGACGCGAAACAGGCCACTTTCTTCCATTTTAAGGCGGTTTTCCCACATGGCGCCGCCTTTTGCCGCGCTGACAAAGCAGCCTGTATCAAGGTGATTACCGGGGCTTGCAGAACTGGCGCCAGTGCTTGCTGCCAAAGCCAAGGCCAAGTGGAAAGTCAAATAGTGTCTGAACATGCGTTCGCCAAGTTTGTTATTGATTACCAATCATATTGCATGATCAGTTCATGATGAAAAATGACCGCACTGCCGCCTAGTGCGACACCAGCACCGGTAACGTCATCTGTTGCAGCACCGTGCGCGTGACGCCGCCCAGCAGCGCTTCGCGCAGGCGCATGTGGCCGTAGCAGCCCATCACGAGCAGGTCGCAGTGCCGCTGGGCCGCCATGGCCAGCAGGGCCGTGCCCACGTCCTGGCCCGGCGGCGTGTCGTGCTGCAGCACCTCGACGTTGACGCCGTGGCGCGCCAGGTACAGGGCCAGGTCGGCGCCTGGCTGCTCGCCATGCGCGGCCGGCTGGGCGTGCGAATTGACGACGGCCAGCGTCACCTGCCGCGCCCCTTGCAGCAGCGGCAGCGCATCGGTGATGGCGCGCAGCGCTTCGGCGCTGCCGTTCCAGGCCAGCAGCGGATGCTGCGCGTTGCCCGCTGGCGCGGCGGACGGCGTGTGCGGCACCATCAGCACGGGCCGGCCGCAGTGGAGCATCAGGTATTCGGGCGTGCCGGCGATGACGCGCGACGGCGTATCCTGCGCATCCGTCTGGCCCAGGATCAGCAAGTCGCAATAGCGTGCCTGCAGCAGCAGCGCGCCTTGCGCGTCGTCGTCGACGAAGCGCGTTTCATAGGTTCCCAGGCCTTCTTCGCGGGCGATGCGCTCGAAGTCGTGCAAGGCCTCGCTGGCCTGGGTGCGCAGCGCCTGCATCTGCGCCGGCGCAAACTGCAGCGCGTTGACGCCGCCGCCATACGCGTAGCGCGAGATGCCGCTCATGGCCGAGCCGATCAGGTGCGCGCCGTCGGCAACGGCAAGGCGCACGGCCAGGCGGATGCGCTGGGCGCAGTGGCGGGAATTGTCGACGTGGACCAGCAGGGTGGTGTAGGGCATGGCGTTTTCCTCGGTTGTCGCTCGGTTGTCAGTATCAGGTTTGCAGCACGTAGCGGCCCGGCGCGTCGCCCAGGCCGGGCCCCATGGCCGGCGGTGCCACTTGCGCGTCGGAGCGCTGCGCCAGCCACGCCTGCCAGGCGGGCCACCACGAACCGTCATGGTGCGGCACGTCGCGTTGCCAGCTGTCCGCGTCGATGTAGGGTGCGTCGTGGCCGTGCGTGGCCAGCTGGTAGCTGCGCCGTGGCTGGCCCGGCGGCGAGACCACGCCCGCATTGTGGCCGCCCGAGGTGAGTAAAAAAGTGACGTCCGTGTCGGTCAGCAGCTGCAGCTTGTACACGGAGCGCCACGGCGCCACGTGGTCCGTCAGGGTACCGACGGCAAAGATGGGCGCATCGATGTCGGGCAGGGCGATGTGGCGGCCCGCCGTGCGGTAGCGGCCTTCGGCCAGGTCGTTGTGCAGGAACAGACGACG
This sequence comes from Janthinobacterium sp. HH104, assembly GCF_001758715.1. Lineage (NCBI taxonomy): Bacteria > Pseudomonadati > Pseudomonadota > Betaproteobacteria > Burkholderiales > Oxalobacteraceae > Janthinobacterium > Janthinobacterium sp. HH104. The sequence continues at coordinate 100,498 of NZ_LRIB01000060.1, read as the reverse complement.
CAGGTATTCCGAGTGCATGCGGCAGGGCATGCGCGTGGCGTCCGCATTCCAGGCCATCAGGTCGCTGTCCTGCTCGTCTTGTCCCAGCAGATAATGGCGCAGCTGGCGCGACCAGACCAGGTCGTTCGAGCGCAGCAGCTGGAAAGCGCCCGCCATCTGCTTCGTATCGAGGTAGCCCTGTTTCCACATGGCCGCTTCCAGGAAGCTGACCTGGCTCTCGTCGATGAACAGCGACAGTTCGCCCGGCTCCTTGAAATCCACCTGCGAGGCCAGCATGGTGAGGCTGGCCAGGCGCGCATCGCCGTCGCGCGCCATCGTGGTGGCGGCGATCGCCAGCAGGGTGCCGCCCAGGCAGTAGCCGGCTGCGTGCACGTGCGGCGCGCCCGTGATGCGGACAATGGCGTCGAGCGCGTCCATCACGCCCAGCTGGCGGTAGTCTTCCAGCGACAGCTCGCGGTCTTCTTGCGTGGGGTTTTTCCAGGAAATCATGAACACCGTGTGGCCCTGGCCCACCAGGTAGCGCACCAGCGAATTGTGCGGCGACAGGTCGAGGATGTAGAACTTCATGATCCACGCGGGCACGAACAGCAGGGGCGTCGCATGCACCGTGGCGGTCGTGGGCGCGTACTGTATCAATTCGATCAAGTCGTTGCGGTAGACCACCTTGCCCGGTGTGACGGCCACGTTCCCGCCCACCTTGTAGCGGCGCGTGTCGGGCGCATACGGTCCCATGGCGGCGCGCTGCCAGTCTTCGGCCAGGTGCTGCGCGCCGCGCGCCAGGCTGGCGCCGCCGCTCTCGAGGGCCGCTTGCTGGACCACGGGATTGGTCAGCATGAAGTTCGACGGTGCCAGCATGTCGAGCCACTGGCGCACGGTAAACGTGACGACATCCTCGTGGTGCGGCGTGACGCCGCGCACGCCCGTGGTGGCGCGGTGCCACCATTGCTGCTGCAGCAGGAAACCCTGGTAGACGAGGTTGTACGGCCAGCGCCGCCAGGCCGGATCGTCGAAGCGCCGGTCCTGCGGCAGCGGCGCGATGCACGACGGCTCGAAGGCGCCGCCGGCCATGGCCGATTGCAAGGCATATTGCTGCCAGCGGCCGATCTTCTTCCACGCTTCCTGCAGCAGGGTTTGCTGCTTCGACGGCGCCAGCGCCAGGTGGCTGAGCCAGTCGGCATAGGCGTTGCCCAGCGCGGCCGGCGAAATGCCGCCCGTGAACTTGCCCAGCCAGGCGTTCAGCAGCAAGTCCAGGGTGGCGCCTTCCGGCGCGCTTTCCGGATAGTCGGGCGCCGGCACGCCTTGCCAGGCGCTGCCCAGGCGCTCATGTTCAACGTCGTGCGCCGCTTCGCTCGGCTGCGTCTTGCTCATCCAGGGCTCCTGTCATTTTTTTACAGGATAGCAAGAGCTTGTTTAAAAAATTATGATCTACATCAAGTTTGGCCGGATGCGTGCAGCATGTGGCTTGCCGCCTGGATGGCCGTGTCCGTTTCCTGCACAAACAGCCGCAGTTGCTCGTCCAGCGCATCGAGCCGCGCCAGCAACGCACCCTGCGGCGCCTTTGCCGCTTCGCGCTCGATGGCGGCGGCGATGGCGACGGCCGGTGCGGCGCGGAAGTTGGCCAGCAAGCCGGCCAGCGTGTGCGCCTGCCGGCTGACGGTGGCCCGGTCGTCCGCGCGCAGGGACGTGCGCAGGGCCTCCAGCTGCGCCGGCAAGCCGGTCAGGAACGATGCGCCGATGATGCCGATCACGTCGGTGTCGGCCTGGGCCAGCGCGGCGCCGTAGCCGAAGCGCGGTGTCTGCTTGTTTATCTGCAACACATGCTGCTCGATCAGGCTGTGGAAGGCGGCCGTGCGGAACGGCTTGGACAGGTAGTCGTCCATGCCCCCGGCGATGCAGCGTTCCCGGTCGCCTTCGAGGGCGCTGGCCGTCATGGCGATGATGACGCTCCGCGGCATGCCTTGCGCTTCGCGCGCGCGGATCTGCGCGGTGGCTTCGAAACCGCCCATCTCCGGCATTTGCAAGTCCATCAGTATCATGTCGAAATGGCCGGCGGCCTGGCAATCGAGGGCGATGCGGCCGTTTGCCGCATGCGTGACGCGGTGGCCCGCATTCGACAGCAGCACGGTGGCCAGTTCGCGGTTCATGGCGTTGTCCTCGACGAGCAGGATGTCCAGGCCGGGCATGCTTTCGCGTACGGCCTGGCGCGTCGCCACGGGCGCGGCGCTGGGCATGCCGCGGCGGGTGCCCAGCACGCTCATGGCGACGGTCAGCAATTCCTCGGGGCTGGCAGGCTTGAGCAGGTAGCCGCCAATGCCGAGTTCGCGGCAGCGCGCCGCGTCGCCGAGGCTGCCGCAGGAAGACAGCATGACGATGGGCGCCTGGCTCCAGTGGGGCAGGGCGGCCAGCGCCGATGCCGTGTCGAAGCCATTCATGCCGGGCATGGCGAAGTCCATGATGATGCAGTCCGCCGGCAAGGCGCCGCGGCAGTGCGCCAGCGCCGCCTCGCCCGACTCGCAGGCGGTGACCGTGGCGCCGCTGTGCTCGAAGATCCGGCGCAGGATGGTCAGGCTGCTGGGATTGTCGTCCACCAGCAGGATGTTGCGTGCGGCCAGCGAGGCGCCGGGCGGCGGCGCCAGGGGCTGCTGCTCGCCGATGGGCAGTGCCAGGTCTACGGTGAAACAGCTGCCCTTGCCCAGTTCGCTCGTCAGGCCGATGCCGCCGTCCATCATCGTCACCAGGCGGCGCGTGATCGACAGGCCCAGTCCCGTGCCGCCGAAGCGCCGCGTGGTCGACCCGTCTTCCTGCTGGAAGGCGTCGAAGACGGCCTCCTGCATGTCGGCGGCGATGCCGATGCCCGTGTCGCGCACGCTCAGGCGCAGGCTGGCCACGCCATCGCCGCTGGCGCGCAGCCGGGCGCTGACGACCACCTCGCCATGCGGCGTGAACTTGATGGCGTTGCCCGCGAGATTGGTCAGCACCTGGCGCAGCCGGCCCGGGTCGCCGAGCAGGGTGTGCGGCAGCGCGGGGTCGACGTCGAGCACCAGTTCCAGGCCGCTGGCCTGCGCCCGCATGGCGTGCGCGCGCATGGTTTCCTGCAGCAGCTGGCGCAGGTCGAAGGGGATGCTTCCCAGGGGCAGCATGCCCGCCTCGATCTTCGAGAAATCGAGGATGTCGTTGATGATGCACAGCAGGGCGTCGGCCGAGGCCTTGACGATTTCCAGGTATTTGCGCTGGTGGGCATCGAGCTCGGAATCGAGCACCAGGTCCGTCATGCCGAGGATGCCGTTCATCGGCGTGCGGATCTCGTGGCTCATGTTGGCCAGGAATTCGCTCTTCGAGCGGCTGGCCGATTCGGCCACTTCCTTGGCCAGCAGCAGCGCGCGCTCGGCCGCCTTTTGACTGGAAATGTCGACGATGGTGCCCACCAGGCCGTGCAGGCTGCCGTCGGATTTCAGCAGGGCCGCCTTGCTGCACAGGACATCGACCTGCCGCGTGCCGACGGTCAGCCGGTCTTCATACGACTGGTTGCCCCGGTCCTGCAGCAGTGCCAGGTCGTGCTGCAACGCTTGCTGCGCCTGCTGCTGCGGCAGGATGTCGGCCACCGTCAGGCCCGGGATGCGCGCCTGGTCGAGCTGGAAGAAGGCGCAAAAGGCGCGGTTGGCGCGCAGGTAGCGGCCCTGCACATCCTTCAGGTACAAGGGGATAGGGATGGTTTCGATCAGCGCGTCGACGAAGTTGAGGTTGTGGCGCAGCTCGCGCGCCGCCTGGCGCCGCTCCGTGATGTCCGTCAGGCTGCCCGTGATGCCAGCCAGCCGCCCCAGGCCATCGCGTTCGGCGCGCGCGCACACGTCGATCCAGCGCACGTCGCCATCGCGGGTCACGTAGCGCGCTTCATGACGCATGCTGTCCACCTGGCCGCCCAGCAGCTGGGACAGGCCGGCCGCGGCGCGGTCGCGGTCGCGCGGATCGACGAATTGCAGCACGCTCTTGCCCAGGCTGTCGGCGGCGCCAAAGCCCGTGATGGTGTGCCAGGCGGGGTTGAGGAAGGTCCAGGCGCCGTGCAGGTCCGTGCGGAAGACCACTTCATTGAGGCTGTTGACGACGTTGCGGTATTCGCGCTCGCTTTTCGCGATGGTCTCGGCCATGCGCTTGCTGTCGCTGATTTCCGTGCGGATGGCGATGTACTGATAGGGTTTTCCGGCCGCGTCGAGGAAGGGCACGATGGTGGCGTCGACCCAGTATTGCCCGCCATCCTTGGCATGGTTGCAGATTTCGCCGTGCCACACGTGGCCGGCCGTAATGGTTTGCCACATCTGCGCAAAGAAGGCGTCCGGATGCGCGCGCGAATTGATCAGGCGGTGCGTCTTGCCGACCAGCTCTTCGCGCGCGAAGCCGCTGATGGCGCAGAACTTGTCGTTGACGTAGATGATGACGCCGGCCGTGTCCGTGATGCTGACAATCGCATGCTGGTCCATCGCGAAGCGCTGGTTCTGCAATTCGATGCGGCGCAGTTCCTGCTGCGACACCAGCTCGGCCAGCAGCACCGACAGGCCTTCGATATCGTCTTCCTGCGGCAGGCGCAGGCCGGAATCGTTGTTGTCGAGCAGGCGCACGGCCGCCACGCGCAGCGACTGGATCACGCGGTTGCGGCTGGCCAGTTCCGTGCGCAGCAGGTCATTCGTCATGCTCAGTTCATTCGAACTCAGTTCCAGGCTGCGCGAGCGCAGGTCCAGATCGCGTTCGGACTGTTCGTAGGCGCCGTCGATGCGCTGCAGCAGGGCTGGCAAGCCGGCCAGAAAACCGGCCAGTTCGGGCGGCGTGTCCGCCCGCCCGCACAGTGTCTGCGCCTGTTCCAGCAGGGCGGCGCAGGCGCTATCCGAGTCGATATCGCAGACGCGGTTCAACTGGCGTGCCAGGGTGCGGTTCATGCTTCGCTCAATACAGTCACGGTCATCGTCTGGTTATGCAGCTGGCATGCGCCATGCGGCTGGGCGATGCCGATTTCGCCGTTCGAGTAAAAGCCGGCGATGCAGGCCGCGCCGCCCAGCAGGTCTGCCACGGCTTCGACCTCTTCCTCGGCCCGGTCGCCCATCACCAGCTTGCGTCCCACGCAGCTGACCAGCAGGGCCAGCTGGTCGCCCTGCGCATCGGCGTGGGGGGCGACGCCGCGCGCGGCCGTCTCGGCCCCGTCGATCAGCCGGTTGGTACTGGAATGCATCAGTCTCAAGTAGCCGTCGGCGAGGATGTCGCCGGCCAGGGTCAGCGAACCTTGCTCTTCATCGACGGCGAGGATGGTGCGAAACACATTGCTTTTTTCATGCGCCGCCGTGAGCATTTCAAACGGGAACAGCAGGCCTGAAGCGGGCAGGTCGCGCGCATGGTCGCCCAGGTACAGCTTGTAGATGTCGAGCGCCCGCGCGCCATCGAGGCCATACAGCACGTTGTCGACGCAGCGCGTCACCTTGCGCGCGGGGCCGAACGCTTCCCAGCCCGCATGGCTGCCGTAGCCGAGGCGGATGCGTTCGCCGTACAGGCCGACGGCGACGATGGTATTGTCGGCCGCGCCGCGCGGGCCCAGGGTCCACGTCTGGAGGAAGGCGCCGCCGTCCGCCGCCAGTCCGCCCGACACCGTCACGCCAGGCGGCAGGTTCGCCTGCAGACCGGCGATCAGGGCGCTGCCGTTGATGGCCACGCCCGTGCCCAGCATGAAGACGGCCGTCAGGCCATCGTGCGGCAGGGCCTGCGCCAGGCGCTCGCCCGTGTCGTGCGAATCGGCCATGTCGCAGATGATGGCGTCGGCAATCGCCACCGTGGTGTGGGCGAAGCGGATGGCGGTGATGACGCAGCTGTCGTCGTGGACGCGCTTGCCGGCGATCTCGCCGGCCGTGGAGCAGCCGGCGATGACGGCGCCGGGCAGCTGCCGGCGCAGCGCCGCCGTGAGGTCGGGCGTGGCGAAATAGGGGCAGGCGCCGAAGACCAGCACCAGGTCGGGCGTCATGGCGGCCAGCGGCGCCAGGGCGGCATCGATGTCGGCACGGTTTTTCAGGATCAGTTGTTGCACGCGCATGGCAGGCTCCTCGCTTACAGTGGGTGGGCGTGTTGCTGGACGGGGTCGGGCAGGCTGTCGCGGATGGCGAGCACCTCGTCCCAGGCGCCCAGGAAGGCGTCGAGGCACAGCGGGCAGAAATGGCCGCCCCGGTTTTCCTCCAGGTACTGGCGCGCCTGCGCCAGAGGCCAGGCCGGCTTGTACGGGCGCTCCGAGCTGAGCGCGTCGAAGACGTCGGCCACGGCGACGATGCGCGCCGACAGCGGTATCTGCTCGCCCGCCAGGCCGTCCGGATAGCCGCTGCCGTCATATTTTTCGTGGTGGCCGCAGGCGATTTCCTCGGCCAGGCGGATCAGCGGCGAATCGCTGCCGGCCAGGATATGGCCGCCGATCTTCGCATGCAGGCGCATGATGGCCATTTCATCGGGGTCGAGCCGTCCCGGCTTGAGCAGGATATGGTCGGGCGTGGCCAGCTTTCCCACGTCGTGCATGGGCGCCGCCTTGAGCAGCAGCTCCTGCCACTGCGCATCCATGCCCAGGTTCCTGGCGATCAGCGCCGAGTAGCGCGCCATGCGCATGATGTGGGCGCCCGTTTCCGGGTCGCGGAATTCGGCCGCCCGCGCCAGGCGCGTGACCAGTTCCATCTCCCTGGCCGTGACGTTGGCGATGGCCTGGGCCACTTCGTGTTCGAGCAGCTTGGCGCGGTCGGCCAGCATGGTTTGCGCCGTGCGCAGGGCCAGCAGATTGCGCACGCGCAGGCTGAATTCGATGGTGTCGACGGGCTTGGTGAGAAACTCGGTGACGCCCAGCGAAAAGGCTTGCTTGCGCACGACGCGGTCGTTTTCCGTGGTCACCATGATGATGGGGATGTCGGCCATGCCGCCCATCTTGCGGAAAATGCTGAGGAACTCGTTGCCCGACAGGCTGGGCATCCGGTAGTCGAGCAGGACCAGGTCCGGCACGTGCGATTCGCACCAGTACAGCGCATCGACGGGATCGCTCATGCAGACCGTCTCGATGCTGCTGGCCTTGCACGCCAGGGTCGATAGCAGGCTCAGGTTGGTGTCGTTGTCATCGACGATCAGGATGCTCATGGTGTCTCCGGCGGATGGCGGTCAGGTGGCGGACGGGACGGCGGTGGCTGGCTCAGGCCGCCAGCTCGCCCGTGGCGTGCATGCCCAGGCCCGCCAGCAGGCTGTCCATGTCGAGCACGATCAACATGCGCTCGCCGAGGGCGCCGATGGCCGTCACGTGGCCGGCCATGGCCGAACCGTGCAGCTGCGGCGGCGGCTTGATCTGTGCCGGCGCCAGCGGCACCACATCGGCCACGCGGTCGACCACGATGCCGGTGGCGCCATGCGCGAAGACGAGGATGATCACCACGGTCGAGGCATCGTACGCGGGCTCGGCCTGGCCCAGCGCAATGCGCAGGTCGGCCAGCGGCACGATGCTGCCGGGCAGGTGGATGAAGCCCTTGAGGAAGGCGGGCGCGTTGGCGATGCGGGTGACGGCGCCGTAGCCGCGGATTTCCTGCACCAGGCCGATGTCGATCGCGTATTCCTCCTTGCCCAGTCCGAAGACCAGCAATTCCCGCGCGCCCGCTTGCGCCCATTGGCCCGCTGCGGCGGCATGTGTCGTGGTCGTTTCCATGTGCTTGCTCCTGTCAGGTGCTGCGTACTGCATGGGACTGCGAGGATCGCCGGGCGGGGTTCAAGCCTGCTCGACGCGGTTGCGGCCATTTTTCTTGGCCTGGTACAGGGCGGCATCGGCCTGCGTGAAGCCCGCTTTCCAGTCGCCGTCCGCAGGCAGCGGCGCCAGGCCGATGCTGATCGTCGCGGCGATGGGCGCGTGCTCGACATCGACCTGCGCCGCGGCCACGGCAAGGCGGATGCGCTCGGCCACCTGGCGCGCCCTGGCCAGGTCCGTGTGGGGGAACAGCAAGCCGAATTCCTCGCCGCCCACGCGGGCGACGACATCGGCGGCCCGTGCCTGGGCCAGGATGATGGCCGCGATGGCTTGCAGCACGGCGTCGCCGGCCGCATGGCCATGCTGGTCATTGACATGCTTGAAGAAATCGATGTCGGCGATGCCGATGGTCATCGGGTGGCCCGAGCGCCTGGAGCGCGCCGCCGTGCGCACGGCGTCGATCTCGAAGGCGCGGCGGTTGGGTAGCTGGGTCAGGGGATCGCTGAGGGCGATGCGCTGCAACTGCTGCCAGCGGGCCGCGTTCTGCTGCTCGATGGCCAGTTCGCGGCGCTGGTCGATGAAAAAGGCGCCCATGAAGTTTTCATCGTCGAGGGTGCCCAGGTCCATGGCCTTGAGCACAATGGGCAGCATCGTGCCATCGCGGTGGCGAATGGCGAAATGGCGCTTGTGGCCCAGCACCCGGGACTTCTTGTAGCCGGCTAGATACGCGCCGATCTGCGCGCCATGCTGCTCGCGCACGGCGTCGGGCAGCAGCGCCTCGATCGGCTGGCCCGGCAAGCTGCCCACGGCATAGCCGCTCAGCGCATACATGGCATCGTTCGCATAGCGGATGCGCGAGCCCGCATCGATGATGACGGCGGCGTCATCGGCGGCGTCGAGCAGGCGCAAGGCCAGGATTCTGTTCATCTGCTTGTCCCCTACAAAGAAGGTGGAGATGCCGGGCGGTCGACGCAAAGAGGTCTGCCGAATCGCCCTGGGCGCTCCTTTGCACTCATCATACATCAAATAAAAATGATTTCAACGAATATTGTGATTTCCATGATTTTATTTTGATTTTCGACACAGCTAAGTTCGGGGGCGCATGGCGTAAACAGCTGATGCTGGGCCATTTCTTCCTATGGTGAGCAAAGTTTTCTTCTTCGTTTCGTTTGCTCACGGAAAGAGAAAATGATTTTTTCGTGAAATTATTTATTGTATTCGGTAAATTTATGTAGCAAAATTCAGTGAAGCAACACCATTCACTGTGGATAGAGGAGACGGACATGCATACGAAGATGTCGGTAAGAGGCAGCGTAGAGGCGGGCAAGGGCTATCCACACGGGGCGCAGGTGCGCCATGCATCGATGCAGCGCCTGAAGGCGATCGCTTACCTGGCCCTGCTGCTGGCCGTGGTGCCGGCCGCGGCCTGCATCGCCACGGGACGCGCCGGCATGCCGGCGCCGTTCAGCGCCATGTGCGGCGTGGTGTCGTGCGCGGCAGGCGAGCATGGACTCTAGCGCGCGGCCTGCGCCTCCTCGCGGATCCATGCCATGAATGCCTGGACGGCAGGGCGCGTGGCCGCGTCGGGCCGCGTCACCAGGTAGTAGGCAAAGCGCGCGGGCCAGGGCAAGTCCAGCACTTGCACCAGGCGTCCTGCGGCGATTTCCTCCTGCGCGTACAGCTGCGGCACCAGGGCCAGTCCCTGTCCCGCCTCGGCCGCGCGTATCAACAGAAAATCATCTTCGAAGGCCGAGCCGCGCAGCGCCCGCGCCGCATCCGCGCTGCCGTCCGAGGCGCCATGCGCGGCCAGCCACAACGGCCAGTCGGCGCGGTCCGTATCGTGCAGCAGCGGGTAGCGCAGGCAATCGCCGGGCGTGGCAATGGGCGGCTGGCCTGCCATCAGGGCGGGGCTGGCGACGGGCACCAGCACGGGTGCCATTAACCGCGTCACCTGCAAGCCCGGATACTCTCCCAGGCCGTGGCGCAAGGCCACGTCGACCCTGTCGCGGCGCAGGTCGACCAGCGCCGACGTGGCTTCCACGCGCACCTCGATTTGCGGGTGGCGCTGGTTGAAGCGGCCCAGGCGCGGCACCAGCCACGCGGCGGCAAAGGTGGCGACCGTGCTGACGGTGAGCGTCTGGCGCCCACCCATGTCTTCCAGTGCCTGGCTGACGCCGGCGATCTGCGCAAAGGCACCCAGCAGGGTGGGGTGGACCATGGCGCCCGCTTCGGTCAGGCGCAAGCCCTGGCGTTCGCGCGTAAACAGGGGCATGCCGACCCGTTCTTCCAGCAGGCGGATTTGCTGGCTGACGGCGCCCGACGTCACGTGCAGCGCTTCGGCAGCGGCCTTGATGCTGCCGCGCTGGCCCACTTCGACAAAGGCGCGTAGCGCCTGGAGCGGTAATGGATGTTTCATGGATATAGTTTTTCTATAGTAAGACAGCAAAAATCATCGTTTCCATTCTCCGAAGATAAGAGCGAGGATAGCGGTGTTTGCAACGCTTATTTTACTTCAGTAAAACTATATCGACAGGATACTCCATGCACAGCATCACATCCCCGGCGGGTTCGCTTGAACTCTACACCGACAGCTCGCCCAACGGCTTCAAGGCCACGATTGCACTGGCCGAACTGGGCTTGCCGTATCAATTGCGCCATGTGCGCATTGAGCAGGGCGAACACCGGCTGCCCGCTTTCCTGGCCCGCAATCCGCACGGGCGCATTCCCGTGCTGGTCGACCACGAGACGGGCGTCACCGTGTTCGAGTCGGCCGCTATCCTGCTGTACCTGGCCGAGAAGACGGGGCGGCTGCTGCCCAAGGCGCCCGCGCAACGCTGGGCCGCCATCACCTGGCTGCAATTTCATGCGGCCAGCATGGGGCCGGTGCTGGGCCAGCGCGTGCATTTCGAGATCGCCGACGCGGGCGCGAACGTGCCCGCCACGGCGCACTTTCGCCGCTTGTGCGACGCCGCGCTAATCGCCATGGATGGCCGCCTGGCGGCCAACGCCTACCTTGCCGGCGACGACTATTCCATTGCCGACATCGCCAGCTTCGGCTGGCTGCACATCGCCCGCATCGTCGGCTTCGATTTATCCGCCTGGCCGCACGTCAGCAGCTGGTACGCCCGCGTGGCGGCGCGCCCGGCCGTGCAGCTGGGCGTCACTATCCCCGCGCCCGCCACGGGCGCCTGATTTTTATCGAGGAACAGCATGAGCAATGACAACACGGAAGGCGCCTCGTCGCAGGCCTTCACCCAGCACCGCGGCTACCGCCGCATGTTCGCGCCCGGTGCGCTCACCCTCGGCATTTATCTGCCGCTGCGCTTTTACCAGGGCGACATGCAGGCGCTGGCCGGCCAGGCCGACCTGGTCGCCGCCATGGACAGGCAAGGCTTTGCCGCCGCCTGGGTGCGCGATATTCCCCTGTTCGACCCGCGCTTCGGCGATGCGGGCCAGCTGTTCGACCCATGGACCTATCTCGCCTACCTGGCGGCGCGCACGGACTCGCTGGCCCTGGCCACGGGCAGCGCCATTTTTACCCTGCGCCATCCGATCGACCTGGCCAAGGCGGCCGCCAGCATCGACCAGTTGTCGGGCGGGCGCCTGGTGCTGGGCACGGCCTCGGGCGACCGCGCCAGCGAATTTCCCGCATATGGCGTGCCGTACGATACGCGTGGCGAACGCTATGCGCAGGCCGTGCACCTGTTCCGCCAGTTGCTGCGCCCTGGCCCCGTGGATGTCAGCAGCCCGCTGGGCAAGCTCGAGGGTCTCGAACTGCTGCCCAAGCCCGTGGCGGGCGCCATTCCCCTGATCGTCACCAGTTCCTCGGGCCAGCCGCTTGAGTGGATAGGGCGGCATGCCGATGGCTGGCTGACGTATCCGGAAGCGACCGATACGCCGGACGGGCCGCGCCGGCTGGCGGAAAAGATCCGCGCCTGGCGCCAGTGCATCCCGGATGGCGGCTTCCGCCCACACATGTGCAATGAGTGGCTGGACCTGGTGGACGACCCCGACTATCCGCGCACGCCCGTGCGCAGCGGCTATGTGCTGCGCACGGGGCGCAAGGGCTTGATCGATCTGCTGGGGGAATGGCAGGAAGCGGGCGTCAACCATGCGGCACTGGGCATCCAGCATGGCCGGCGTCCGGCCGCCGAGGTGCTGCGGGAGCTGGCGCAGGAAGTGCTGCCGCATTTTCCTTCGCATGCGGCACCGGTCAGCGCCGTGCCACGCTGGTAAGCCTGCTTAGAACGCCTGGCTGGCCGCGTAAATGAGCAAGCCGGCCAGGCCGCCCACGATGGTGCCGTTGATGCGGATGAATTGCAGGTCGCGCCCGATGGCCAGTTCGATGCGTTCGCTCATTTCTTCCTTGCTCCACAAGTCGAGGCGGCTGGCGATGAAGGCGCCCACCTCGCCCCGGTAGCGGCGCACCAGCGAGCCGCTGCCGGCGACGATGGCGCCGTTCAGCCATGCCCGCGCATGGTCGTCCGTGCCCAGCACCCGGCCCGTGTTGCGCGCCAGGCTGGCGATGGCTTGCGCCAGCACGGGCTGGTCCGCGTGCAGGTCGGCCAGCACGCGCGTGCTGATGTGCTTCCACACGTCGCCCAGCATGGCTTGCACCGTGTCGCTGGCGATCAGTTGCAACTGGTAGCGGCGCACCGTGTCCTGCCACTGCGGGTCGGCCTTCAGGTGCAGCGCGCTGTCGGCGATCCAGCCGGCGATGCGCTGGCGCAGCGGGTGATCGGGATCGATGCGCACGGCGATGGCGAATTTTTGCAGCGAGGCGATCATGCGCGGCTCGTACGCTTTCACGGCTTTTTTGATCAGCGCGTTCTCGATCTGGAAGGCGCCCAGCACGAAGTCGCCGATGGCCGCGTGGTGCGCCTCGTCGTCGAGGTAGGCGGCGCCGCGGTCGAGCAGGAAGTCCAGCAATTCTTGCGGCTTGCCGTCGGCGATCAGCGCATCGATGCAGTCGGCCGCCACGTCCGACAGGTTCAATTGACCGAGGTAGCCGCTGGCCTGTTCGCGCAGCAGGTGGCCCAGCTTGTCGTGGTCGGCCATCGCCAGCAGCTGTTTCGCCACGCCGGCGCTGGCCATGCCCAGCTGCCGCGCGTGGGCTTCGTCGGCCAGCCAGGCGCCCAGGCGCGCGGCGGGGTCGGCTTGCGCGATGCGCTCGGCGATGCCTTGCTCGGTAATGAAATGGTTTTCCACGAAGGCGCCCAGGCTGCGCCCGATGTCGGCCTTGCTGTTCGGGATGATGGCCGTATGCCACAAGGGAATGCCCAGCGGGTGGCGGAACAAGGCGACGACGGCGAACCAGTCGGCGATCGCGCCCACCATGGACGCTTCGGCGAACGCTTCCACATAGCCCCAGGCCGGGTGGCCGCCGCGCTGCGAGCGGGCCACGGCAAAGACCAGCGCGGCGAGCAGCAGCAAGCCAACGGCCAGCCACTGCATGTTGCGCAGGCGCGCGCGCTTGAGCTGGTCCGTGCTGTGGTCCAGCTGTTTGATGAGGTCGGGGGAGCGTTGCATCGATGGCGGTCTGCGGGGTTGCGAGACCGCCATCTTACTGCGATGGCGCAGTGGAGGGATTACTGTTGCGGATGCAGCAGCGAACGGCGGCGCGCGTAGCCGAAGTAGATGACCAGGCCGATCACGAGCCAGATGGTAAAGGCCACCCAGGTGACCCAGCTCAGGAAGGTCATCAGGCCCACGCACAGGATCACGGCCAGCGCCGGCACGTACGGCACGCCAGGGCAGCGGAAGGCGCGCGGCAGGTCCGGACGCTTCTTGCGCAGCACCACGACGGCGACGGAGACCATGGTGAAGGCGGCCAGGGTACCGATGTTGATCAGCTCAGCGAGGATGTTGAGCGGGATCACGGCGGCGATCAGGCCGAAGACGATGCCGACCAGCCAGGTGGCGAAGAACGGCGTGTGGAAGCGCGGGTGCACGGTCGACAGGCGCTTGGGCAGCAAGCCGTCGCGCGACATGGCGAAGATGATGCGCGTCTGGCCGAAGGCCATCACGAGGATCACGGTGGTCATGCCGAGGATGGCGCCCAGGTCGACGAAGCCGGCGATCCAGTTTTCGCCCGCATACTGCAGGGCCAGCGAGACGGGATGGTCGACGCCGAGGAATTTTTGATATGGCACGATGCCCGTCATGATGGCCGACACCACGACGTACAGCACGGCGCACACGGCCAAGGATCCTATGATGCCGATCGGCAGGTCGCGCGACGGTTTCTTGACTTCCTCGGCGGCCGAAGTGACGGCGTCAAAGCCGATGAAGGCGAAGAAGACGAGGGCGGCGGCGCTCAGCATGCCGTGGTAGCCGAACGGCATGTAGGGCTGCCAGTTGGCCGGCTGCACGTGGCGCGCGCCGAAGATGATGAACAGCAGGACCACGCCTACCTTGATGGCGACCATGATGTTGTTCAGGCGCGCCGATTCGCGCACGCCCCAGCCCAGCATGGCCGTCAGCAGCAGCATGATGACGAGGGCCGGCAGGTTGATGAAGGTGGTCACGCCAGGCAGGGCACCGGGCGCCGCCGTCAGGGCGACGGGCAGGGCGATGCCAAAGCCCGACAGCAGCGACTGGAAGTAGCCGGACCAGCCGACGGAGACGGCGGCCGCGGCCAGGCCGTACTCGAGCAGCAGGTCCCAGCCTATCATCCAGGCGGCCAGCTCGCCCAAAGTGGCATAGCTGTAGGTATAGATGGAGCCGGCCACGGGCACGGTGGAAGCGAATTCCGCATAGCACAGGGCGGCGAAACAGCAGGCGACGGCCGCCACGACGAACGACAGCGACAAGGCGGGCCCGGCCGTCAGGGCGCCCGTGCCGGTGAGCACAAAAATGCCCGTGCCGACGATGGCGCCTATGCCCATGAGGACAAGGTCGAAGGGCCCCAGCACTTTCGCCAGACCTCCCGGTTTCTTGCTGTGGGCGATCATGTCATCCAAATTCTTGGTTCTAAATAAGCTCACTGTGTCTCCTGGTGGTTTTTGTCATGGCGCCATTGCCGCCTCGTGAGTAGCACGACGCAGCCAGATTCTAGCCCACGCGCCCGGGATTCCAGAAGGAAAACCGTATGGTGCCGTGCGCGCCAGCCCCGCAAACTTGTCCGGCCGGCAAAAAAACAGCCCCGGATGGTGAGCCGGGGCTGGAAAGGAGACTGCTACAGTTGGTTACTCTGGCTTACTTGGCAAAGTGCGCTTCGATCTCTTCCAGGGTCTTGCCCTTGGTTTCCGGCAGCAGGAAGGCGGCCGCCAGGAAGTACAGCACCGTGCAGCCGGCGCCGAAGAAGAACAGGGTCGAATAACCGTGCAAGCCCACGGTCGGCAGGAAGATGGCGGCGATCACCGTCGAGACGAACTGGTTGACGAGCAGCGCGATGCTCATGCCGTTCGAGCGGATGCGCGTCGGCATCAGTTCGGATAGGGCCAGCCACACGCACACGCCCGGTCCCACGGCAAAGCTGGACACGAACACGCAGATGGCGATCGCCACCAGCCAGCCGTGCGTGGACGAGGGCACGGGGCCCAGGCTGGCCTTCTCGATGCGCAGCGGCGCTTCGCGGCCGGCGGCCGGGTCGGCGAACGGGTTCAGGTGCAGCTTGCGGAAGAACACGCCAATCACGCTGTCGGGCTGCACGGCCTCGTCGCGGGCGATCGTCACCTGGCGCAGCACGGCGTCGTCGCTGCGCAAGCTTTTTACGTTCGTGAACGGGCCGTAGGCGTAGGCGATGGTCAGCTGCTGCGGCGTGCCGTCGGCCGCCGCACCCAGGGCCGTCAAGGCGGCCGCATCGAGCTGCAAGGCCAGGCCATCGGCCTGCACTTGCGCCGCGATGGCGGGGCGCACGTCGACCAGGTGGGCTTCGGCGCCGCGGAACAGAAGGCCGGCCGCCAGCAGCGAGACGACGATGCCGCCCGTGCCCAGCATCAGCAGGAACTTGCGGCCCTTGCGGTCGACCAGCAGTACGGCCACCACCGTCATCACGGCATTGAGTACTTTCAGTAAGACGTCCGCCATGTTGGCCGAGGCGCCCGACAGGCCCGCCTGGTTCAGGATATTGACGACATAGGCGAGGATGGAATTGATGCCCGTCGCCTGCGTGCAGGCGAGGATCAAACAGGCCAGCAGGAAGGGCAGCACGTAGCGGCGGCTCAGCAGCGGGTCTTTCGCCTTGCCGCTGGCCTTGGCCGTATTCTCGGGCGTATCTTGCATCTCGCGCAGTTCGATGTCGGCGGCGGCGGGCAAACGCGTGCGCAGCAGCGACTGGCGCGCCTGCTCGATGCAGCCCCGTTGCGCCAGCCAGCGCGGCGACTCGGCCAGCAGCAGGGCGCCGACGGTAAACACGAGGCCCGGCGTCAAACAGACCCAGAAGATGCTGCGCCAGGCCTGGTCCTTGGCCGTGAAGATGGCGGCGACGCGGCCCGCTTCCGGCAACGCCTGCGCGGCCTGCGTGGCCGTTTCCACCGTCTGCGCCTGCATCAGGCCGATCAGGGCGGCGGCCACCAGGCCGATGGTCAGCAGCAGCTGGAACAGGGCGGCGCCGCGTCCACGCTGCTGCGCGGGCAGGCATTCAGCCAGGTACAAAGGCACGACGACGCCGATCAAGCCGCCACTGATGCCTTGCAGCAGACGGCCCAGCAGCAGCGGCGTGTAGCCGTCGGCCAGCGCGATCAGCGGGATGCTGGCGCTGAACAGGGCGCCGGCCAGGAACATCACCCAGCGCCGGCCCAAGAGGTCGGCCAGGGCGCCGGCGAACAGCGACGACAGCACGGAACCCAATAGCACGGCGGCGACGATAAAGCTCAGCTGCTGGGCCGTCAGTTTCCATGCCACGGAGGCCGTCGATTCCAGGTAGGGCAGGGCGCCGGCGATGATGCCGATGTCTATGCCGTACAGCAATCCCCCCATGCCGGCAATAAATAGCAGGTAGCGCATGGCCCACACGGGGGCCTTGTGTGACGTGTCGTGCATGGTAACTCCGGGACGGGGTTGAGGTAAGTTGAGGTGGTCTAGCGGGTGGAAAGATCGATGGCCGTGCCTTCGACGAAGACGGACACTGGCTGTAGTGTGGAATCGAGGACGACGATGTCGGCCCAGGCGCCCGGCGCCAATCGGCCCCGGTCGGACTCGCCCAGGTAGTCGGCCGGGTACAGCGACAAGCGGTTCGAGGCGTCGGCCAGGTCCAGGCCCAGGTCGACGAAATTGCGCAGGGCCTGGTCCATGGTCAGTACGCTGCCGGCCAGGGAACCGGTGGCCAGGCGCACGCAGCCCAGGCATTTGTAGACGCGCTGCGTGCCCAGGCCGTACTCGCCGTCCGGCATGCCGGTGGCCGAGGTGGCGTCCGTCACGCCGTACAGGCGCGGGATGGCGCGCAGGGCCGCGCGCAGGGCGCCCTTGGCCACGTGCTGCAGGTCGGGGATGATTTCCGCGTATTCGGCGTGCGCCAGCGCCGCGCCGACCATGCCCGGGTCGTAATGTGTCATGCCCGTCATGCCGTTGTACAGGTGGGTAAAGCCGGACACACCGGCGTTCAGCGCGGCCACGCCTTCGTCATACGTGCCGGCGCTGTGGCCGATCTGCACGCGGATGCCCATAGCCGCCAGCTGCGGGATCAGTTCCAAATGGCCTGGGATTTCCGGCGCCATGGTCAGGACCTTGATGGGGGCGATGGCGTGGAAGCGCTGCACCAGCGCCAGGCTGGCCTGCACGACGTCGGGCGGCTGCGCGCCCAGGCGGTGCAAATTCAAAAACGGTCCTTCCAGGTGCACGCCCAGCATGCGCGCGCCGTTGGTGGGGCGCTCGGCGATGACGCCGGCCAGGCCTTGCAGGGCGCGCAGGATCGACGGTTCTTTCGCCGTCAGGGTCGTGCCCAGCAGGGCCGTGGTGCCGTGGCGCGCGTGCACCTGCGCCACGGTGGCGCCCGCGTTCCCGCCTTCCATGATGTCGACGCCGGCCGCGCCATGCACGTGCAGGTCGATGAAGCCGGGCAGGATGGTCAGCGCGCTGTCGGCGGCAGGGTCTTCTTGTATCTGGACGATGCGCTGGTCAAAGGTGATGGTGCCCGTGATCCAGCCAGATGGGGTAAGGATTCTGCCGCTCAGCATGTGTTATTCCGCTATAAAAAGTTCGATGCCCAGCTTTTGCAGCCCTTCGCGGTACTCCTGGCTGATGCTGGCATCGGTGATGACGGTATCGACCCGGTCCAGCTGCACGATGCGGTGCAGGCTGACGCGGCCGAACTTGGAGGCGTCCGTGAGGACGATGATTTTCTTGGCCCGTTCCACCATCTTGTGGTTCAGGCTTGCTTCCGCTTCGTGGTGGGTGGTCACGCCAAACTGCAGGTCGAAACCGTCGACGCCCAGAAACAGCTTGTCGAAGCTGTAGGCCTGCAAGCAGGTTTCCGCCTGGCTGCCCTGGATCGACAGCGACTGCTTGCGCAGCAGGCCGCCCGTGAGGATCAGGTCCACGCCGGGCGCGTCGGCCAGTTCCCACGCGATGTTCAGGCCATTCGTGGCCACCGTCACGCCCGTCGCATCGCGCAGATGGCGCGCCAGCGAGATGGTGGTGGTGCCCGAGTCGATGATGATGTTGTCGCCCGGTTCCACCAGCCGCGCCGCATAGGCGCCGATGCGCTCCTTCTGCTCGTGGTTGATGGCATCCTTCTGGCGTATCGTGTGTTCAAGCGGGGGCGTGCGCGTCAGGGTCGCGCCGCCGTGGCTGCGCGTGGCCATGCCTTGCGCTTCCAGCGCATTCAAGTCGCTGCGGATGGTGACCGCGGACACGCCGAGCTTTTCCACCAAGTCGGTCACTTGCACCGAGCCCTGCTGGGCAAGCATTTGGAGGATGGATTCACGGCGTTGGCTGGTATTTCGCATGGTGGCGGGCTCGGTAAAAAGTGAAAATACCGAGCTTAACAGATTGCCGCTTCGGCAATGACGGGGACTGCCGCATTACGGTTGCAGGCGCGCGCATATTGCGCCAGCAAGCTGCCGATCTTGTGCTCGATCAGGGCCTGCGCCTGCGCCGGCAAGCTGCCCTGCACCACGGCCAGATACTGTTCCGGCAAATGCTGGCTCAGGAGCGGCAGCGGAATGGCCACCGTATCCAGGTTGGCCAGCAGCTTGCCGACGGCGGCCGCCACTTCCGGCTCGCCCCAGTAATAGCGGCAACGGTCGCTCAAGCCGTAGCGGCGCATCAGGCGCTGCTCGTCCGGCGTGCCCAGGTAATGCTTGATCCAGTTCTTCGGCTTGGCCACCATCACGTCGTCGAGCACCTGCATCAGCTGCGAGGTGGCGTGCGCCGGCAGCAGTTCCTCCTCGATCTGGCACAGGGCGAACAGCGCTTCGCGCAGCGCGAAGGTGGCGGCCGGGCCCACTTTCAGGATGGCGAAATGGTCGCGCACCATGGCGTGCAGCGCCGTTTCGCGCTGGTAGTCGGTGGAATGGGCTTCGAACACGAGGCCCGGCTGCTCGGCGACAAAGGCAGACAGTTCGGCGGCGGCATCCGCATCGTAATGCTGGATGCTGCTCTGGTCGAAATCGACACCCGGCTGCACCACCATGGCGATGACGCGGCGCCAGGCGCCATGCAATTCCTTGTCGAGGAAGGCGCGGCGGTGCACGTCGAGCGTACGGCGCGCCGCTTGCGGGCTGGTGACGGCGCCCGCTTGCGCCAGCGACGCTTCGCCGCCGGGAACCGGTACTTCCGTGCCGATCACGTAGACGGGCGGCGCGAAGCCGGCGGCGGCCGCCGCTTCCTCGGCGACGATGCACAGGCGCGCCGAACGGGCGGCCACGGTTTCATCGTCGAGCTGCAAGGGATCGTCGGCACAGCGCATGCTGCAATCGAGGTGGATCTTATGGAAGCCGGCCGACGCATATGCGGCGATCAGGGTTTCGGCGTGGTTCATCGCGGTGGCCGCATCGAGGTGCTGCCAGGCGTTCGGGCCCAAATGGTCGCCGCCCAGCACGAGGCGGCTGGCGGGGAAACCCTGTTCGCGGGCCAGTGCCAGCATGGTGTCGCGGAAAACGGCCGGAGTCATGCCCGTGTAGCCGCCGAACTGGTCGACCTGGTTCGACGTCGCCTCGACCAGCAGCACGGTGTCGTACTCGCTGGCCACGCGCATGGCGGCGCGCAGCACGCTCGGGTGGCTGCAGCAGACGGCGTACAGTCCCACGCGCTCGCCGCGGCGGTGCGCCTTGATCACTTGCTGGATCGGGGACAGGGTAAAAGTCGGGTTTTCCGCTTGTTTCATGATGGTTACGCCTTTGTATGTTGTCGTATCAAAAGGGCCGCGCCGCGCGCGCCGCCGGCGTCGCCAAAGCGGGGCGGCAGAATGGGCGGCACGTGCACGCCGGGGAACAGATGGCGCTTCACGGCGGCCGGCAGCTTGTCGTACAAATGCGGCAGCTTGGACAAGCCGCCGCCAAGCACGATGACGTGCGGGTCGTAGGCCAGCACGAGGCCGGCCAGCGCGTGGCCCAGCACGTCGAGGTGCACGGCCACCGTGCGCTGGGCCACGGCGTCGCCCATGTTGGCGCGCGCCACGATGGCCAGAGGCTCGGCGCCGTCGCCGCCGAAGTGCGCGTGGAGTTTGCGCATGGCGGGGCCGGAGACATAGCGCTCGAGGCAGCCCGCCTTGCCGCACGGGCAGTCGTAACCGGCCAGGCCATGCTGCGCCATCAGGGTGGCGGGCAGGCTCCAGTGGCCCCATTCGCCGGCCACGCCGTTAAAGCCGCGCAACAGCTGGCCGCCCACGCAATAGCCGCCGCCGGCGCCCGTGCCGAGGATGGCGCCGAACATGCTGGCGGCATTGTCGGCCGCGCCGCCTTGCGCTTCCGACAGGGCGAAGCACTGGCAATCGTTGCCGATGGCGACAGGGCGCTGCAAGGCTTGCTGCAGGGTTTGCGCCACGAGGCGGCCGTTCAGGGCCGGCACGTTGGAACTGAGCTGGCGGCCGCTGGCGCTGTCGATCACGCCGGGCAAGCCGATGCCGACGGGCGCCGTCGTGCCCAGCGCCGCGTCGCCGCGTGCCACCAGGCCGGTGATGGCTTGCACGAAGGCGTTGAAATCGTCGCCGGGCGTGGCGACCCGTTCGCGGAACACTTCTTCCAGCGCGCCATCGCGGTCGGCAAAGGCGACCAGCTCTATCTTGCTGCCGCCGATGTCGATGCCGTGGTAGCCGGCTGTGTGATTAGAATTGGTCATGGCCATAGATGGTGACGCCTTGCACGACACGGTTGACGATGCCGCCGGCGAATGGATTGTCGGGGCGCAGTTGCAGCAGTGCGGACTGGTGCAGCGCATATTGCTGCGCCATCAGCAGCCACAGCGGGGCCAGCCAGGCGTCGGGCCAGGCCGGCGCATCGGCAGATAAGTCACCGCCGATACCGACGGTCAGGCACGTCTGCGCCACGCTGTCGCGCTGCAGTTCTTTCAATAGGTCGTCTTCGTACTGGCGCGCCAGCGGCTTGCTGCTGCGCAGCAGGATCACCAGCGACTCCGTGGTGACGGCCGATTTCGGGCCGTGGCGGAAGCCCAGCGGCGTATTCGCCATCGCCATCACGCGGCCACCCGTCAATTCCAGGATCTTCAATGCCGCTTCCTTGGCCAGCGCTTCCAGCGGGCCGCTGCCCAGGTAGACGACGCGCCGCACCGGTGTCGAACCCAGGTCCGCCACGGGGGCAGACCAGTCGTGCAAGGCGTGTTCGCCCAGCTGTGCCAGGGTGTCCAGGCGCGACAAATCAGTATCCTTGCCCAGTACCGACAGGGCCGCCAGCAGCATGCTGCTGAAACTGCTGGTCATGGCGAAGCCGCGGTCGCAGCTGCCTTCCGGCATCAGCAGATTATAGGTATTGCTGTCGTTTGCGCCCTGGCGCGCCAGCTTGCCGTCCGCATTGCAGGTGATGTTCAGAAAGCGCGCGCCGGGCACGACCTGGCGCAGCAATTCCACGGCCGCCAGGCTTTCCGGGCTGTCGCCGCTGCGGGCAAACGAGACGAGCAGGGTGGGCGCATCCGCTTCCAGGTACAGCTCATGGTGCGTCAGCAAAGTCGTGGTGGCGATGGCGCGGATCTGCGCGGGCCAGGCCGCATTCAGGGTATCGACGACGATTTCGCCCACATAGGCCGAGCTGCCGGCGCCCGTGAGGATGACGCGTTGTTGGGGGTTCGACAGCGCGTCGCCGAGGAAGGCGGCCAGTGTCGCTTGCTCTTTGCGCAAGATGGTGGCCAGCGCGCGCCAGATAGCTGGCTGGTGGGCGATTTCCTCGGCCGTGTGCAGGCCGCCGATGTCGCGCCAGGTTTGAATGTCACGCTGAAGAAGGGTAGTCATGAGAGGTCAGTAAAGTGTTTGTTGGAGAAAGCATAAATACTAAATTTCGAAAAGTCAAATACGAAAGTAAAACGAAAGTAAATAGTTTGGCGGCTTGCGAAATAATGTCGTTTTAATGGCCCTGAAGCATGCTGCGGTGCAGCGCAAAAGCCGGTGGCGGCGCGGCCTGTCGCTGAAATGCCACGATAACGAAAGTATCTTTTGTGACATTTTGGTGAAACGTAAGAAAAATGCGCCAATTCTGGGCATTTTATTAATAAATTGCCGCTTTAACTTTCTTTTGATTGACGATATTTATTTTTCTTCTTAAAGTATTTCCATCACTTCGATTTTCTGAAAGCCAGCAGATGAAACCTCTCCCGCTTCCCCGCCGCGCTCTTGTCGCCTGCGTCCTGGCCGCCCTTGCCACCCTTGCCGCACCGGGCCTGCAGGCCGCGCCTATCGGTAACCTGACCAGCTTGAGCGCCGTGCACGCGGCCGACGTGGCCAAGGGCGAGGCGCTGGGCTGGGACCTGCGCAGCGACACGGGCATGCAACTGCGCATCAGCCTGTCGCAGGTGGACGTGCTGCGCATCCAGGCCGGCGGCAAGGCAGGCTTGACGGGGCCCGGCGACAAGGCAGCGCCCATCGTCGTGGGCCAGCCTGCCGCGCAGGTGGCGTACCAGATCAAGGAACAGCCCGACCATATCCTGATCAGCACGGATGCCCTGAGCCTGCGCATCGACCGCAAACCGTTGCGTTTTTCCCTTTTCCGCAACGGTGATGCGGTGCCGCTGTGGCGCGAGGTGCAGCCGCTGTCGCTCGACGACAAGCAGGGCGTGCAGGTGCTATCGAGCCTGCCGGGCGAGCGTTACTTTGGCGGCGGCCAGCAGAATGGCCGCTTCGAATTCAAGGGCAAGCAGGTGCCCGTATCGTATTCGGGCGGCTGGGAAGAGGGCGACCGGCCGAATCCCGCTCCATTCCTCATGAGTTCACGCGGCTGGGGCATGCTGCGCAATACCTGGTCCGACGGGAACTACGATCTGCGCGACAAGGAGCAGATCTCGCTGCAGCACGCGGAAGGCCGCTTCGATGCGTATTTCTTCGTCGGCAAGGACTTGCGCGACGTCGTCGCCCGCTACACGGAGTTGACGGGCCGCGCGCGCATGCTGCCCCGCTGGGCGTTGGAATACGGCGACGCCGATTGCTACAACGATGGCGACAACGTGAAAAAGCCCGGTTCCGTGCCGAAGAACTGGACGGACGGCCCCACCGGCAAGACGCCGGACGTGGTGGAAACGGTGGCGCGCCAGTACCGCGAACACGACATGCCGGGCGGCTGGATACTGCCCAACGACGGCTATGGCTGCGGTTACACGAATTTGCCGGAAACGGTGAAGGGCCTGGCCGGCTATGGCTTTCGCACGGGCCTGTGGACGGAAAACGGCGTCGACAAGATCGCCTGGGAAGTGGGTCAGGCGGGCAGCCGCGTGCAAAAACTGGACGTGGCGTGGACGGGCAAGGGCTACCAGTTCGCCATGGACGCGAACAAGTCGGCCTACGACGGCATCCTGAACAACTCCGACAGCCGCCCCTTCCTGTGGACGGTGATGGGCTGGGCCGGCATCCAGCGCTACGCTGTGGCGTGGACGGGCGACCAGAGCGCCAGTTGGGACTACATCCGCTGGCACATCCCGACCCTGATCGGCTCGGGCCTGTCCGGCCAGGCCTATGCATCGGGCGATGTGGACGCCATCTTCGGCGGCAGCCCGGAAACCTATTTGCGCGACCTGCAGTGGAAAAGCTTTACGCCCGTCCTTATGGGCATGTCCGGCTGGGCCGCGGCCGAGCGCAAGCACCCGTGGTGGTTCGATGAGCCGTACCGCGACATCAACCGCCGCTATCTGAAACTCAAGATGCGTTTGACGCCGTATATGTATACCCTCGTGCGCGAAGCGGAGCAATCGGGCGCGCCGCTGGTGCGCGGCCTGATGTGGGATTACCCGCAAGACCCGGCCGCCTATACGGAAGCCTATAAATACCAGTTTCTGTTGGGCCGCGACGTGCTGGTGGCGCCCGTCTACCGCAGCCAGGCCGTCAGCGGCGGCTGGCGCAAGGGCATCCACCTGCCGCAGGGCACGTGGTATGACTACTGGGATGGCCGCCAGGCCACGGCCGACGCCAAGGGGCGCGACCTCGATCTGCAGGTGACGCTCGATAAACTGCCCGTGTTCGTGCGCGCCGGCGCCATCCTGCCCATGTATCCAGAAATGCTGTACGACGGCCAGAAGCCGAAGGATCAGCTGACCCTCGATATCTACCCGCACGGCGATTCCGACTACACCCTGTATGAAGACGACGGCAATACGCGCCAGTACCAGGGCGGCGCCTTCAGCCAGCAAGTCATCCGCATGCGCCAGACGGGCGCCGACGTGCAGGTCGACATCGGCGCCGTCGATGGCCGGTACCAGGGCCAGGAAGCGCGCCGCGCTTATGTGCTGCGCATGCTGGCAGGCCAGACACCGGCCGCCGTGCGCGCCGGCGAACGCCTGATCGCGGCATCCGCCGGCCGTGCCGCCTACGACAAGGCGGCAGAGGGCTGGTATTTTGATGCGGCGGACAGACAAGGCACCCTGCACGTGAAAGTGGCGGCGCAGGATATCCGCCAGCGCTTGATGCTGCAGGTCGCCGGCGCGCTGGCCGTGGCACGCACGGATGCCGACTTCCCGGCGGCACCCGTGCCGGGCCGCGCCTTGCCGGCCGACGCCATGCAGGTGGTGGCGCGTCCTGCGGAAGAAAGCGGCTATCCGCTGGAAAACGCTTTCGATGGCAAGCCGGAGACGTGGTTCCGTACCGTGCGCAGCCCGTCCGTGAAAAGCGGGCCGCATGAATGGGTGATCGGCTTTACGGAACGGCGCCTGGTGGACGGCATCGAACTGGCGCCGCGCAATGACCAGCACTGGAAGCATGGCCAGGTGCGCGACTATGAAATCTACATCGGCGACAACAACGGCGAGTGGGGCGCGCCGCTGGTGCGCGGCACATTGAAACTGCAGGAAGGCATGCAGACGATCAACTTCCCCGCCACGGCCGGGCGCTTGCTGCGCTTTCGCGTCATGAGCATGCAAAATCCGGAAGGCGATGGCGCGGCGACCCTGGACCCGATGGTAACGGCGGCGCAAGCGGGTCCGGTGGCGCGCGCGTTCGACGCGGCGCTGGCGACCGACGTGGCGCCCGTCACCTTGTCCGCATTCCGCGTGCTCGAGCACAGAGTGGCCGAAGGCGAGGAAGTGCAGCGCTACCTGTCGGACCTGGCGTTGCCGAAGACTATCGCGAAAGACCGGCCAGCCGGCAAGGCGGCCGAGATGCGCATGAACGGGCTGTGGTTCCGCAAGGGCCTCGGCGTGGGACCCGCCAGCCGCATCGACTTGCAGCTGGCGGGCAACTGGAATCTGCTGCGCGCCGACCTGGGCGTGGACGATAGCTGCCGCAGCGCGGGCGGCTTGCAATTCCAGGTCTGGAGCGGTGAGCGGCTGCTGTATGACAGCGGCCTGGTCACGGCTCCCGGGGTGGTCAAACCCGAAATCGACGTGCGCGGCCTGAGCCAGCTCAGTTTGCGCACCCTGGGCGCGCGCGGCGCCCACCCGGCCCAGGTCTGCGGCAACTGGGCCAACGCCGTACTCACCGGCACGGAAGGCGCGACAGTCAAGCCGCGCTAACTGCTTCAATCATTTCACTAAAAAGAGCCCCTCTTCGGACCGGGGAGGGGCTCTTGCAACCTGACGAAAACAAATCACTTATAAAAAGGGAGTTGAGAATGCACTTGAAAAAAATGATGGCCGCGATGGTGGCGGTAGGGCTGGCGTCGACGGCGCTGGCGGCGGAGGAGGAGAAACTGCAGCGTGTCGAAGTGACGGGCTCCAGCCTGAAGCGCATCAACGCGGAGACGGCGTCGCCCGTGCAGGTGATCAACGCCAAGCAGATCGAGAACATGGGCGCGCTGACCTTGCTGCAAGTGCTCGACAACCTGCCCGCCGCCCGTCCGGCGCAGCAGGATTTCCGCTCGATGTTTACGGGTTCCGATGGCGGTTCGCAAGCGAACTTGCGCGGCATGGGCGCGCAGGGCACCCTGGTGCTTTTGAATGGCCGCCGCCTGTCGTTCTATGGCGCGCCGGCCGGTTTCCAGACCATGTTCGTCAATATCGACGCCATTCCCGCCGCCGCCATCGAGCGCATGGAAATCCTCACGGACGGCGCGTCGGCCGTGTATGGCTCCGACGCCGTGGCCGGCGTCATCAACGTGATCACCAAGAAGTCGTACCAGGGCCTGGAAGCGCGCGCCAATGGCGAGTTTTCGCCGAGCGTGAAATCGTATGGCGAGCGCCAGGCCAGCGTGCTGTATGGCCTGGGCGACCTGGCCAGCGATGGCTACAACATCTACGGTTCCGTGAACGTCTACCAGCGCGACCGTATCGCGCTGGCCGATACCTGGCGCAAGCGCCCCTCGTATTTTTATGTAAACAATCCCAATTTCATCCCGAACATGCGCGTGGGTGTCGGCAGCGAACCGGGCGTGATGAATCCCGGGACCTTCTTTGTCTTCGACAAGGCGAAGAACAATGCGCGCACCCAGCGCGCCGTCAATGGCTGCAACACCAGCATCACCGAAGCGTCGGGCACGCGCTGCGTGTGGAATGCGCTGCCGAACCAGCTCGACACGGGCCCCACCTCGGAGCGCGCCACGGCGTACGTGAGCGGCAGGTTGAAACTCGGTGGCGACATGGAAGCGTTCGCGGAAGGCGCTTTCACCCACATCAAGATGCGCGGCGAGAACGGCCCGTCGAGCTTCAATAGCGGCAGCACGAACAACTGGTTCGCGCGCAATACGGGCAATACCCTGAACACGTTCGCCACGCCTTTCCTGAGCCCCAACAACGTCTACCTGAAAGGCAAGCTCGATGCCGACATGGTGGCCAAGATGGGCGGCGCGGCCGGCTTGAACTATTTGCTGCAGGATGCACAAGGCCACTTCGGCCAGAAGAACGTCGATGAAAACTACCGCGCGCTCGTCGGCCTGCGCGGCAGCATCGGCGGCGGCTGGGATTTCGAGACGGCGCTCAGCGTGGCGGGCAGCCATTCGACGCTGTTCCAGACGGCGAACATCAACATCAAGGGCTTCGAGCAGGCATTCGGGCCGTTCACGAAAGACCCCGTCAGCGGCCGCACGTACATCTCCGACAATCCCGCCTACAAGTTCGGCGAAATCAGCGAGGCGAATGCGGCGCTGGTGCGCAGCGCCTATCCGACCTTCGCCATCGAATCGTGGACCAAGCTGATGACGTGGGACGCGAAGGTGGAAGGCACCCTGTTCAAGCTGGGCGAGCGCGAAGTGCGCGCCGCCGTGGGTACCAACATCATGCGCGAGAGTTTCCTCACGCCCGGCAACGCGGATGCGGCCAATGGCCTGATCACGCAGCAGGGCGGTTCCTGGTTCGACGGCCGGCGCACCATCGCCGCCGTGTTTGGCGAAGTGGTGGTGCCGCTCAGCGACACCCTGGAGGTCAACGCGGCCGCGCGGCTGGACAAATATCCGCATTTCTCGGCCAACCTGGCGCCCAAGCTGGGCGTGATCTGGCGCGCGCGGCCCGACCTGATGCTGCGCGGGACGTATTCGGAAGGCTTCCGCGCGCCCAACCTGGCTGAAGCGGGCACGGGCGGCGTCTTTGCGCAGGTGGGCGGCATCCGCGACACGGTGCGCTGCGATGAAACGAACGCCATGGCGCGTGCACTGATGAAGTCCAAGGTGGCGACGGATGCGGACCTGGGCAAGAGTTTGCTCAATTCGAACTGCTCGACGACGGTGGGCGGCCTGACGCCGCCGAACCAGAACCTGCGTCCGGAAAAAGCGAAGATTTCCACGGTGGGCCTGGTGCTGCAGCCGGCCAAGGACGTGAGCATCTCCATCGATTACTGGTTCATCAACCGCCGCGACGAAATCGTGCGCCAGGACTTCAACGAGCTGTTTACGGAACTGGTGGACAAGTACGGCCCGACCCTGGCCGGCACGTCCAGCGCCATCCGCAACGACCTGACGGATACGGACCGGGGCAACGTGGCGGCGGTGGCGGCCATGTGCGCCAATCCCGCCAACGCGGGCGTGTGCACGGGCGGCGTGCCCGGCTACTCGGTGGGCAACCTGGGCGGCTTGATCAACTCGTATTCGAACCGCGGCCGCACCCTGATGGATGGCGTGGACATCGATGCGCGCACGCGCTTTGGGCTCGGTGACTGGGGCAAGCTGAGCACGGGCATCGCGGCCACCATCCGCAAGCGCGACACCCACGACAGCGAAGACGGCAGCGATATCAAGGGCAATACCGTCGGCTACTACGATTCGCCGCGCTACCGTGCCACGGTCAACGCCGACTGGAGCTACCGCAACTTCGTCAGCAGCGTCTTCATCAACTATTCGGGCAAGACGCGCTGGGCCTACGGTCCCTGGGACAAAGACAACACGCCGGAAAACTGCACCGCCGCCTCGGTGGCGCTGCCGGCCGGCCAGTGCAAGGGCGCGCCGTCATACACGACGGTCAACCTGGCCTTCAGCTGGAAGCCGGTGAAGAACCTGGACGTGGGCCTGAACGTGAAAAACGCGTTCAACAAGAAGCCGTACTACGACCCGAACGGCTGGGAAGGCTACAACCATAGCCAGGACCTGTTCGGCCGCCAGTTCGCCCTGTCGGCCAGCTACAAGTTCTTTTAATACGTGACGCTGCCCCGGCCCGTCTATGCGGGCCGGGGTATTGGCATGGAAAAGAAAAGACAATATTCCGAAATGCACAATACGAAAGATAAACGTAAGTGAAAGCAGAGTGCCATGGCTGCTTTCGCGTTTTTCTCCCCGTTTTTTTGCGCCGATTCACGATTTCTGCTTACCTCGCTGCAGTCGCGTGTATCTGTCATACCACGATAACGAAAGTTATGGGACGCATCACAGATTAAATCGAAAGATAAAATGCCTTTATTTGCCGGATTTCTCGATAAATTGCCGTTATAACTTTCTTTTTGTTGACGATACTTATTTTTCTTTTTAAAGTAATCCCAAGAAAACGAAAATCAGCCGATACGGACTGATTTCCCGGAAGGTGCAACTGCCTGGAGCTACCTTCCGACGACCACCATAAAAATTGCATCCCCCCGGCTTCGCCCTGGAGCGGGGAGGGCGCGCATAACCCTCGATATAGACGGAGACACACCATGCATACCACCGGACTCAAATTGCGCGACATCAGCCGCGCCGCCGCGATCGTGATCGCCCTGGCGGCCGGCGTGCCAGGCCAGGCCTGGGCACAGTCGAACGCCACCAGCACCATTTTCGGCGAAGTGAGTGCGCCGGCCGGCGCCACCGTGGTGCTGGAAAACCTGGCGACGGGCGTGCAGCGCACCTTGACGCCCGATACGTCGGGCCGCTACGTGGCCAACTCCATGCCGCCAGGCCGCTATGCGGTGCGCGTGCTGCGTGCCGGTTCGGTGGAAGCATCGCAGGAAGTCGAAGCGCTGATCGGCGCGGGCGCGGAGGCCAACTTCGGCCCGGCCAGCGCGGCAGGCACCGTGGGTCAGGAGCAGACCGTCGTGGTGAAGGCGTCGCGCAATCCGATCGACGTGTCGAACACGAACAATGGCGTGATCTTCACGGCCAAGGAATTGAAGGCGCTGCCGGTCGGCAATGATGTGGCGTCCATCGTGCAGCTGACGCCGGGCGTCTCGCGCGGCACCAACAGCGTGTACGGCAATGCGCCATCGATCGGCGGCTCAGGACAGTCGGAAAACGCGTTCTACGTCAACGGCTTCCCCATCACGAATATCCTGACCCAGGTGGGTGCGTCGGAGCTGCCGTTTGGCGCGATCTCGAACCTGCAGGTGCTGTCGGGCGGCTACGGTTCGGAATTTGGCCGCTCCACGGGCGGTGTGATCAACATCACCACAAAGAGCGGCGGCAACAAGGTCGAATTCGGCGGCAAGGTCTCCATCATTCCCCGTTCGCTGAAGGGCGAGCCGGAAAACACCTATTACCCGAACACGGGCGCCAATCCCAAGACGGACGGCAATCTGCTGTACTGGAACCGCGACAATGGCAGCACCAGCAAAGTGGTGGGCCTGTACGGCAGCGGCCCGCTGATCAAGAACAAGCTGTTCGCCTTCGTGGCGCTGGAACAGACGCGCACGGACAGCCAGTCCGTTGCCGCCGCCGCCGACTCGGGCACGGCCCTGGCGCGCGGCTGGAGCACGAGCCAGAGCAAGGTGGACCGCATGATGGCCAAGCTCGACTACAACCTGACGGACGACCATCACTTCGAATACACCAAGCTGTATGACCGCACGAAAACAGACAGCCAGGCATATGGCTACAGCTACGCCACGCATGCGAGCAATGGCGTCCAGGCAGGCAAGGGCGAGACGACAGTCAACTGCTGCGGTTCATCGGCCGCGCCGGGCGCCAACATCGACATCTTCAAGTACACGGGCTACCTGACGGACAACCTGACCGTGACGGCCATGATGGGCGAGTCGCGCACCTCGCACACCCGCACGCCGAACGGCTACAATCCGCTGCTGGCGCAAACGTCGTCGAATACCTCGACGCAGGTGCCTGGCCTGACGTACGCCAATCCGCAAACGGTGACGGGCACCCTGGTCGACCCATCGTCGGAAGACCGCCAGAAAGCCAAGCGCCTGGACCTCGAATACAAGCTGGGCAAGCACTCGCTGCGCGGCGGCATCGACCGCATCGACGTGGAGTCGAAAGTGGGCCTGAGCCTGGCCGGCGGCTACCGCTGGAGCTACCAGCGCGCGACCGATCCGAACCGGGCCATCAACGGCGCCTTTGAAACGCCGGCCCAGGGCGGCGGCTATGGCGCGCAGGGCTATTACGTCAGCAAGGACTTGAACGCCAACCTGGCGCGTCCCACCAGCGTGCAATCGGCGCAATACATCCAGGACCATTACCAGGTTACGGAACGGGTGCTGCTGGACCTGGGCCTGCGCCGCGAGCAGTTCACCAACTACAGCACCGATGGCGTGGCCTTCATTTCGCAGCGCAACATGATCGCCCCGCGCGTGGGCGCCACCTGGGATTACCTGGGTGACGGCACCCTGAAATTCTTCGCCAACGGCGGCCGCTACCACCTGCCTGTGCCGTCGAATTTGTCGAGCAACATGGCCAGCCCCTTCCTGGCCACCAGCGAGATGTACACGTACACGGGCGTCGATCCGGTGACGGGCGCGCCGACGGGCCTGCACGCGATCAGCAAGCCGTATTCGGCAAACAATGCGTATGGCCAGAGCCGCGATGCGCGCGAAGTAACGGCCGTCGGCCTGAAACCGCTGTCGCAGGATGAATTCTCGCTCGGCTTCGAACGTGCCCTGAGCAAGAAGCTGGTGGTGGGCGCCAGTGTCCTGTACCGCAAGCTGAACGACACCAACGACGACACCTGCGATGCGCGTCCGCTGCAAGCCTGGGCTACGCGCAACAGCGTCGACACGAGCAACTGGGGCGGCTTCCAGTGCGCCATCATCAACCCGGGCCGCGACAACAGCCTGATGGTGGACTTCGACGATGGCAAGGGCTTGCGCCGCGTGGATATTTCGGCGGCGGAGTGGGGCAATCCGAAACCGGCACGCACCTACCGCGCCTTGAACATGTTCATCGAGCACCCGTACACGAATGGCTGGTACGGCAAGCTGACCTACACCTTGTCCGGCTTGAAGGGCAATATGGAAGGCCAGACGGACAGCATCGGCGGCGGCGACGTGGGCCTGACGGTCAGCGACGACCACAAGGAACTGATGTACAACGCGTATGGCTATCTGCCGGGCGACCACCGCCACGCCTTCAAGGCCTACGGCTTCATGCAGGTCATCCCGGACGTGACGGTCGGCGCCAACCTGTCGCTGACGTCGGGCGCGCCGCGCAACTGCATCGGCGCGCTGCCCGACAACCTGAAGTTCGAGAACGACTACGGCGATTCCTACTTCTATTGCGATGGCAAAGCGGCGCCGCGCGGCAGCCAGGGCCGCCTGCCATGGCAAGCCCAGCTGGACATGAATCTGGCCTATACTCCCAGCGCCGTCAAGGGCCTGAGCCTGAAAGTGGACGTGTTCAATGTGTTCAACAGCCAGACCGTGACCCGCTACAACGAGACGCGCGAAGACCATGGCGCCATCGCCCGCAGCTATCTGCAGGTGGCCGGCCGCACGGCGCCGCGTTCCGTGCGCTTCACGGCGGAATACACCTATTAAACTGCAGCCGGCCTGCCGTGCGGCGGACCGGCGACGATCATTACCAATGGAAGCGAGAAGAGACCAATGACGACACAAATCAATCGACGCAATTTCCTGTCCGCCAGCGCCGCGCTGGCCGGTGGCGCCATGACCGGCAGCGCCTTGCTGCCTGGCGAGGCCAACGCCGCACCCGCCGCCGGCCGCGACAAGGTCCGCCTGGGCCTGATCGGCACGGGCATGCGCGGCCAGGTGCTGCTGGCCGAACTGGTGCGCCGCGACGACGTGGAAGTGGTGGC
The DNA here is from genome assembly GCF_001758715.1 of Janthinobacterium sp. HH104. Classification (NCBI taxonomy): domain Bacteria; kingdom Pseudomonadati; phylum Pseudomonadota; class Betaproteobacteria; order Burkholderiales; family Oxalobacteraceae; genus Janthinobacterium; species Janthinobacterium sp. HH104. Next base: position 67,866 of record NZ_LRIB01000060.1, on the reverse strand, counting down.
CCTGTGCGATATCGAACCGATCATGCTGAAACACGCGCTGGGCCAGGTGGCCAAGGCCGGCAAGCCCCGTCCGCGCACGTATGGCGAAGACCGCGACCAGAAAGCCTACAAGCGCATGCTGGACGCGGGCGGCCTCGATGGCGTGATCATCGCCACGCCGTGGGAATTCCATGCGCCGATGGCGATCGCCGCCATGCAGGCGAAGATCGCCGTCGGCTGCGAAGTGGTGGCCGGCATCACCCTGCAAGACCACTGGGATGTGCTCAATACCCAGCTGAAAACGGGCACGCCGTACATGTTGCTGGAAAACGTGTGCTACCGCCGCGACGTGATGGCCGCGCTGCAGATGGTGCGCGCGGGCCTGTTTGGTGAACTGCTGCACCTGCAGGGCGGCTACCAGCACGATTTGCGCGCCGTGAAATTCAACAGCGGCAATCCGGCCAAGCCATATGGCGGCGGCGTGGAGTTCGGCGAGAAGGGCTGGTCCGAAGCCCATTGGCGCACGCAGCACTCGGTCGAGCGCAATGGCGAGCTGTATCCAAGCCACGGCATCGGTCCGTGCGCCATGTACACGAACATCAACCGCGGCAACCGTTTTACGCGCATCAACGCCTTCGCCACCAAGGCGCGCGGCTTGCACGACTACATCGTCAAGCAGCCGGGCGGCGCGCAGCATGCGAACGCCAAGGTGAAATTCAAGCTGGGCGACGTCGTCACCACCACGCTGGCGTGCGAGAACGGCGAAACCATCATCCTGCAGCACGATACGAGCTTGCCGCGTCCGTATTCGCTGGGCTTCCGCGTGCAAGGCACGGACGGCCTGTGGATGGACTTGAACAATTCGATCCATATCGAAGGCGTCAGCAAGCCGCACCAGTGGGACGACTTCAAGGCTTACCAGGACAAGTATGAGCATCCGGTGTGGCGCAAGTACGCGGCACAAGCGGAAGGCGCTGGCCACGGCGGCATGGACTTCTTCGTCATCCACGCCTTTGTCGAAGCGCTCAAGGCCAACGCGCCGATGCCGATCGATATCTACGATGCCGTGACGTGGAGCGCCATCACGCCGCTGTCCGAGCAATCGATCGCCGCCAACTTCCAGACCCTGGACTTCCCGGACTTTACGGGCGGGCAGTGGAAATCGCGCAAGCCGATCTTCGCCCTCGACGGCAAGTACTAAGCTCCATTCGCCCGCTACCGCACCAGTTGCCGTAGCGGGTTTTTTCTATCCACCCAGTTTTTCAACCGCGGCGCAGGTGCGCAGGCCCGTGTTCGCCCGCCGCAAAGCTGTACCACCAGGAGACGTTGATGAAACACAGAAGTTCATTACTCTATGCCATCCTTCCCGCCATGCCCTTGCTGCTGGCGGCCTGCGGCGGCGCCACCGCCACGGGCAACGGCAACACGGCCTTGCTGGCGGCCAGCGTGGCGGCGCCCGCCACGACGGCGACCGTGGAACTGGCCGGTAACGCCTTCATCACCAGCGGCGACGTAGGCGCCGTCATCAACGAACGCGGCCTGGCCGGCTGGAGCAATCCCGATGCCGTCGCCAGCACGTATTTCCGCGTGGCCGAGGCGGGCTCCGTGCAGGTGGCGCTCGACGCCAGCCTGGCCGATGGCGGCAACAGCACCATCCGCGTGAAGATCAATGGCACGCCGTTCGATGTCAAGCTGGCCGGCAAGGAGCGCAAGACCTATGCCGTCGGCACGGTCAATGTGCCGGCGGCCGGCTATGTAAAGGTCGACATGCAGGGCCTGAAGCGCGTGAAGGGCACGTTCGGCGACGTGGCGGCGCTGAAGGTGACGTCGAACACGGCGCTCACCTATGCGAATGACCCCGCCAACTACTACTGGTCGCGGCGCGGCCCGTCCGTGCACATGGGTTATACGGTGCCGGCCAATACCGAGTATTTCTATAACGAGATGACGATTCCCCAGGGCCAGGACGCCATCGGTTCCTACTTCATGGCCAACGGCTTTGGCCAGGGCTACATGGGCATCCAGGTGAAGTCGCCGAGCGAGCGCTGGATATTGTTCTCCGTGTGGGATGCCGACAATGGCGCCAAGACCACCCTGGTCAGCAAGGGCGCCGGCGTGGTCGACAATGCGTTTGGCGGCGAGGGCACGGGCGGCCAGACCTATCTGTCGTATAACTGGGCGGCTGGCACGACGTACCGCTTCATCACGCGTGCGCGGCCCGACGGCAATGGCGGCAGCGATTATTCGGCCTGGTTCTTCGCGCCCGAGACGGGCAAGTGGCGCTACATCGCCACCTGGAAGCGGCCGGCGATCTCCACGTATCTGACGGGCGTGCATTCCTTCCTCGAGAACTTTATCGATACCCTGGGCTACACGGAGCGCCGCGTCCAGTTCGGCAACCAGTGGGCCAGGAACGTTTCCGGGACATGGACCGAAGTGACGGCGGGAAGGTTCACGGGCGACGCCACGGCCACGAATGCGCAGCGCATGGATTATGCGGGCGGGCTGGAAAACGGCAGGTTCTACCTGCATAACGGCGGCTTCTTCGCCGACTATGTGAAAACCAGCCAGAACTTTACGCGGCCCGCGACGGGCCAGGCGCCGGCCGTCGATGTCAGCGCCTTGCCGATGCAGTAAGTCTTACCCTGGCCGCTTGCCTACCATCGCATCGATGCCGCGATAGTAGGTGAGCGGCCGGCCTATCGTCACGCCCATCAATGCCGCCGCCTGGATGATGTCGTCCGTGTCGCGCCGGTAGACGATCAGCGCATCCATTTCGTCGGAGCCGTTGCCGTCGATCTGGATCAGGTCATAGCCGCCTTCTTCCACGGCGCGCTGCGCCAGTTCCGTATCCAGCCACTCGAAATAGGGCAGCACGCTGCCGCCGCTTTCCTTGAGCAGTGCGTACGGGAAGTCGGGGAATTCGTCGAACATGTCCTGTATCTGTTCGTGCAATTCATCGATCTTGTCGCTCGACGCCATATGGCCGCCCAGCTGCGAGAGGAGTTCCAGCGCGTAGGCTTGCGCATCGCTGTCGACCCATTCCTCGCGCGGCGCGGAGGGAGCTTCGGTGATGGCGGCGACGGCGTCGTCGAGTTCCTCGCCTTCCAGATCACCGCAGGTCAGCTTGGTCAATAGTTCGGATAAGAGCATGGTTGCCTTTCAGGGGAGCAGCACGGCCACGGTGGCTGCCTTGTCGATGAAGTTGCCAATACTATCATTGCCGTGCAGCTTGCCGCGTTCCGCAGAAGTCGTATGGCGTCCTTTGACTACTTGTCAACTAGACATTTTCGTGCCAGGCGGATACACTGAAAATATTTCCAATTAGCAATATTTATCTGGACTCATGCAGGCACAGGCGCGCTTGCCGTCCTTTGCCCTTTGCCCATCACTTGTGACCCATTTCTTCATTTTATTCAGGATCATCCATGTTTGTCCGAACCACCATGCTGCGCGCGCTGGCGTGCGCCGTCTTGCTGCCTGCGCTGTTGTCGGCCTGTGTCACCGGCCGCAATAGCGCGCCTGCGTTTACCTACACGACACCCGACCTTGCCAAGGGCGTTGTCGTCGGCACCGTGTTCGAGAGCTCCGTCTTCGAGGCGCATGGCGCCAGGTTCGGCATCGTCAGCAGCGACCCTGCCGCCCTCGAGGGCAAAAGTCTGTGGTTATCCAGCCATGCTCCCGCCGGCCAGGTCGCCTTGCAGAATGTCTTGCCAAAAGTACCTACGGGCAAAGGCAGCACCTTTGCGCTGCAGCTGACGCCGGGACGCTACAGCGTCATCATCTGGCTGCTTGACTATGGATTCAGGTCCAGGTACTCCGAATCGTCGCCGAAGCCGATCGAGTTTGACGTCGTTGCTGGCAAGGTCATCTACCTGGGACGTCTGGATGCCAACCGTTTCCTGCAAGTGGCTTCGATACACGACAATTTCGAGGAAGATATCGCATACCTGAAGAAAAATCCCTTGCTGGCCAATGCCAGCATCGAGAACAAGGCGCTCGAGGTGCGTGAATGGTGGCTAGAGGACGCCCTTGGCAAGGAAATTCAGGAAAGAAACCGCGCCAAATAAGCACCTGCAGGTCGCGCCGCGCACGCGTCACTCTGTACTGCAGGCGCGACCCTGCGCTACATTTTTTGCTGCATCAGAGCGGCCAGGCCTGTTTGGTCACGGCTACGGCGACGATGTAGGCGAAGACCAGCACGGCGAGCGCGAAGGCGGCGCCGCGCACGGCCGGCGTCTTGCCCCGTTTCAGCGCGATGGTGCCCAGCACGATGTAGGCCACCAGCGCGCACAGTTTGGCGGCCAGCCAGGGCTGGCTGCCCGGCGACTGGCCGCTCCACACGGCCAGGGTGATGGCGCTGGCCAGCAAGGCCGTGTCGACCAGGTGCGGCAGGATTTTTACCCAGCGCTGCTGCAAGGCGGGCGAGGCGCGCAGCATCCATGCGCCGCGCAAGAGGAAAAGCAGGCCGCTGGCGGCGGCGCAAGCCATGTGGAAATGCTTGAGGCTCAGATAGTCCATATGTCCATGCGGTCGTTATTCAAAGTAGCGCCAGCATAGCCCCCTTTGGCGCGCCGCGCCATACGCCGTCGGAGGGACGCGCAATCAGCGGCACCATTTCATGTACACGAGCTCCGGGTCTCCCTCGTCGAGATGGTCGATCTGTCCGCTACGCACGAAACCCGCGCTGGAGAACAGCCGTTGCGCGGCCAAGTTGGACTGGTTCGTCGAGGTGAATAGCTTCTCAGTTTGACACGCGGCTTCGGCGGCGGCCAGCAGGCCCACGCCCACACCGCGCCGCTGGTAGGCGGGCGAGACCACCACCAGCGAGACAAAGCCGTAATCGAAGAAATCGTCGCGCGTGAGGACATAGCCTGCCACCTGGCCCGCCCGGATGGCCACTTGGCAGTGCCCCTGGCCGACGGCGGCGCGCACGGCCTCGCCCCGGCTGGCGTGCGCCTGCGCATAGGCATCGCAGGCCAGCATGGCGTCCACATCGCCAGCCTGGGCCGCGCGCGTGATGATCTTGTCTGTTTCGTCTCTGTTCTGCATGGCGTTCTTTTTCTCCCGGCGCCGAGTGTGCCAAAAATGCGTCCGTTTGTAAAACACCCGCCATCCAGGCTAGGTCCATACCCCGCCATCTAGTCACTTTTGCCGATACGGCTATCCAGATTGCCTTTCCAGAATCACCCTGTGGCCGATAGTGCCTTTCCCCTCTGCCACGTAAGCTGGTCGGGACGGCTGGCCAGACGGCCAGTGCATTCATGGAGAAACATCGTGGCTACCCTAGATGGCACTAAGAACAACAGTAGTAACAAGGCAGTCGAACCCGGCATGCGGCGCAAGCAGGCGTCCGTGCTGATCAGCAGCACCTTCGCATTTACCATCTGCTTTGCGGTCTGGATGATGTTTGCCGTGCTGGGCATCCCCATCAAGACCAGCCTGGGATTGACTGAAACACAATTCGGCCTGCTGGCCGCCATGCCCGTGCTGACGGGCTCCCTCGTGCGCGTGCCCTTGGGCATCTGGACGGACAAATACGGCGGACGCCGCGTCTTCTTCTGGCTGATGCTGGCCAGCGTGGTGCCGATCTACCTGATCTCCTACGCCACCGCCTATTGGCACTTCCTCGTGCTGGGCATGTTCGTGGGCCTGGCGGGCGGCTCGTTTTCCGTCGGCACGCCTTACGTGGCGCGCTGGTATGAAAAGGAGCGTCGCGGCCTGGCGATGGGCATCTTCGGCGCCGGCAATTCCGGTTCCGCGCTGACCAAGTTCGTCGCGCCCGGCATCGTCGCCGCCTTCGGCTGGCAGATGCTACCCAAGGTGTACGCGGTAGCCATGCTGGCCACGGCCATCATCTTCTGGCTGTTTTCGTACACGGACAAATCGCACCTGGCGCCATCGGGCGAAAGCTTTTCGGCCCAGATGAAAGTGCTGAAGGATCCGCGCGTGTGGCGCTACTGCCAGTACTACTCGGTGGTGTTCGGCGGCTACGTGGCGCTGGCGCTGTGGATGACGAAGTACTACGTGGCCGAATACGGTTTTGATTTGAAACACGCGGCGCTGCTGGCCGCCTGCTTCTCGTTGCCGGGCGGCGTGCTGCGCGCCGTGGGCGGCTGGATCTCCGACAAATACGGCGCGGCGAAAGTCACCTGGGCCGTGATGTGGGTGTGCTGGGTGTGCTTCTTCCTGCTGTCGTATCCGCAAACACAGATGGTCGTGGAAACCGTCACCGGTCCGCTGGCCTTCCATATCGGCCTGTCGCCGCTGTGGTTCACCGTGCTGCTGTTCATCGTCGGCATCGCCATGGCCGTGGGCAAGGCGTCCGTCTTCAAGTTCATCGGCGATGATTTTTCCGACAACATCGGCGCCGTTTCTGGCGTGGTGGGCCTGGCTGGCGGCCTCGGTGGCTTCATCCTGCCCGTGATGTTCGGCGCCCTGGTGGACTTTACGGGCGTGCGTTCGAGCTCCTTCATGCTCCTCTACGGCACCGTTTGCGTCTCCCTCATCTGGATGCATTTCTCGTTCAAGCCGCTGCGCGCGGCACCTACCAACCAACTCGCAGGAGCTAAAGCATGAGCCGCTATATGATTAATACCTGGGAGCCGGAAACCCCGAGCTTCTGGCAAAACACGGGCAAGGCCACGGCCGCGCGCAATCTGTGGATCTCGATCCCCGCGCTGCTGCTGGCATTCGCCGTGTGGATGGTGTGGAGCGTGGTGGTGGTCAACCTGCCCAACATCGGCTTCACCTACAGTAACAACCAGCTGTTCTGGCTGACGGCCTTGCCGGGTTTGTCCGGCGCCACCTTGCGCATCTTCTATTCGTTCATGGTGCCGATCTTCGGCGGGCGCCGCTGGACGGCCATTTCCACGGGTTCCTTGCTGATTCCCGCCATCGGCATCGGCCTGGCCGTGCAGGATGTGAACACCGGTTATCCGACCATGCTGATCCTGGCGCTGCTGTGCGGCTTCGGCGGCGGCAATTTCGCTTCGTCGATGGCCAACATCAGCTTTTTCTATCCTAAGGCCAGCAAGGGCTTCGCGCTGGGCATGAATGCTGGCCTGGGCAACCTGGGCGTGTCGGTGGTGCAGTTCGTCGTGCCGCTGGTGATCACGTTTGCCGTCTTCGGCGCCTGGGGCGGCGACTCGCTTACCTGGGTCAAGAATGGCGTGAGCAAGGACATGTGGCTGCAAAACGCGGGCTTCATCTGGGTGCCGTTCATCGCGCTGTCGACCTTGCTGGCCTGGTTCGGCATGAACGATCTGGCATCGGCCAAGGCGTCGTTTTCCGAGCAGGCCGTGATCTTCAAGCGCAAGCACAACTGGCTCATGTGCTGGCTGTACACGGGCACCTTCGGCTCCTTCATCGGTTATTCGGCCGCGTTTCCGCTGCTGATCAAGATCCAGTTCCCCGACGTGAACCCGCTCGATTACGCCTTCCTGGGGCCATTGGTCGGTGCGCTGGCGCGCGTGGCCGGCGGCGTGATTTCCGACAAACTGGGCGGCGCCAGAGTCACCCTGTGGTCCTTCCTGCTGATGATAGCCGCCGTGCTGGGCGTGCTGTACTTCATGCCGCAAGCGGGCGAAGGTGTGCACACTGCGGGCAGTTTCAACGGCTTCTTCTGGATGTTCATGCTGCTGTTCGCCGGCACGGGCATCGGCAACGCGTCGACCTTCCGTATGATTCCCGTGATCTTTTTGACGGAACACCAGCGCGCGGCGGCCGGCAAGGGCAAGGCGGCGCAGGAGCAAGCCATCGTCGACGCCAACAAGGAAGGCGCGGCCGTCCTGGGCTTCACCTCGGCCGTGGCGGCCTATGGAGCTTTCTTCATCCCGAAAAGCTATGGCACCTCGATCGCGCTGACGGGCAGCCCCGACGCGGCCCTGTGGTGCTTCATCGGCTTTTATGTCAGCTGCATCGCGATCACCTGGTGGTGCTATGCGCGCAAGAACGCGCCGATGCCTTGCTAGTTAGCGTCAGAACGTCGGACGAGTCTTGCTTGCCCGGCGTTGAACACAGTAAGAGGTAGTCATGGAAGAACTGGAAAAATTCGTCAACGGCTTCAGCCTGTTTCAGCAGCAGTACTTCAGCGAGCCGCAAACCTTGTACGACAGCCTGCGCGACGGGCAGCGGCCCTCGACTCTGCTGATCGGCTGCTGCGATTCGAGGGTCGACCCCATGCTGCTGACGGGCAGCGACCCGGGCGACATGTTCGTCGTGCGCAATATCGCCAACCTCGTGCCACCGTGTACGCCGGACGCGCCGCCCGGCGTCAGTTCGGCCATCGAGTTCGCCGTCTGCAAGCTCGAAGTGGCGAGGGTCATCGTGCTCGGTCATGCGCGCTGCGGCGGCATCCGCGCGCTGCTGGAACCGCAGCCGCGCGCGGAAGGGCAGGAAACGGACTTCGTTGGCCAGTGGATGCGCATCGCCGAACCGGTGGCGCAAAGAGTACGGCGCGAACTGGCGCACCGTTCGTCGGCGGAACAGCACCACGCGTGCGAGCTGGCCAGCATATTGCAGTCGCTGGACAACCTGCTCACCTACCCGTGGCTCAAGCGCAGGGTGGAGCAGGGCGTATTGAAATTGCATGGATGGTATTTCGACATCGACAGCGGGGCGCTGATGGCGTATTCGGCGCGCCAGCAGCAGTTTTTGCCTCTGGTCTGTCCAATAGAAAGGGCGCGGCATTTGCATGAGCGCCCTTGGCCGGATGCAGGCAGATAATCCGAAACGTGCGGCCAACAAGGTGTCGGATTACGCTACGCTAATCCGACCTACCTTGCTCTACATCAATCACGTAGGTCGGATTAGGCCACAGGCCGTAATCCGACAAGTTCCGTCAACTAAAACGTAACAAATCCCCGCTGCGGTCAAACGCCAGCAGGCTGTCGATGCGGCCTTGCTCGATGGCCGTCACCATGGCGCGCAGGGGCGCTTCGCATTCCTGCGCGGCGGGCGGCTGGCCTTCGCGACCCGCCAGTCCCGCCACGAAGACCACATCCCAGTGCGTCTGCATCTGTTTCGACTCCTCCTTCAATGTCTCGAAGCTGTCCAGTTCCTCGGGCAGCTTGTCGGCGCACATCACGGGCGTGAGGGACTTGCCCTGGCCGCCAGGCTGGGCCTGCGCTTGCGTAAAGGTGAACAGCAGGCGTTGCGGCTGCTCTTGGTTGCGGGCGCTGCTCAGCAGGCTGGCGTAATCGGTAATCGGCATGATGCTCTTTCTCTGTGTTGAACGATGACGACAGGTATACCGCAGCTCCGCCTTGCCGCCCATAGGCAATAGTGACTATCCGGGTGACTACGCGCCTATGCATTCCTGGTGCCGGAAACCGACTTCTTGCCAATACCGCCGGGCACGGCGCATCGATAGACTGTTTGTATCGACGCTTGAGCCATCGTGCTTGCAGCGTTTTTTAAGACCTGGCGCCGCTGTCGGCGGCGCAATGTGGAGGTAGCATGAGTCACTTTCTGGACCGCCTGAAATTTTTTAGCAAGCCCGCCGAGCCGTTTTCAAACGGCCACGGCACCGTGGTCGATGAAGACCGTACCTGGGAAAACGCCTACCGCCAGCGCTGGCAGCACGACAAGATCGTGCGCTCCACGCATGGCGTGAACTGTACCGGCTCGTGCAGCTGGAAGGTGTATGTCAAGAATGGCCTGATCACCTGGGAAACGCAGCAAACCGATTACCCGCGCACGCGGCCCGACCTGCCCAACCACGAACCGCGCGGCTGCCCGCGCGGCGCCAGCTATTCCTGGTACGTGTATTCGGCGCAGCGCGTGAAATACCCGATGGTGCGCGGCCGCCTGATGGAAATGTGGCGCGAAGCGCGCAAGACCATGGACCCCGTCACGGCCTGGGACTGGATCAGCCAGGACCCCGTGCGCTCGCAGCAGTACAAATCCATCCGCGGCCTGGGCGGCTTCGTGCGCGCCACCTGGGAAGAATCGAATGAAATCATCGCCGCCGCGAATGCGCTGACGATCAAGAAATACGGCCCGGACCGCATCGTCGGCTTCTCGCCGATTCCCGCCATGTCCATGGTCAGCTATGCTTCCGGCACGCGCTATCTGTCCCTGATCGGCGGCGTGGCCCTGAGTTTCTACGACTGGTACTGCGACTTGCCGCCAGCCAGCCCGCAAGTGTGGGGCGAGCAGACGGACGTGCCGGAATCGGCCGACTGGTACAACTCGACCTATCTGATGGTGTGGGGCTCGAACGTGCCGATGACGCGTACGCCGGACGCCCACTTCTACACGGAAGTGCGCTACAAGGGCACGAAAACCGTCGCTATCTCGTCCGACTACGGCGAAATGGTGAAGTTCGGCGACATCTGGCTGGCGCCGAAGCAGGGCACGGACGCCGCGCTGGCGCTGGCCATGGGCCACGTCATCCTCAAGGAATTCCACTCGGAAGGGCAGAGCGCCTACTTCCGCGACTATGCGCGCCAGTACACGGACTTCCCCATGCTGGTGCTGCTCAAGGAACATAACGGCACCCTGGTGCCCGACTACTTCCTGCGCGCTTCGCACCTGGACAACAACCTCGACGAAACGAATAATCCTGAATGGAAAACCCTCGTCATCGACGAGACCACGGGTGCGATTACCGCGCCGGCCGGCTCCATCGGCTTCCGCTGGGGCGAGTCGGGCAAGTGGAATCTGGAACAGAAGGCTGGCGGCAGCGGTGCGCCCATCGTGCCGATGCTCTCCATGATCAATGACAGCGACGCCGTCACGGAAGTGGGCTTTGCCTACTTCGGCGGCAAGGATGCGTCCGACATGTTGCTGCGCAAGGTGCCGGTGAAAACCATCCGCCTGGCCGATGGCACGACGGGTCTCGTCACCACCGTGTTCGACCTGACCCTGGCCAACTACGGCATCGACCGCGGCCTCGGTGGCGAAAACGTGGCGGAAAGCTATGACGATGACGTGCCGTACACTCCCGCATGGCAGGAAAAGCACACGGGCGTCAAACGCGCCGACGTCATCACCGTGGCGCGCCAGTTTGCGGAAAACGCGGACCAGACGCGCGGCAAGAGCATGGTCATCGTGGGCGCCGGACTGAATCACTGGTACCACATGGACATGACCTACCGCGGCATCATCAACATGCTGATGATGTGCGGCTGTATCGGCCAGTCCGGCGGCGGCTGGGCCCATTACGTGGGCCAGGAAAAGCTGCGTCCGCAAACGGGCTGGACGCCATTGGCCTTCGCCCAGGACTGGGTACGTCCGATGCGCCAGATGAACGGCACCTCGTTCTTCTATGCCCACACGAGCCAGTGGCGCCACGAAAAGCTGGAAACGGGCGATATCGCCTCGCCATCGGCGGCCGGCGGCACGGGCGACCTGACCCTGCTCGACTACAACGCCAAGGCTGAACGCATGGGCTGGCTGCCATCGGCGCCGCAGCTGCAAACGAATCCGCTGGAAGTGGCCAAGGCCGCTGCCGCCGCAGGCCAGAAGCCGGCCGCGTATGCGCTCGACCAGATCAAGGCGGGCCAGCTGCAGTTCTCGTGCGATGACCCGGACAATCCGGCCAACTTCCCGCGCAATATGTTTGTGTGGCGCTCGAATATCCTCGGCAGCTCGGGCAAGGGCCACGAGTACTTCCTGAAATACCTGCTCGGCACGCAAAACGGCTTGCTCAGCGATGAAGAAGACTGCCTCACGCCGAAACAGGTGAAAGTGCGCCCGGCCGCCGAAGGCAAGCTCGATCTGCTGGTGGTGCTGGACTTCCGCATGTCGACCACCTGCCTGTATGGCGACGTGGTGCTGCCGACAGCCACCTGGTATGAAAAGGATGACTTGAATACGTCGGACATGCATCCGTTCATCCACCCGCTGTCGGAAGCCGTGCAGCCGCTGTGGCAATCGAAGTCGGATTGGGAAATCTACAAGGGCATCGCCGAGAAATTCTCGGAAATCGGCGGCGAGCTGCTGGGCACCCAGCAAGACATCATCCTCACGCCGCTGATGCACGACACGCCGGGCGAACTGGGCCAGCCTTTCGATCCCAAGGATTGGCGCGCGGGCGAATGCGAAGCGATTCCCGGCAAAACGATGCCGAACATGACGGTGGTCGAACGCAATTACCGCGACGTCTACAAGAAGTTCACCTCGATCGGCCCGCTGCTGGAAACCATCGGCAACGGCGGCAAGGGCATTTCCTGGAAAACCGGGCATGAAGTCGACGTCCTGCGCGGCATCAACCGCACGGTGCTGGACGAAGGCGTGTCGCAGGGCCAGCCGCGCCTCGATACGGCCATCGATGCGGCCGAGATGATCCTGTCGCTGGCGCCGGAAACGAATGGCCATGTGGCCGTGAAAGCCTGGGCCGCGCTGTCCTCCATCACGGGACGCGATCATACGCACCTGGCGCTGCCGCGCGAGCATGACAGCATCCGCTTCCGCGATGTGCAGGCGCAGCCGCGCAAGATCATTTCTTCGCCCACCTGGTCTGGCCTGGAAAGCGAAGAAGTCAGCTACACGGCCGGCTATACCAACGTGCATGAACTGATCCCTTGGCGCACCCTGACTGGCCGCCAGCAGTTCTACCAGGATCACCTGTGGATGCGCGATTTCGGCGAGGGACTGTGTGTCTACAAACCGGCCATCAACACGAAGACGACGGAAGCGCTGCTGGGCACCAAGCCGAACGGCAACAAGGAACTGGCGCTGAACTTTTTGACGCCGCACCAGAAGTGGGGCATCCACTCCACGTATTCGGACAACCTGCGCATGCTGACATTGTCGCGCGGCGGACCGCACGTGTGGCTGTCGGAGACGGACGCGCAAGCTGCCGGCATCGTCGACAACGATTGGATCGAAGTCTTCAACGTCAATGGCAGCCTGACGGCGCGCGCCATCGTCAGCCAGCGCATCCCGGCCGGCATGACGATGATGTACCACGCCCAGGAAAAGATCATTAACGTGCCTGGCGCGGAGATGACGGGCAAGCGGGGCGGCATCCATAACTCGGTGACGCGCGCCGTGCCCAAGCCGACGCACATGATCGGCGGCTACGCCCAGCTGGCGTACGGCTTCAATTACTACGGCACGGTGGGCTCCAACCGCGATGAATTCGTATTGGTGCGCAAGATGAACAAGGTCGACTGGCTCGAAGGCCCGTTGCAGGAACAAGGAGCATAGTATGAAAATCAGAGCGCAAATCGGCATGGTGCTGAACCTGGACAAGTGCATCGGCTGCCACACCTGTTCCGTCACCTGCAAGAACGTATGGACCAGCCGCGACGGCGTCGAGTACGCATGGTTCAACAACGTGGAAACCAAGCCCGGCATCGGCTATCCGAAGCAGTGGGAAAACCAGGACAAGTGGAACGGCGGCTGGCGCCGCACGGATGCGGGCAAGATCGAGCCGCGCCAGGGCAGCCGTCTGAAGATTCTGGCGAATATCTTCGCCAACCCGAACCTGCCCGCCATCGACGAGTACTACGAGCCGTTCACCTACGACTACGAGCACCTGCAAAGCGCGCCGCTGTCGCAGACGCCGCCGACGGCCCGTCCGATCTCCGTCCTGACGGGGAAAAAGATGGAAAAAATCGAGTGGGGTCCGAACTGGGAAGATGACCTGGGCGGCGAGTTTGCCCAGCGCAGCAAGGACAAACTGTTCGACAACATGCAGAAGGAGATGTACGGCACGTTCGAAAACACCTTCATGATGTATCTGCCGCGCCTGTGCGAGCATTGCCTCAACCCGACGTGCGTGGCGTCTTGCCCTTCCGGCTCCGTGTACAAGCGCGAAGACGACGGCATCGTGCTGATCGACCAGGACAAGTGCCGCGGCTGGCGCATGTGCATTTCCGGTTGCCCGTACAAGAAGATTTACTACAATTGGTCGTCCGGCAAGGCGGAGAAGTGCACGTTCTGCTTCCCCCGCATCGAAGCTGGCCAGCCTACCGTGTGCTCGGAAACGTGCGTGGGCCGCATCCGCTACCTGGGCGTGCTGCTGTACGACGCCGACAAGATCGAGGCCGCCGCCTCCGTGCCGCAGGAGCAGGACCTGTACCAGGCGCAGCTCGACCTGTTCCTCGATCCGCACGACCCGGCCATCATCGCCGAGGCGCGCCGCCAGGGCATCCCCGACCTTTGGCTGGAAGCGGCCGTCAAGTCGCCCGTCTACAAGATGGCCGTCGAGTGGAAAGTGGCGTTCCCGCTGCATCCCGAATATCGCACCTTGCCGATGGTGTGGTACGTGCCGCCGCTGTCGCCGATCCAGGCGGCCGCCGAATCGGGAAAGCTGGGCGTGAACGGCATGCTGCCGGACACCCAAAGCCTGCGCATTCCCGTGCAGTACCTGGCCAATCTGCTGACGGCCGGTGACCAGCCGCCCATCGTCACGGCGCTGGACCGCATGCTGGCCATGCGTGCCTACATGCGCAGCAAGACCGTCGAGAAGGTGGAAAACCTGACGGTCCTGAAACAGGTGGGCTTGAGCAAGGCGCAGGTGGAGGACATGTACCACATCATGGCCATCGCCAATTACGAAGACCGCTTCGTCATCCCCAGCAGCCACAAGGAAATGGCCGAGGACAGCTTCAACGAGAAGGGTTCGTGCGGCTTCAGCTTCGGCAACGGCTGCTCGGACGGCACCAGCGAGCCGACCTTGTTCGGCAAGAAAAAACACGGTTCGGCCATCTTCATGCAGATGCCGAAGTCGCGCAAAACGGCGCCAGGCGCTTAAGGAGCTGATATGGAACACGCTATGCATCACTACCAAGTCCTTTCGCGCCTGCTGCTGTATCCGGAGCCAGAGCTGATCGCGCATTTGCCGCAGCTGGACGCCGCGCTGGCGGCCGTGCCGGAGCAGCACGCGCTGCTGCGGCCCTTGCTGGCGCACCTGGAAAGCAGCAGCCTGATCGACCTGCAGCAGCAGTACGTGGCCACGTTCGACCGCAATCCGTCGCACTCGCTGCATCTGTTCGAGCATATCCACGGCGAATCGCGCGACCGGGGCCAGGCCATGGTCGACCTGATGGAGGAATACAAGCGCCACGGCCTGCAAATGGTGGGCGACGACTTGCCCGACTTCGTGCCGCTGTTCCTGGAGTTCCTCGCGCAGCTCGACGAGGAAGTCTCCGCGCCGCTGCTGGGCGACGCCGTCCACGTGCTGGCGCACATCGGCCGCAAGCTGACGGCCAACGGCAGCCCGTATGCGCCCGTCTTCACCGTGCTCGAACGCCTGAGCCCCGTGGCGGCGGAAATGCTGGCCGAACCGCCGGTGCGCGACATGGATGAAGCGCTGGAAACCTTCGGTCCCGGTGCGGACGGCGTCGAGCCGCTGCTGCGCCAAGTTCCGGGCCAAGTTCCGGGCGGCGTCCATCCCGTGCATTTTCACCCGCAGCCGCGGCGCGCCGCTTGAAGCGCGTCCGCATGAGGAGAGTACATCATGAGTAATTACTTGCATCAATTTGTGTATGGCATTTATCCATACATCGCGCTGGCCATCTTTTTCCTCGGTAGCCTGATCCGTTTCGACCGCGAGCAATACACGTGGAAGTCCGATTCCAGCCAGCTGCTGCACCGCGGCAGCCTGCGCCTGGGCAATATCCTGTTCCACATCGGCATCATCGGCCTGCTGTTCGGCCATGCGGCCGGCTTGCTCACCCCCGTCTGGGTGTGGGATACCCTGGGCGTGTCGCACAGCCTGAAGCAGGGCGTGGCCATGGCGGCCGGCGGCGTGATGGGCGGCCTGTGCCTGGTCGGCATCCTGATCCTGCTGGTGCGCCGCTTCAGTAACGACCGGCTGCGCGCCGTCACCACGGCCGGCGACAAGCTGGTGATGGTGTGGATCTTGCTGACTTTGCTGCTGGGCCTGTCCTCGATCTTCGTCTCGGCCTCGCACATGGATGGCCACATGATGGTCTTGCTGATGAACTGGGCGCAGCACATCGTGACCTTCCGCGGTGACGCCGCCAGCTTCATCGTCGATGCGCCGCTGGTGTTCAAGCTGCACCTGTTCATGGGCATGTCGCTGTTCGTCATCTTCCCGTTCACCCGTCTGGTGCACGTGTGGAGCGGTTTCGGCGCCATCGGGTACCTGGGCCGCGCCTATCAACTGGTGCGCCGCCGCTAAGAAAGGAATCACATCATGGGAATCTCCGTCAATGGCATCGATATCGACGATGCCGACATCGCGCAGGAACTGCCGCATCACGACGGTGCCGGCAACCCTTTGAAGCAGGCCGTGCATGAACTGGTGCTGCGCCGGCTGCTGCTGGAAGAAGCCGAACGCCTCGGCGTGCAGGGCGACAGTATTGACGACCGCATCGAAGCGCTGTTTGCGCAGGAAGTGCGCGTGCCGCCCGCCGACGATGCGGCTTGCCGCACCTTTTATGCGCAGCGCCCGCAGCTGTTTAGCAGCGGGGCGCTGGTCGAGGCGCGCCACATCCTGTTCCAGGTGACGCCCGAGGCGCCCCTGGAGCTGCTGCGCACGACGGCGCAAGCCGTGCTCGACGCCTTGAAACTGGCGCCCGAACGCTTCGGCGAACTGGCGGCGCAGTATTCGAACTGCCCGTCGGGCGCCCTGGGCGGCAACCTGGGCCAGCTGTCGCCGGGCCAGAGCGTGCCGGAATTCGATGCGCTGCTGTTCCGCCTGGAAGCGGGCGCGCTGGCCGGCCATTTGCTGGAAACGCGCTTCGGCTACCACATCGTGCAAGTGCTGCGCAGGGTCGAGGGCCAGCCCATCGCCTACGAGGCCGTGCAGGCGCAGATCGCCGACCGCCTGTCGCGGGCGGCGTGGCAGCGCGCCGTGCACCAGTATCTGCACTTGCTGGTGGGGCGCGCCGAGATCGCCGGCATCGAGCTCGAAGGCACGGCCAGCCCGCTGGTTCAGTAGGTAGCAATGCGTAGGCCGAAAGGCGTAGGCCGCTAGGCCTTCTGGGGCACAGCCAGATCGTGCCCCAGCCTTTACAATCAAGTAAGAAACAGGAGTAGCGTCATGGGTAGCGTCAAGTTGCAGGACCGTTTTGGCCGTTCGATCGATTATGTGCGGCTGTCCGTCACCGACCGCTGCGACTTGCGCTGCAGTTACTGCATGCCCAAGGGCTTTCGCGGCTTCGAGGAGCCGAAGGACTGGCTGACGTTCGACGAGATCGAGCGCCTGCTGGGCATCTTCGTTCGCCTCGGCACGCGCCGCGTGCGCCTGACGGGCGGCGAACCGCTGTTGCGGCGCAATTTGCCGGAACTGGCGCAGCGGCTGACGGCATTGCCTGGTTTGCAGGACTTGTCGCTGTCGACCAACGCCACCCAGTTGGGCAAGCACGCCGTGGCTTTGCGCGCGGCGGGCGTGGACCGCATCAACGTCAGCCTCGATTCGCTCGACCGCGCCTGCATGCAGCAGATCACGGGGCGCGACAGCCTGCAGCCGATTCTCGATGGGCTGATGGCGGGCAAGGCGGCCGGTTTCGACCCGATCAAGATCAATATGGTGGCCATGCGCGGCATCAATGACGGCCAGATCGAGGCCATGGCGGCGTTTTGCATCGAGCAGCAGTTCATCCTGCGCCTGATTGAAGCCATGCCGATGGGCAGCACGGGCCGCAATGCCAGTTATATGCCGCTCGGTCCCGTGCGCGAGCGCCTGGCGGCCCGTTTTGGCCTGGTGCCGCAGGCAACAGAGTTGGGCGGCGGGCCGGCGCGCTACATGGCGACAGCCGATGGACGCTCGAGCATCGGCTTCATTACGCCCATGTCGCAGCATTTTTGCGCCAGTTGCAACCGCGTGCGCCTGTCCGTCGATGGTACCCTGTATTTGTGCCTGGGCCAGGAAGAGAAATTCGCCCTCGGCCCCATGCTGCGCGGCGGGGCCACGGATGCGGAGATCGAAGCGGCGATCCGCGCCGCCATCGAACTGAAGCCGCAGCAGCATGATTTCAATACGCAGCCCGATAAAATTATCCGGTTCATGGCGCAGACGGGCGGCTGAGGCAGTTTGCATTTACATTCAAGGGCGGTATGAAATTCAAGGCGATGTTTTCCTCCTGGCAGAAGCTGTCGACCAAGATCGTCGGCGCGCTGCTGCTCATGCTGGTGCTGGCCTTGAGTGCGATCGGCTGCACCCTGTTCCTGTCCTGGCAGCTCGAAGGCAGTTCGGCCGCCATCAACGAGACGGGCCGGCTGCGCATGCAGACCTACCGCCTGACCCTGCTGCTTGCCAGCGATGCGCGCGAACAGGCGCGCCAGCAAGTGCTGCTGATCGACGAGACCCTTGCCAAGATCGGCCACGGGGACCCGCAGCGCCCCCTGTTCCTGCCCCCCAGCACGGCCATCAAGTCCGAATTCGAACGCATCGGCACGGCCTGGCGCGGCGCCTTGCGCCCGGCAGCGCTGGCCGCCGATTCCACCGCGCGCGCGCGCCAGTTCGAGCATGACGCCGATACCTTCGTGGGGCAGGTCGATCAACTGGTGCGCCTGATCGAGCATGATAGCGAACAGCGCACCTTCTGGCTGCGTGCCTCACAGCTGATCCTCGTCGGCATGGCCGTCATCGGCACGGTCAGCATGATTTACCTGATGTTCATGCTGATCATCGAACCGGTCACGCGGCTGCGCCTGGGCATGCAGCGCATGAAGGAACGCGATTTCAGCGTGCGCCTGGCAGTGGAAAGCAATGACGAATTCGGCCAGCTGGCCAGTGGCTTCAACCAGATGGCCGACCGCCTGCAGGCGCTGTACGGCAACCTGGAAGAGGGCGTGCGCAGCAAGACGGCCACCCTCGAATACCGCAACCGCGAACTGGCGCTGCTGTACGAAAGCGCCGCTTTCCTGCAGCGCCCGCAGCCGCTGGAAGACATCTGCGGCGGCTTCATGCAGCGCATCGTCGATTATTTCGAAGCGGACGGCTCCACCGTGCGCGTGCTCGACGCCGAGCGGGGCAACCTGCACATGGTCGTGCATACGGGCCTGTCCGAGGAACTGGTGGCGTCCGAGCATTGCCTGAAGGTGGGCGACTGCCTGTGCGGCACGGCCGTCGAGATGAAGGTGGCGAAGGTGCACGACATGCGCCGCATCGACAAGGCGCACGAGCTGCGCTGCCACCGCGAAGGCTTTGCCACCGTCTCCGTCTTCCATATCCATGCGCACGAACAGCACCTCGGCTTCTTCAACCTGCATTTCCGCCATGCGCGCGTGTTTTCCGCGCGCGAGCTGGCCTTGCTGGAAACCCTGGGCCAGCTGCTGGGCATCGCGCTGGAAAACCTGCGCCTGGCCGCGCGCGAACGCGAAATGGCCATTTCCGAAGAGCGCAACCTGGTGGCGCAAGGCCTGCACGACAGCATCGCGCAAAGCCTCAATTTCCTCAACCTGCAGGTGCAGATGCTCGACGACTCCGTGCGCAACGCGCGTTTCGACGAGGTGGCGGGCATCGTGCCGGCCCTGCATGCGGGCGTGAAGGAAAGCTACGAGGACGTGCGCGAACTGCTGGCCAACTTCCGCAGCCGCCTGATGGAGGACGATCTGATCGGCTCCCTGCGCGCGGCCGTGGACAAATTCCGCCGCCAGACGGGCATCGACGCCGAACTGCTGGCCGATGTGGACGGCGCGCCGTTCCCCCGCGAGCAGCAATTGCAGTTATTATTCATCGTGCAGGAAGCGCTGTCGAATATCCGCAAGCACGCCCAGGCCAGCCACGTCGAAGTGCGCCTCGCCGATCACCAGGACTTTACCCTGACGATCAGCGATAATGGCGTCGGCTTCGACGCTGCCGCCGTGCTGGAAAAGGGCGACAGCCATGTCGGCATCCATATCATGCGCGAGCGCGCGCAGCGCATCGACGCCACGTTTGACGTGCATGCCTGCCAGGGCGGCGGCACCACGGTCGAACTGCATCTGTCGCGCGAGCAGCGCCGCGCCGCCTGAGTAACTACCTGAAAGTATAAAAAATGGAGACACCCGATAAACCGATCACCGTCATGCTGGTCGACGACCACGCGCTGTTCCGCAGCGGCATACGCTCGCTGCTGCAGCGGCATACGGATTTTGCCGTCGTGGGCGAGGCGGCCGATGGCGTGGAAGGCATCAAGCGCGCCATCCAGCTGCAGCCCGACGTGGTGCTGCTGGACCTGAACATGGCCGGCATGTCCGGCGTGGAAGCGCTGCAGCTGATGCAGCACGATTGCCCCGATACGGCCATCGTCATGCTGACCGTGTCGGAAGACGCGGAAGACCTGGCCACGGCCCTGCGCGCGGGCGCCTGCGGCTATCTGATCAAGAACATCGACGCCGATTACCTGGTGCGCGCCATCCGCCGCGCGGCTGCCGGCGAAGTCGTCATCGCCGAAGCGATGACGGGCAAGCTGGTGGCGCAGCTGCAGGCGGGGACGCGGCGCGAGGAACCCGTGTCGGAACTGGACAAGCTCACGCCCCGTGAAAAGGAAATCATCGATTGCCTGTCGCGCGGCGAGAGCAACAAGGGCATCGCGCGCACCCTCGACCTGGCCGAAAGCACGGTCAAGATCCACGTGCAGAACGTGCTGAAAAAACTCAACCTCACCAGCCGCGTGCAGGCGGCCGTGTACGCGGTCGAGCACCGGCAAGGCAAGTAGCCGCGTAGTTGGGGTCAGGCCCGCCGGGCCGGCCCCATGGCCGCTGCCAGTCATTCTTCTAGTCCTTTTTGCCGATGGCCGCCATCGCACTTTTAAAGTAGTATATTGAATATATCTTTAAAAGAGAGCCCATCATGGCCATCACCCCGATCAGCGAACCATCTTCTCCTCCCGCCGCCGCCAGCGCCGCGCCCTGGCATGCCGGCCACGCCGTCTGGCAACTGGGTTTCCGCCCGTTCTACCTGCTGGCGGCCGTGTTTGCGGCCATCGGCATTCCCCTGTGGCTGGCCAGTTATGCGGGCTGGCTGACGGGCGGCCTGCAGGTGGGGCTGGGCTGGCACATGCATGAAATGGTGTTCGGTTTCGCGCTGGCCGTCGTCGTTGGCTTCCTCTATACGGCGGGGCGCAACTGGACTGGCTTGCCGACGCCGCACGGCGCCCAGCTGATGGCGCTGGTGGCGTTGTGGCTGGCCGGGCGCGTGGCCATGCTGTGCGGCCCCGGATTCCTGGCGGCGCTGGTCGACTGGCTGTTCCTGCCGCTGGCCGCCTGGCCTTTGTACCTGGTGCTGCGCCGCTCGGGCAATACGCGCAACCTGTTCCTCGTCGGCTTGCTGGCCCTGCTGGCGCTGGCCAATGGCCTGTTCCACGCGGCCGTGCTGGGCTGGCTTCCGCTGTCGCTGTTTGTGCCCGTGCAGGCGGCCATTTTCATCATCGTGCTGATCGAATCGGTGATCGGCGCGCGCGTGATCCCCATGTTTACGCGCAATGGCGCACCGGGCAGCACGCCCGTGGCCAGTCCGAAACGCGCGCTGGCGGCCGTGGCCTGCATGGCGGCCGCCGCGATCGCGTGGCTGGCCGGCGCGCCAGCCTGGCTGACGGCGCCGCTGGCCTTCTGCGCCGCCGGCGTGTCGCTTGCCAACCTGCTGGCCTGGCAGCCGCAGCGTACGGTGCGCGTGCCGCTGCTGTGGATTTTGCACCTGTCGTATGCGTGGATCGGCATCGGCTTTGCGCTGCTGGCGGCCGCCAGCCTGGGCCTGCTGCCCGCCAGCGCCGCCTTGCACGCGCTGACGGTGGGCTCGATGGCGGGCCTGATCATCGGCATGATGACGCGCACCACCCTGGGTCACACGGGTCGCCCGCTCAAGGGCGGGAAGGCGGAAGCGGCGATGTACTGGCTGATCCAGCTGGGCGCGCTGGCGCGCCTGCTGGCCGCCGTCGGTCCCGCCGCGCTGTCCATGCCGCTGCTGCTGGCCGCCGGCGCCTGCTGGTCGCTGGCCTTTGGCCTGTATGCATGCGTGTATGCGCCGTATCTGTGGCGCGTCAGGGTGGATGGCCGCGAAGGCTAGGCTGGTATCAGGAAGGGCGCCAGACCAGCAGTTCCCGGATTTCCGGCGCCCAGTAGGACAGCGATTCGCCCACGACGAATAGCAGCATGCCCAGCATGAAGGCTCTCAGCAGTAAATCCCTGCACCAGATCATGGCGTCTCCCTAAATTTCACGTCGACAGGTTTGTCATTGGCACGGCCGCCTGGCCTGGCGGCGTCTGTGCCGTGTATGCGGCGGCGGCCTCGATGGCCTGCGCTAGTGCCTGTTCCAGTGCATCGAGGGCGGCCGACGCATCGTCGCCCGCGTGCAGGAGCTGTTCGGCTTGCTGGGCCGCGTGCACGGTGGCGGGCAGGGCCAGGCTGCCGGCCACGCCGGCCAGCTTGTGCGCGAGCGCGGCGGCGTCGGCGCGTGCATCGGCCGCCAGCAGCGCGCGCATGGCGCCCACGGTGTTGCGGTAGGTGCTGCCGAAGTGCGACAGGTGCTGGCGGTAGGGGGCTTCGTCGAGCCACTGCTCCATGCCTTGCGCCAGGTCGATCACGGGCGCCGCGCCGCCTGTCCGCATGGGCACTGCCGCTTCGGCCACGACGGGCGGCAGGGCCGGCAGCCCTTGCGCATGGCGCCGGTGCGCGCGCGCAATCAGGGCGATGGTCTGCGGCACGTCGAACGGTTTGCTGATGAAATGGTTCACCCCCGCTTCCAGCGCCGCCGCGCGCTGCGTCTGGAACGCCCCGGCCGTCAGCGCCACCACGGGCAGGTCCTGGAACTGCGGTAGCTGGCGCAGCGCGCGCGTCGCCTGCAAGCCATCCATGACGGGCATCTGCACATCCATCAGCACGATGTCGACGTCGGCCGGGTGGGCCAGCAGCCAGTCCAGCGCCTGCTGGCCGTCGCAGGCGAACGAGGGCAGGGCGCCCTGGTCGCACAGGATATGGTTGACCACGTCCCGGTTGATGTCGCTGTCGTCGACCACCAGCACGCGCACGCCGGCCAGCACGCGCTCGCCCAGCGCCCCATGAACAACGTCCAGGCCCACGTCCAGGCCGGCCGCTTCGGCACGCCGCTGGCGCGCTTCCATCGTCGCGTTGTACAGGCTGGACGCCGTCACCGGTTCATTGAGGATGGCATCGGCCGGGTTGGCCGGGTCCGTACGGCGGCGCGCGGGCGCTGTCGCCGGCGTGCCGCTGGCCGCCAGGATGACGATGGGGCAGTCCTGCGGCGGCAGGTGCTCGCGCAGGGCGCGCGCCGTGGTTTCGCCGTCCATGTCGGGCATGCGCGCGGCCAGCACGATGACGCCGGGCCGCGCGTCTTCGGCACAGGCCAGTGCATGCTCGAGCGCCGCCTGGCCGCCGGAGACGGCATGCACGCTCCAGCCCAGGCCCTGCGCCACGGCGGCCACGGCGCCGCGCGCGTCGGCCTTGCCATCGGCCAGCAAGACGCGCAAGCCCTGCATGTCGGGCGAGGACGGGACGCTGGCGGCCATCAGCTGCAGCGGCACCGTGAAGCTGAAGGTGCTGCCCTGGCCCGTGACACTGGTCAGGCGCATGGAGCCGCCCATCAGGCGCACCAGCTGGCGGCAGATGGTCAGGCCCAGGCCCGTGCCGCCGAAGCGGCGTGTGGTGGACGTGTCGGCCTGGGCGAAGGCGGAAAAGATCGCTTCCTGCACTTCGGGCGCGATGCCGATGCCCGTGTCGCGCACGCTGAAACACAGCACCGCGGCGTCGCCGTCGCGGCTTTCCAGTGCGCTTGTCAGCTCGACCGTGCCCTGCGTCGTGAACTTGATGGCATTGCTGGTCAGGTTGACCAGCACCTGTTCCAGCCGCAGCGCGTCGCCCATCACCTGGTCGACGCCCTCGGGCAGCGGCGCGATGCGCACCTCGATCGGCTTGTCATGCGCGGCAACGCCCATGCTGGCGGCGATCTTGTCGATCACGTCGGCCAGGCGGAAAGGCGCCTGTTCGATGGTCATGTGGCCCGCCTCGATTTTCGACACGTCGAGCACGTCGTTGATGATGCCCAGCAGCGACTGGCCGGCGGCGCGGATCTTGCGCGCCATCTGCAGCGCTTCGCCATCGAGGCCGTCGCGTTCCAGCAGCCAGGCCATGCCGAGGATGGCGTTGAGCGGCGAGCGGATTTCATGGCTCATGTTGGCGAGGAATTCCGCCTTGCTGCGGTTGGCCGCTTCGGCCGCGTCGCGCGCCAGCAGCATGGCCTCTTCGGCCTGTTTTTGCGCGCAGATATCCTGGGCAAAGATCAGGGTGGCCGGTCCATCCTTGAGCAGCACGCGCGTGGTGGTCTTGAACATGGGGACGGGCAGGCCCTGCTTGCCCAGGCCTAGGGCCTCGAACACCTGTTCACTGGGCGAATCGGCCTCGATCAGCGCTTCGTTGGCGGCCAGCGCCGCCAGCGATGGCGGGGAAATCATGGCGGACCAGGGCAGGCCGTTCAGATTGTCTTCCATCGTGTAGCCGTGCAGATTGCGGTAGCGGGGATTCGAATAGATGAAGCGGCCGTGGCGCAGGATGGCGATGGCCACGGGCGCATCTTCGATCAGGGTGCGAAAGCGCGTTTCGCTGTCGGACACGGCTTGCATGGCCTGGCGCTCGCTTTCCTGTTCCGCATGCCAGGCGGCCTGCTGCCGGCGCCGCCGCTGGCTCCAGAACAGCAGGCTGGCCGCGGCCAGCGCCAGCACGGCAAAGGAGAGGACGTAGCCGAGCGCCTGGCGCCGCAGCGGGGCGGCGATGGCCGCTTCTTCGCGGCTCAGGCCGATGATCAGGGCGCGGTCCATGTGCAGGGTTTGCGGGGCGATGGTCGCCATGGCCATGATGCGGGGGGCGGTATGGGCGCCGGCGCCGGCAATTTCGACGCCGCTCAGGACGCCGGCCTGGTGGCCGCTGTCGCGAAAGCGCCGCAGGAAGCTGCCGGGGACGTCCATATTGCCGCCATTGGCAGTCCTGGCCGGGTAGTTGAGAAACTGCTGGCCGTCGCCATGCAGCACCACGGCCCACACGTCGGGGGCGTACATGGCGGTGCGGAACTTGGCCGTGAAGTATTCGGGGGCGAAGGTGGCCACCACCACGCCGGCAAAGCGTCCCTGTTTGTCCTGCACCATGCGCGACGCCGTGATGACCAGGTCGCCCTTGAAGGAATGGAAGGGCGCCGAGATATACAGCATGCGCGCATCGGGGGCGTCGCGCGCCGTCTGGAAGTAGCCGCGGCGCGAAAAATCCTGGTTTGCCAGTTCCGCGATGTTGGTGGCGACCGCCTTGCCTTGCGCATCAATGACGAGCATGGTGCGCACGCCCGGCATGGCGTCGACCAGCGCGGCCAGGCGCCGCGGCAGCGCCTGGCCGGCGTCCGGTGCGGGGCCGGCGGCCAGATAGTCGCGGATCACGCCGCCGAGCACCAGGTTGGTCGCCGCCAGGTCGACTTCGATGTTTTTTGCCAGCAGCGCCGTCAGCACGCTCAGGCGCTCGCGCTCGGCCTCGTCATGCCGCGTCGCTTCGGCCAGGTGCGCGTAGGCGAGGGCCGCAGCGACGATCAGCAGCCCGAGAAGCAGGAACAGCCACTCGATCCATCGTCTGCGCAACGCCGCCGCCTCTGTGTGATAGCTCATGTGGCGATGCTATACCCGATAGGGATGGAGAACAACTCTTGCGCACAACTGGCACAACTATGCATGTGATAGTGTGGTCAATTTGCCGCCCAGCGGCAGCCGCAGGCGGAAGACGGCGCCTTCACCCGGCGCGGATGCGACGCCGATGCTGCCGCCCATCAGCGCGACGAGCTGGCGTGCGATGGCCAGACCCATGCCGGCGCCGTCATGGGCGCGGCTCGGCGAGTCGTCGGCCTGCGAGAATTTGTCGAAGATGAGGCCCTGCTGCGCCTGCGCGATGCCGATGCCCGTATCGCGCACCTCGATCTGCAGGTCCGCGCCGCTGTGCGTGACGTGCACGTCGACCCGTCCCGCAGCCGTGTAGCGGATGGCGTTATCGAGCAGGATGTCGAGCACGCGCACGAAGCGGATGCGGTCGCAATCGATGCTGGGCGGCGTGGCGGGCGCCACTTGCGCGGCCAGCTGCAAGCCCTTGTGCGCCGCGCGCGGCCGGTGCGGCGCCAGCGCCAGTTCCAGCAACTGGTCCAATGGCGCGGCGGCGGACTCCAGCCTGACCTGATCGTGCTCGAGCGCGCTCAATTCCATCGCCGCTTCGACCATGGACAGCAACTGGCGGCCGCTGTCCTGTATCGTTTGTGCATAGGCGGCCTGTTCCGGCTCGCGCAGCTGCTCTTGCAGCAGCTCGGAGAAGCCGAGGATGCCGTTGAGGGGCGTGCGCAATTCATGCGACATGTTCGACAGGAAGCGCGACTTGGCTTCGCTGGCGGCGATGGCCCTGGCGCGGCTGTCGACCAGGCGGCCGATCAGCAGCACCAGCGCGGCCCACGACAGCACGATCAGCGCGCTCGTGACGGCCGCCATCAGCAAGGCCTGGTTGCGGCGCGAGACGTAGTCGGCCAATACCGTGTCGCGGTCCAGTCCGACCAGCATGTACAGCGGGTAGCCGGCCAGTTTTTCAAATGCGTAAAAGCGCACGATGCCGTCGACGGGACTGCGCTCGGTGAAGCTGCCCCGCGTTTTACCTTGCATCAAGGAAAATACCTTGCTGGCGCCGATGTCCTGGCCGATGGTGTCGGCGGCACCGACCCGGCGCGCGCGCACCACGCCGTCGCTGCCGACAAGCTCGGTGGAGCTGTTGTCGCCGAGGTCGACTTCGTCGTACAGGCGGGTAAAGTAATACGGGTCCATCGAGACCACCACCACGCCCTTGAACCGGCCATCGGCATGGTTGATGCGGCGCGTCATCTGGATCGACCATTTTTGCGATACGCGGCCCAGCACGGGCTTGCTGATATACAGTTCGCCGCTATCGCGCTGCATGTGTACGCGGATGTGCTCGCGGTCGGCCAGCCTGGTCGGCTGGAAGGGGCGGCTTGACAGCACCATGTCGCCTTGTTCGTCGACGATGGTAAACAGGTTGTACAGGGGGCCGGGCCTGAGGCCTTGCCGCAGGTCCGTTACGATGTCGAGGCCGTTGCCCAGCGCCTGGTAGCGGCTGCGCAAATACGTGGCCGCCTGGTCCGCCGCCTCGATCGTGCGGATCGCGTGCTCGTCGAAGACGCGCGCCATGCTGCGCGCATCGCGCCCGGCGCCGGCGATGGCACTGTCGTAGGCGTGCCGCAGTTGCAGTGCGGTGATGCTCCACAGCCCCGCCAGCAGCATGGCCATGAAGAGTGACAGCAGGGTGCGCGCATCCCAGCGTTCCCAACGCTGCCAGGCCATGGCCTTCCCGTATCTGTGCTGTTGCATGCTGCCTCCGCAAGGGTTGTCATTCTGCGCGCGATTTATCAATTATAGTGAATATAATTGAATTTATCGAATAAAATGATTTTTATGCGGGAAGTGTTGTATTGAGCGCTGGCTCTGGCGGCTAGCGCGTCGCCGCCTAGTGCGTCAGCCAGCGCTCGACCATGTCGCGCAGCTGGCTGGCCGTAAACGGCTTGGACAGGTAATCGTCCATGCCGGCCGCCACGCAGCGCTGCCGGTCGTCTTCGGTGACGCCGGCCGTGAGGGCGATGACGGGCAGGCGCGGCGCGCCGCTGGCCGCTTCGCGGGCGCGCAGTGCCTCGCACGCCTGGTAGCCGTCCATGACGGGCATCATGCAATCCATCAGCACCAGGTCGTACTGCCGGTCGGCCAGCGCCTGCAAGCCCAGCGCGCCGTTCTCCGCCGTGTCGATGCGGTAGCCGCGGGATCCCAGCTGCAGGCACACGAGCTGGCGGTTCAGCGCCGTGTCCTCGACCAGCAGGATGCGCGCGCCCGGTTCCGGGGCGGGTGCAGGCGCGGGTGCGGGTGTGGATTCGGATGGCGCTGCTGTCTCCGGCTCCGGCGATGTGGCGGCCGGCGTCTGAGGCGCGAGGGCCAGGGCCGCCTCGTGCTCCTGGCGCTGCAGCAGGGACATGATCAGCGCGATGGCCCCGACCAGCACGAGCAGGCTGACCACGGCCGCGCCGCCCATGGTGCGCAGCATGCGCCGCCAGCCCGCCAGGTAGACCTCGTCCGTCACGGTGACGTTGACGGCCAGCGGATAGTCGCGCACCAGCCGTACGCCGGCCAGGCGCTTGACCGGGCGGCCCTGCTCGGCCGCGCGCGGCGTGTCCACCTGCAGCACGCCGTCGGTCTTGCCCTGTTCCAGCAAGCGGTAGGTGCTGCCCGTCAGGTTGCGCTTGCCCATCATGGCGGGCACGGCCGGCCAGCGGGCCAGCAGCGTGTAGTCGCTCCGGTACAGGGAAAAGGCCGTGTGTTCGCCGATGCTGGTGCTCTGGAAGAATTTGCTGAAGAAATCGCACGACAGGCCGACCAGCACCACGCCCAGGAAACGGCCGTCCGGCCCGCTGATGCGCCGGCTGATATAGAAGGTCCAGGCGCCATTGCCCTTGTTTTGCACGGGCGCGCTCACATGCATGCCGCCGTGCGGGTGGCGCCGGTGATACTCGAAGTAGTCGCGCTCGCCGAGGCGGATGGGTGGCGCGGGAAACGCGCGGCTGAAGGCCAGCACGCCGGCATCGCTGCCTACGATCGATACCACGTCCACTTGCGGCACGCCGCCGATCTTGTGCCGCAGCATCTGGTGCATGGCCGGGGTGCCGGCGGCGGCGGCCAGCGCCTGCGCGTCCGCGGGGGCGGCGGCTTCGATCTCGTTGCTGACGCTGTCGAGCACCAGGCTGGCCGCCGTCATGCTCTGCGCCGTGTTTTCCGCCAGCAGCAGCGACAGATTGGACAGGTCCTGTTTCCAGTCATCGACGGCTTCGCGGTGCAGCACCACGCCGGAGACGACGATGCGCAGCGCCAGTAGGCCCACCAGCACCAGGCCCACGATGGCCGCCGTGGTGCGCGGCCGATAGTGGTGCACCAGGCGCAGGACGGCCTGGCGCGCGTTCATGCCTGCGCGCCCGTGTATTCGAGCATGCTGCGGCGTACTTCCTGCTCCACTGCGCCGATCAGCACCGCCGTTTCGGCCAGCCATTCCGGTGCCGCCACGCCCTGGTGGCGCACCAGCTGCTCGAGTGCCGCCAGGCGCGCCACGAGGGCGCTGGCGCCCAGCAGGGCCACGGTGCCGCGCAAGGTATGGCAGCTATGCACGATGGCTTGCGCCGCACCGCCGCGCACGGCCTGCTCGACGCGCGCAAACATGGCCGGCGACGTGTCGAGGTAGGTCTGCGACAGGGCGCGGAACATCTCGAGGTCGTGGCCGGTGGCGTGGAACAGCACGGCAGGATCGATGTGGCGATAGGCTGGCATGGCGGCTCCGTGGCGAAGGGAAAGCGGTGGCGGCTCAGGCGGCCAGGCTGTTGCGCCGCGCGTGGCCGGCGCAGCAGGCGCGCAGATAGCCGCGCAGCTCGTCGTAATTGACGGGCTTGGCAAAGAACACCACGCCGGGCGGCACGCCGCCCCGTTCCTGCAGCTCTTCCTGCGTCAGGCTCGACAGCATGGCGATGTGCATGTCGGCCAGCAGCGGGTCGGCCAGGATGGTGCGGATCACTTCGTAGCCGTCGATGCCTTCCATGACGATGTCGGCCAGCAGGATGTCGGGCTGGTCGCGGGCGATTTCCATCAGCGCCTGATAGCCGTTCTCGCAAAAGCGCAAGTCCGCCTGCAAGCCCCATGAACCGATCTGTTTTTCATACAGCGCGCGCTCGATCGGATTGTCTTCGATCACCAGGATGGACGGCGGGCGGCCCGATGGGGCGGGGCGGCTGGCGCGTGCCGCGCGCTGGTCCTGGCCCGGCTGGCCGGGATTGCCCTTGTAGGCTTCGACGGCCGCGAGGGGAATGCGCCGGTGGCCGCCCTTGGTCTTCCAGGCTTCGATCACGCCGGCCTCGACCAGTTGCTGCACTGAGGTGACCGAGATGCCGAGGATTTCGGCGGCCTTTTGGGTGGTGCAGACGTCTGCAGTGTGCATGATGGGCTTTATGGTCGCGATGAAGTTGAAGGGAATGATACGCAATCGGGCTCAAAAAATCAATTTCAACGAATTAGATGAATTCACTGAAAACCTGGCGTGCGGCAGGCCGGACTCGCGTGCGCGTACGGCAGGGGGCGGGATGGGTGTGCGGTTCCAGGATATCGCGCCATTCGCTCCACTCCGCATTGCTGTGGCGTAGCAGGGTTTCCATGTGGCCTGCGTCCAGGCCCAGTACCCGCGCCGTGGCCAGGGCGAGCTCGCGCGGCCCCGCGCCGTTGCGCAGTATCAGGTCGGCGAAGCTGCTGGCCAGCTTCAGCAGCTTCGCCAGGTCCGTCATGCGCCCGGCCCGTCCGAAGCCGGGCGGCGCGGCATGGCAGAGCACGGCGTCGCACAGGATGTCCGCCATGCCCCAGCCCCGCATGAGGATGGCCGACAGGGCCAGCTGGTGGTGGCCGAAGCGCTGCGATTCTTCGCACAGCAGCCGGGCCGTGACGCCATTGCCGTACTGGCCCAGCAGTTCTCCATATTCCTGCGGATGCACGGTGGCCAGGGCCAGCTGGCCGCAGTTGGCCAGCAAGCCGCAACTGTACAGCTCATCGGCCGGCGCCAGCTGCAGCGCGTCGCCTGCCACGCGGGCGGCGCACGCCATGGCCAGCGAGTGCGACCAGTAGCGCTGCGCGTCGAAGTGCGCGCACGTGGGCGCTGGCGGGGCCGGAGTGGCGCACGCCTGGCGCAGGGCGGGCAGGCCGATGGCCGCCAGCATCGCGGTGCTGACGGCCCCATGCCTGCGCCCGCCCGGCGGCACGCCCGCATTCGCCAGGCCGATGAGCTTGCCGGTCATGGCCGGATCGCAACCCAGCTGTTCCGCCAGCTCATCGAGCGGCACCTGCTGCTGGCCCAAGGTGGCCAGCCAGTGGCGCCGCCAGGCGGGCGAAGGCAGGATGGCGCCGCCGGGCAGTCGCGTCAGGTCGATGTGTGCGCTCATGGCCGGCTTCTTACGCCGCTGCAGTCATCGGCCTGCGCCGCGCCCGCCGTTTGCAGGGCCGTGACGGCTTGCGACAGCGCATCGAGCGCCATCAGCAGTTCCGCATGCAGGCGGTGCAGGGCGCCGATATCGTTGGAAAAGCCCGCATGCACGGCCTGGCGCGACAGGGCCTGCAATGGGAGCAGGCCCATGGACTGGCTGCCGTCGAGAATTTCCTGTGCCAGCACTCTTGCCGGGGCGGCCCGCTCGCAGCGCAGCGCATGGGCGATGCCGGCGAGGCGGTCGCGCGTCTCGGCCACGAACAGGGCCAGGATCTCGCCCTGCAGGCGCCGGTCGTGGCCGAACATGGCGTCCAGGCGGGCCGCGTCGAATGGCGGCGTGTCCGGTGTCTTGGGCGCTGTCGACGGTGGTGCGCTGTCAGCCGCCTTGGCCGGCGGGACCGCTTTGCGCATTTGCAGCAGCGCATGCAGATCGGCCGGTGCCGCGCCGGCGGCCTGTGTGCGGTCGGCCTGCTGCCAGCGGGTGCGGCGCCAGAGCAGCGCGGCCAGCAGCAACAGCAGGCCTGCCAGCGCCAGCGCCGGGCGCATCAGCGAGAGATCTTCGCAGCGAAGGAAGGGGTGAATGGCGAGAAAGGAGTTCATGGCAGTGTTCCAGTGCGTTCTATGCGAGTGATCCTGCGTGATGGCGGACCTAAAATACGTCCCAGTCGCCCGAATCGGCGGCGGACGGCGCCGCTTTCCTGGCCTGGCCTGCGGGGCGCGTGGCGACCAGCTTGAGCGTCGCCTTGTGCGGCGCGGGCCGCGGCGCGGCAGGCGCGCGCGGCGCCGCGCCGGCCTGTCCCTGCGCCAGCTTGAAGGCGCCCACCACGCCGGCCAGCCTGGCTGCCTGCTCCTGCAGCGATTGCGATGCCGCCGCCGCTTCTTCGACCAGGGCCGCGTTCTGCTGCGTGACTTCATCCATCTGCGTGATGGCGCGGTTGATTTCCTCGATGCCCGTGCTTTGCTCCACGCTGGCGGCCGAGATTTCGCTGACGATGTCGGTAACGCCGCGTACCGTGTCGACCACTTCCGTCATGGCCGCGCCGGCCTGCTGGACCAGCTTGCCGCCTTGGCCCACCTGTTCCACGGAGTCGCTGATGAGTACCTTGATTTCCTTGGCGGCCGCGGCCGAACGGTGCGCCAGGTTGCGCACTTCGGTGGCCACGACGGCAAAGCCGCGTCCCTGTTCCCCGGCGCGCGCCGCTTCCACGGCCGCGTTCAGGGCCAGGATATTGGTCTGGAAGGCGATGCCGTCGATGACGCCGATGATGTCGGCGATCTTGTTCGACGCGCTGTCGATCGCTTCCATCGTGCGTATCACGTCGCCCATCACTTGCCCGCCCCGTTGCGCCTTGTCCGAGGCGCCGATGGCCATTTGCTGGGCCTGGCGGGCATTGTCCGCGTTTTGCCGCACGGTGGCCGTCAGTTCTTCCATGGCCGAGGCGGTTTCTTCCAGGGAGCCCGCCTGCTGTTCCGTCCGCGCCGACAGGTCCAGGTTGCCGGACGCGATCTCGCCCGAGGCCGTGCCGATGCTGTCCGTGCCGGAGCGCACTTCGGCCACGATGCGCACCAGGCTCGCGCTCATGTCCGCCATGGCCTGCATCAGCTGGCCCACCTCGTCGTTCGAGGTGGCGCGGACCTGCACGCTGAGGTCGCCGTCCGCGATGGTGCGGGCCACGCCGATGGCGTCGGCCAGCGAGGCGGCGATGCGCCGCGCCAGCAGCAGGCCCATGCTGGCTACGAGCGCCGTCACGGCCAGGGACAGGGTGATGGCAATCCAGCGCGCGCTGGCAGCGGCTGCGGCGCCATCGGCCGCACCTTTGGCAGCCAGGTTTGCGTTGTAGCGGTGGTGGGCGGCGAGGGCGTCGACCAGTTCCTTGATGATGGGCTGGTTTTGCACCAGCAAGTCGCGCGCCGCGTCCAGCTCACCGGCCTTCGACAGCGCCAGCACCTTGTCGCGTACTTCATCGTAGCGCAGCAGCACGGCGCGGTCGGCGGCCAGCAGCGCGCGGTCCTGTTCATCGGTGATATCTTCTTTTTCATACTGGTCGAGCGCCTTGCCGACCGCCGTGCGCGCTTCCCTGATGCCCGCTTCCAGCTTGGCGCGTCCGGCCGCATCCTTGCTGGCCATGTGCTGCCAGACGGCCGTGCGCATCTGCGCGAACGGTACGAAAGCGTCGTTCAGGGTGAGCAGGCTGGGTACCGTGTTGACAGTGGCATAGCTGGCCGCCGTGTACACGCGGTCCATCTGGTAGATGCCAAAGCCCGCAAGGGCGGCCAGCCCGAGGACGACGGAGAGGATCAAGGCGTACAGCCGTTTAGCGATGGTCATGATGGGCGCCGCTCCAATGAAGTGAAATTCAAGAAAAATGTTTGGCTTGGGTGTTTTTTTCCATTTTACGATAAAAATTCGTTTTATTCGAGAAATTTGTTGTTTAATTATTTTATTCAATGATTTTCATTGAAAACATATGCTTATAGCGGGCTGGACGGTCAGGCCGTGTATAAAAAGCCACACGGCGTGTACCTGGCCTTCTGGCGTGTGGCACGCTTTGCCGATTAGTGAAAAAATGAATTCCTTGATCGCCATCAAATACGGTGCGCAGGCGCGTGCCGCCGACTGACTCTTGTAAAGGAGCATCATGACTGCCTCTGCCCGGCCTGGACCCTTGCTTGTCATCACCGCAGTCATCTTCATCTTGCTGGGCCTGGCACTTGCCGGCGGCGGCGCCTGGCTTGTCAGCCTGGGCGGTTCCTGGTATTACGTCGTGGCCGGTATCGGCATGCTCGTCGCGGGCGCGCTCGTGTGGAAGGGGCGGCGCAGCGCCCAGCTGTTCCTCGCGCTGCTGCTGTTCGCCACCCTGATCTGGTCCGTGATCGAAGTGAAGTTCGACTGGTGGCAATTGCTGCCGCGCCTCGATATCTGGTTCGCCGCCGCCGTCTGGCTGCTGCTGCCCTTCGTCGACCGCCGCCTCGATCCGCCATTGACGGCCGGAGCGAAACCGCGCGATGCGGGCAAGAGCGCGCTGGCCGCCGCCGTGGTACTAACGGCTGCCGTGGGCGTGTTCTCGCTGTTCCAGGACTATTACACTTTGCATGGCGAAGTGCCGGCCGAGAACATGGCGGCCGCGCCGCAAGGCGATTTCGCGCCCGGCGTGGCGCCCAACGACTGGGCCGCGTATGGGCGTTCCGGCTATGGCGACCGCTATGCGCCGGCCGCGCAGATCACGCCGGCCAACGCGTCGCAGCTGAAACAGGCATGGGTGTACAACACGGGCGACTTCAAGGGTCCGAACGATCCGGGCGAGATCGCCAACGAAGTCACGCCGCTGAAAGTAAACGGCATGCTGTACCTGTGCACGCCGCATAACATCGTCATCGCGCTCGATCCGGACACGGGCAAGGAGATCTGGCGCCACGATCCGAAGATCAACCGCGACGCATCGACCTACCAGCACATGATCTGCCGTGGCGTCGCCTACTGGGACGTCAACGCGGGCCGCGCCAAGGGCGACCCGGCACCCGAGGCGGCCGGCATGGAATGCCCGCGCCGCATCCTCGCGCCCACCATGGATGCGACCCTGATCGCCGTCAACGCGGACACGGGCGTAGCCTGCAAAAGCTTCGGCGAAAACGGCGTGATCGGCCTGTACCACGGCATGGGCATGAAGAAGCGGGGCTTCCTGATGCCGACGTCGCCGCCGGCCGTGGCGCAAAACGTGGTGGTGATGGCCGCCAGCGTCACCGACAACTTTTCCACGGAAGAGCCGTCGGGCGTGATCCGTGGCTACGATCCCGTCACGGGCAAGCTGATGTGGAACTGGGATGCGTCGAACCCCGACGACACGGCGCCGATTGCCGATGGCAAGACCTACACGAACAATTCGCCCAATTCCTGGGGCGTGTCCAGCGTCGATGAAAAACTGGGCATGGTGTACATCCCGATGGGCAATGAAACGCCGGACACGTGGGGCGGCAACCGCAATCCCCATGGCGAGAAATACAATAGCGCCATCGTCGCGCTGGACTTGGCGACGGGCAAGGTGCGCTGGGTCTACCAGACCGTGCACCACGATATCTGGGACATGGATATCGGCGGCCAGCCCACCCTGGTCGACATCGACACGCCGAAAGGCAAGGTTCCCTCCGTCGTGGCCACGACGAAACGGGGCGACATCTATGTGATCGACCGGCGCGACGGCAGCCTGGTCGTGCCTGCGCCGGAAAAACCCGTGCCGACGAACAATCCGGCTCCCGGCGACCGCCTGTCGCCCACGCAGCCGTTTTCGGCCCTCACTTTCTTGCCCGAGAAAAACATCAGCGAAACGGATATGTGGGGCACGACGCCGTTCGACCAGCTGGCGTGCCGCATCATCTTCCGCCAGCACCGCTACGAAGGGCCGTTCACGCCGCAAACGGTGGCCGAAGGCAAGATCAAGGGGGCCATCATCTCGCCGGGCCCGCTCGGTATCTTCGAGTGGGGCGGGGCGGCCATCGACCCGGGCCGGCAATTGTTGCTGGTGAACCCCGATTACATGGGCTTTCTGGAACGCCTGGTGCCGCGCGCGCAAGCCAATGCGAAGGGCGGCACGGGATCGGAAATGGGTTTGCAGCCGCAGACGGGCGTGCCGTTTGCCGTGGAAATCAAGCCTTTTCTTTCGCCGCTGGGCTTCCCGTGCCAGGCGCCGCCGTGGGGCTATATCGCCGCCGTCGACTTGCGCACCATGAAAAAAGTGTGGATGCACAAGAACGGCACCACGCGCGACAGCGCCCCCGTGCCCATCGCCTTGCCGCTGGGCGTGCCCAGCCTGGGCGGCATCAGCACCACGGGCGGCGGCGTGGCCTTCCTCAGCAGCACGCTCGACTACTACATCCGCGGCTACGACGTGCGCAACGGCAAGACCGTATGGAAAGCCCGCCTGCCGGCCGGCGGCCAGGCCACGCCGATGAGCTATGTCTCGGACAAGACGGGCAAGCAATATGTCGTAGTCATGGCCGGCGGCCATGGTTCGCTGGGCACGAAGATGGGCGATAGCCTGGTGGCGTTTGCCTTGCCGGATGAGGCGGTGAAGGAGGGGGCGAAGACGAAATAGTTAGACACGCCGCGGTGCCGCCATTGCTGGCGGCACCGCGGCGGCATTCGCTGTCGGTTTGGCGAGTTTTCAAATTTGCATGTTGCTTGTGGGAACGCCGTTTGTTAGACTTCAAAGCGGTGTTTCAATTCAAATAATATGTGAATGATTGTAATGACAAAGATAAAAATTTCCGCAATAACAGCAATTCTCCTTTCCTTGATCGCCTGTTCTCCCAAAGCGCCTGATGCTACAACGCAGGCCGCGACAAATAGCAGCCCAGCTGCTGTCATTGAGGCAGTCAAGCCGGTCGATGCATGGCATTACTTCACCAGCGAAGATAAAATGAGCGGCGATACGGTCTACTTTGCGAACCTGCATAGCAGTAATACGGTTGATTTTGCTTTTCCGTATAACGGAGAACAGAATGCCAGTGTGACGCTGATGAGTGATAGCCGGCCTAAGAAGAGTGCGATGTTCTCGATTAAGAAGGGCCAGATATTGTGCCAATCCTATCAAGATTGCCTGGTGCAGGTGAGATTTGACGATAGTCCGCCTGGTTATTACAAGGCCGTTGGCGCCTCCGATCAAAGTACGACAACGATCCACTTCCGTGATGGGGATAAATTTTTCCAGGAATTAAAAAAGGCGAAAAGGCTGCGCATTGCCGCAGAAATGTATCAGGAAGGTTCGCCTGTATTTGAATTTGATGTCAGTGCATTCGATCTGCAAAAATTCCTGCCCAAGAAATAAATTCAAATAAAGTCGCTTCCTGATAAAAAGGCGTTGTCCACGAGCTTATTGCGGACAACGCTTTTTTTATTGCGCCGCCAATCCCAGTTTCAGTCCCACCAGCTTGCCCGGCGCGGCCTCCGTTTTTTCCGGCGCACCGGCGCTGACCCTGGCCGCCGGCGTTCCATCCTGCTGCAGGGCGGCCAGAATCGCCGCGCTGCGCTGGGTGCCCAGTTTGCTCAAGGCGTCGGCGGGCAAGGGCTGCTTGGCTTCCAGCTGCTCGCGCAAGCCCTTGTAGAAGGCGCCCGTATCGGCCACTTGCGGCTCGCCTTCGATCAGCTTGCCCAGGCGTTGGAATACGGGGATTTTTGCCGGAGCCGGAGCCGGAGCTGTGGCGCTGGCGGATGCGGCCGCTGTGGCAGGCGCAGCCGATTCCGCCGCCTTTTTCTGCTTGTCCAGCTCGGCCTTCCCGAAGCGTTCGCCGTACAGGTCGCGCAGGGCGCCCCGTATCTTGCGTTCGCCCAAGTTCAACGGTCCCGGTTCTTCGCCCGCTTCCAGCTTGATGCCGGCCTTGGCGGCGACGGCGCGGCGCACGGCCTGGGCGCGCAGGGCGGCCGCGTCCGTGTCGCTGTACTGACCAGGCACGGCCAGCTTCAGCTGTTCGCGCTTGGCGAGGATTTGCGCCACCTGCTTGAGTTTTTCCCGCTCGGGCGGCAGCAGCACGGCGCTACCCGCGTCGAAGTCGATAGCTTCGAGCTTGTCGGCGCTAATGCCGAGCAAGTTGCCCAGCGCGCGGAACGGCGCCGTGACGATTTTCGTCAGCACATTACCCACGGCTTTCCAGATCAGGGCGCCATAGCTGAATTGCGGGTCGTTCATGTCGCCCGACACGGGCAAGCCCAGGTCGATGCGTCCTTCCGAGTCCTTGAGGATGGCCAGCGCCAGTTCCAGCGGCAGCTTCAAGGCGTCCGGGCTGTCGATGCGCTCGCCCAGGGTCAGCTTGTCGAGCACGATCTGATTGGTGCCGTCGAGATGGCGGTTGCGCACCTTGTATTGCAAGTCCAGCGAAATCTTGCCTTCTGCCACCTTGTAGCCGGCGAACTTCATCGTGTACGGCGAGGCGGACACCATGTCGACATTCTTGAAGACCACGTTCAAGTCGGTGTTGTCGGTCGGGGCGAACGGGTTCAGCTGGCCACGCACGCGGGCCAGGCCGAATTCGTCGATGCGGCCATCGAGTTCGATCTGGCTGCGCGCATCGCGCTTGGTCGACAGGCCCGTGACGACGCCATTGAGTTCATAGATCTTGGCGGCGAACTGGGGCCGCAAGCTGAGGTCGGCAAAATCCAGCTTGGCGTTTTGCAGGCGCACGCGGCGCACGCGCACGGGGAAGGCGGCGTCGGCTGCCGGCGTGGCGGAGGCCGCAGGAGCGGGGGCCGTTGCCGTGGCAGGCTCGGGCGCCTTGACCAGCAGGCGCTGGGCATTGAGGCTGCGGTCGTTTTCGATGATCAGCTGGGCGTTCGGTTCCACCACGCGCAGTTCGGGGATGTCGACGAAGTCCGGGCCTACGCTGGCCGTCATCTTGTCGGCGCGCACGCTTTTCCAAGAGGCAAAGCGCTTGCCATCCGTTTCATTGAGCACGAGGCCGGCAATATCGACGCCGCCCACATAGCGGACCTTGGGCGCTTTCGGCGCGCCGCCGCCCGTCATCAGGCGGCCGCTGCCGGACACTGCGCCACCCGCCAGCTTCAGTTTTACGTGCTGCGCCAGCAATGGTTGCACGGGCGCCAGGGTCAGCTGTTTCAAATTCAGCTGCGCATCGACGGCGCCCGTGCTCGGCACGAACTTGCCATTGGCCGTCAATAGGCCGCCTTCGCGCAGGCCCACGCCCAGTTCAAACGGCAGCGCCTGTTTCATGTCGTTGCTGACGTTTTGCAGTGACAAACGGGCATCCTGCACATTGACCTTGATGCCCGTGCCCGCGTCATCGAAACGGGCGCCGAACTTGCTCAGTTCCACCTTGTCTACCTTGGTGGACCATGGCGCGGATGGCGCGTCCTTGGCAGGGGTGGCCTTGCCGGAGGCAAACACGGGCAGCTTTTGCGCAATCGCAAATTCCCCCTGGCGGTTGCGCGCCAGGTCGATCTGCGCGCCGCTGGCCGTCACGGCGCCCAGGTGCACAGTGTGCGCGGCCAAGTCGATCTTGCCGTCGATAAAGCCCAGTTGGGCCAGCTTGAACGGCGTTTGCGCGCCCCGTTGCATGGTGAGGTCGGCCAAGCCAAAATGTGCGCCGTCGATGACGGTGGCCATGCCCGATGGACCTTGCTGCAAGCCCAGCTGCAGGTTCAGCTGCAGCTGTTTGGCGCTCAGCTGCAAAGCTGGCGAAACGGTTTCATCAATGGCGGATACGTCCATATTGGCGAGCGCCAGCTGTTTCAAGTCCACTTTCCACTTGCCGGGCGTGGCTGGTGCGGCGGGCGTGGCGGCGGCAGATGCTGCTGGCGCCGGATTACCGGGCAGCATCAGGTTCGCCACGTCGATCTCGCCCTTGCTGTCGCGGCGCACGGCCACCTTGCCGCCGTACAAGTTGACCTTGTCGACCGTGACCTTCTGGCCTGCCAGATCCACGTTCACGCCGGCGATGCCCAAAGTGTTCAGCGACGTAAAGGCGTCGCTCTTGCCACTTTGTAGCAGCGCCAAATCGCGCAAGGCGAGGCCCGCACCTTTGACGGTCGCTTCCAGCTTGCCGTCCGCATAGGAAAAAGCGTAGGGCAGGCGCGCCGACAGCTTGCCGCTGGCGACAGTCGCGCGCGTATAGGCTTTCAAATACGCGGCCAGGCCGGGCAGGGAAGCGTCGTTCAGTATCAGTTCGCCTTCGCCGCGGATGGGGCTGAGCGAGGCCGTGCCGCGCCAGTGCAGCTTGCCGCCGCGCGCCGCATCGGCACTGAGGCTGTAGCTGCCGTTGGCGTCGGGCAGGGTGGAGATATTATCGAGCGTAAAGTTGATCGGTGTGAAGTTGTCCGCATAGCCGGCCTTCTTGTCTTGCCAGTCGACTTTGCCTTGCTCCAGCGCAAAGTGGGCGATGACGAGGCGCGGCATGCCACCTTCGCTCTTTTCCGGATGGTTGCGTTGCCAGGTGGCCAGCACTTCGGCCAGGTTGAACTTGCCGTCCGGCGTGATCGTCAGCTGCGCTTGCGGCGCCGTGATGCGGATTTCCGCCAGGCTCCAGGCGCGGCGGACGATGGATTTCCATTCCAGCTGCACGGCCAGGGCGCCGATGGACAGTAGCGGTGCATTGTTTGCGCTGGCCGCTTCCGTGAAAGCGATCTTGTCCGCTTCCAGGCGCAGGGTGAACGGGTTGAAGCGCACGTCGGCGATACTGGCCTGGCGCGCGAGTTCTTTTTCTGCAAATTTGGGTAACTGGTTTTTGATGACGTAGGGCACCAGCCAGAAGCCGGCCGCACTGTAGGCGGCCAGGGCGCAGCCCGTGCCCAGGGCCCAGCGCTGCCAGCGTTTCCAGCGAAATGTTTTCGTCTGCACGCTTTTGTTGTCGATTGTGTTCACGAACTTACCTTTTAGTATCTTGTTGGGCGGCACGTCTTGCGCGCCGTGACTGTCAGTATGCCTCTTTGCGGCCTCGTCTGCAAAATCCAAACGTGTTCAAGTGATAACAGGCGCCTAAGGGAGCTAGTTTCTTCTGTAAAACTCACACAAACTCACCTTTTCTTGATAATGATTCTCATTATCGGTATCATGTGCGCTAACCGTAAGTTTCCGCTTGCCCCCCATTTCCCAATTGAAAGCCTGACGCCATGCCTGTTGCCACTCCCCGCACCCGTTTACTTCCAGTGGCGGCAGCCCTGTCGCTGGCCTTCGCTTCCCACGCCGCGCTGGCGGCCAATGCGGCCAGCGGCCAGGACGAGCCGACGGCTGGCGATGAGAAAGTCATGCAGGCAGTGCAAGTGACGGGCGCCCGCGCGCAAGGACTGGTGCCGCTCACCACGGAGGCGGGCAGTTTTCGGGGCGCCAGCATCATGGACGTGCCATCGACCGTCAACGTGATCACGCGCGAATTGCTGGAGCAGCAAGCCGTCTCCGGCCTGTACGACGCCGTGCGCAATACGGCCGGCGTGACGCGCCAGCAAAACGGGGGAGAGACGTGGGATCAGCTGGTGATACGCGGCATTGCCGTGGAAAACCGCACGAATTACCGCCTCAACGGCTCCCTGCCCATCATGAACTTCTCGCAAGTGCCCATGGAAAACAAGGAGCGGGTGGAAGTGCTGAAGGGCGCTTCGGCCCTGTACTACGGCTTTACGTCGCCGGCCGGCGTCGTCAACTTCGTTACCAAGCGGGCCGGCAGCCAGCCCGTCACCAGCATGGGCTTGAGCCTCGATGACCGTGGCAGTGCCGTGGCGAATGTCGACGTGGCGCGCCGTTTTGGCGTGCAGCAGGAATTCGGCGTGCGCATCAATGCCGCTGGCGGCACCCTCGGTTCCTACCTGGATGATGTCGGCAATGGCAACCGCCGCTTCCTTTCCACGGCGCTCGACTGGAGAGTGACGAACAAATTGCTGCTCAAGGCCGACCTCGAGTACGAGCGCCGCAGGGTGACGGAGCAGGCGGGCATCGCCTTGCCCACGGCCGTGAAAGGCGTGATCAGCTTGCCGCGTGCCGTTGATCCGCGCAAGCTGATCGGCCCGGACTGGTCGAATTTCGAAGCGCAAACGAAAAACGCGCAATTGCGCGCCGACTACGCCATCGCCGATGGCTGGGCCTTGACGGTGGAGGCGGGCCACTCGGAAACGGCGCGCGACCGCCGCCTGGCGATCTTCCGCCTGAACAACGCGGCCGCGCTGGCCACGGGCGCGGGCCGCATCACGGGCAATATCCAGCACAGCGTGATGACGTCGGACTTGCTGCGCGCGGAACTGGCCGGCAATTTCAAGACGGGTTCCATCGCCCACGAACTGACCCTGGGCGCGTCGCGCACGGACAAATCTCAAGATCCGATTTACCAGAGCAATTACACGATCGCCTCGCAAAACCTGTACAACCCAGTGCCCGTGACGACTGTCGTGTTCGGCCCCAAGCCGACGGCGCCGACGACGGCCGGGCTCGACACGCGCGACACGGGCTTGTATGCGCTCGACCGCATGGTTTTCAGCCCGCAATGGCAAAGCGTCATCGGCGTGCGCCGCAGCAGCTATCAAAGCGACCAGGGCGCCAGCCACTACGACGTCAGCAAGACGACGCCGATGGCCTCATTGATCTACAAGGCCATGCCCGAGCTGTCGTTCTATGCCTCCACGGCGCGGGGGCTGGAAGAGGGCGAAACGGGCCCGACGGGCACGGTCAACCAAGGCGTCAAGATGGCGCCTGGCGTGAGTAAACAAAAGGAACTGGGCGCGCGCTGGCTGACCCCTGGCGGCACCTTGCTGTCTGCCGCGCTGTTCGACATCACGCGCCCCGGCTATTACACGAATGCCAGCAATGTATTCACGTCGGACGGCGAACAACGCTACCGCGGCCTTGAACTGTCGACCCAGGGCAAGCTGACGCGCCAGTTGTCGTGGCAGACGTCGGCCCAGTTCCTCGATCCAAGCTTTGCGCACATCAACGCCGACTACAACGGCAAGGCGCCGGAAAACGCGTCGAAACGCACGGCCAGCGCCTTTCTCGCTTACGCGTTTGACGCCATGCCGGGCCTGTCCGTCAACGGCGGCGCGTATTACTACAGCGCCCGTCCCGTCAACGATTTGAACCAGGCCTTCCTCGGCGGCGTCAGCCTGTTCAGCGCGGGCGCCCGCTATGCGAGCCGCGTGATGGACAAGGCCGTTGTCTGGCAGTTGAACGTGGAAAATGCGGCCGACAAGCGCTACTGGGCTGGTGCCGGCACACGCCTGGCATCGGGCGCGCCGCGCGCGATCAAGCTGTCGATGAAGGTGGATCTATAAGGCTTGACTTGCGCGCTGTCCACGGGTGACCTGCGCTGATACAATGTTGCCATGTTCATCAGCAAAGGCAAGGCCGGCATCGTCCTGTGGATCGCGTGTATCGCCATCTTCCTGGCCACGCTCGCCCCTACGGTATCGCGTGCGCTGACGGTCGCCAGCGGCCTGGCCGTGCCCAGCCTGGAAATCTGCTCGGTGGCGGGCGGCATGAATATGCTACCCGCAACATTCTCCACGGATAAGCCCGATACCAAGAGCAGCATGCGCATAGGCGATTGCCCGTGCTGCAGCATGCATGCGGCAGCCCTGGATGTGCCGCCCACGACCCTCGTGCTCGCTTCCGGAGAGCTCATCACGGGCTTGCTGCCCCTGCTGTTCTACCAATCCGCCACGCCCTTGTTCGCCTGGACACCTGTCCAGCCTCGCGGGCCGCCTGCCGCTTTCTGATCTGTCCCTTTCCCTGAACTGCCTTGCGCCGCGCGTATCGTGCGCTTGCGTCTGTTCGTCTTGCCCATACAGAATCTGAAAGCAGCACCATGAAACATTTCCCCTTATTGATTTCCCTCGCCATCGCCATGCCCGCCGTGGCGCAAACCCGCACTGAACAGGTTTTGCCCGAGATGAAAGTCATCGTCACGGCCATAGGCGACGGCTACCGTCCCGCCGCCGACACGGCGCTCATGTTATCGAGCACGCCCGGCTACAGCGTGGCGGCCGGCGGCGGCGTGTCCGGCTTGCCGGTGGTCAATGGCTTTGCCGATGACCGGCTGAAAATACGCATCGACGGCATGGAACTGACGTCGGCCTGCGCCAACCACATGAATGCGCCGCTGTCGTATATCGATCCGCAGCAGGTGCAGCGCATCCGCCTGATCGCGGGCGTGACACCCGTCAGCGCGGGCGGCGACAGCATCGGCGGCACCATTGAAGTGCAGTCGAACGCGCCCGTGTTCGCCCAGCCCGGCGCGGGCCTGCTCACGCAAGGCAGCTTTGCCGTGTCGGGACGCAGCGTCAACAACAGCGTGGCGACCAGCGTGAACGCGTCGGCCGGCAGCGACGTGCTCAGCGTCGGCTACAGCGGTGCCTACACCCGCGGACACAGCTATGAAGATGGCCACGGCAACAAAGTGCTGGCCAGCATGTTTGAAAGCATCAACCAGTCCATCGTGCTGGCGGCCAAGCGCGATGGCCAGCAGCTGACCCTGCGCGCCGGCGTGCAGCACATTCCGTACCAGGGTTTTCCCAACCAGTACATGGACATGACGGACAACCATGGCCAGTTCGCCAACCTCGCTTACAAGGGCGAGTTCGGCTGGGGCGTGTTTGACGCGCGCGCCTACTGGCAGCAGACGGACC
Source organism: Janthinobacterium sp. HH104 (assembly GCF_001758715.1). Taxonomy (NCBI): domain Bacteria; kingdom Pseudomonadati; phylum Pseudomonadota; class Betaproteobacteria; order Burkholderiales; family Oxalobacteraceae; genus Janthinobacterium; species Janthinobacterium sp. HH104. The sequence continues at coordinate 23,836 of NZ_LRIB01000060.1, read as the reverse complement.
ATGAAATGGGCTTTTTCACCCCCGAGCGCACGGGAACGATGCCGATGATCACGCACGGGCGCAACACGGGCTATGCGCTGATGGCCAGCTTGCCCATGAGCGCGGGCGAGTTGCGCCTGGGCCAGGAGTGGCACGGCTTCCGCCTTGACGATTACTGGCCGGCCGTGCCCGGTTCCATGATGATGGGGCCGCGCACCTACCTGAACATCAACGACGGCAAGCGCGACCGAACCGTGCTGTTCGGCGAACTGGAAACGCGCCACGATGCGCGCTGGACGAGCGTGCTGGGCGTGCGCGGCGAATCCGTGCGCATGGATACGGGCGACGTGCAATCGTACGGCACCAACATGATGAACATGCCGGACGTGATGGCCGCCAGGGCCTTCAATTCGCGCAGCCGCAGCCAGCGCGACACGAATATCGATGCTTCGGCGCAAGCCACGTTCACGCCAGACGCGGCCAGCAGCTATGAATTCGCGCTGGCGCGCAAGGTGCGCTCGCCCAACCTGTACGAGCGCTACTCGTGGGGGCGCGGCTCGATGGCGATGACCATGACCAACTGGTTTGGCGATGGCAACGGCTATGTGGGCAGTATCGACCTCAAGCCCGAGACCGCTTACACGGCGGCCTTCACGGCCGATTGGCATGGCGGCGGCGAGGAGGGCTGGTTCGTGCGCCTCAACCCCTATTACAGCAAGGTCGACAATTACATCGACGTCGACGTGCTGTCATCTTTCCACCCCTACATGAAAATGGGTGCGAACGGCAATTTGCTGCGCTTTGCCAACCACGACGCCAAGCTGTATGGCGCCAATCTGGCGTGGCAGCTGCCACTGACGAGCAGCGCACGCTGGGGCAGCTTCATGGCGACAGGCAACGCCGCATACACGCGGGGCAAGCGCAGCGATGGCGGCGACCTGTACCGTATGATGCCGTTCAACGCCTTGCTGGCCGTCGAGCACAAGCTGGGCGCCTGGAGCAACCGCATCGAAACGAAAATCGTGGCCCGCAAGGATAAGGTCGACGCGCGCCGCGTCGAACCGGAAACGGGCGGCTACGCGCTCGTCAACCTGCGCAGCAGCGTAGCGCTGAGCAAGATGGCCAGCCTGAGCGCGGGCGTGAGCAACCTGTTCAACCGCGCGTATGCAGACCCGCTGGGTGGCGTGTATTTGTCCGGCTTGAAAGCGAACGGCGGCGCGCTGCAAGCATTGCCGGCCGAGGGCAGGTCGATTGATCTGGGGCTGCAACTGAAGTTCTAAGGCGAGTAATCAGCGGGCGCCTTCTTGCGCCGATGCGCACGGAAGGTGCCTGCTGGCATTGCCACATCGGCGAGCGCCTGGGGTTTGTGACAATGTGCGCGTGTATCTTTTTCAACACCATCCTCTGGCTATCCGGCACAGCGCCATCAATTCCCACCGCCGTTCTTTTTCCGCCGTGACCCCGTGAGGACGCGCAGCGCGGTGGCGATCGGCACCTTGTTCTTGGCGAGGTAGGCGGCGGCCGTGGCCGTATCGAGCATTTCCTGGAAAATAATGCCGACTTCGACCTTTTGGGCCGTCAAGTCGTCCTGCCTTGCGCAGTCGAGGATATCCATATTCGTAGCAGTGACTTTGTCATTCTTGGAGCGCATTTTTGCCTCGGTGGAAAAGAGAAAAAATGTCTCCTTTTATTTGCCTTTAAGATAACTTATTTTTGTGACTTTGTGGTAATTTTTCTTTAATCGATAGTGCATTCAGGAATTAAATTTAGCTATCGTCAGGGATAGGGCTGCCGGTTCTGGTATTGCTTGACGGAACATTTGGCTGCATAGTGGGAACTGCAATCAAACGGCGTTTAGCTGATCAGGCCCAAAAATTATGACAAGTAATGCCAAACTGGCCGTCCTGATCGATGCGGACAATGCCCAGGCGTCGATCATCAAGGAGTTGCTGACGGAGGTGTCGACTTTTGGTACCGCATCGGTGAAGAGAGCCTATGGAGACTGGACTACGCCCAATTTGAAGGGCTGGAAGGAAGTCCTGCATTTGATGGCCATTCAGCCGATCCAGCAATTCAGCTATACGACAGGAAAAAATTCGACGGATTCGTCGCTGATCATCGACGCCATGGACTTGCTGCACTCGGAAAAACTGGACGGTTTTTGCCTTGTATCGTCCGACAGTGATTTCACGCGCCTTGCGACACGGATTCGCGAATCAGGACTGGCCGTATATGGTTTTGGCGAAAGAAAGACGCCGCCAGCCTTTGTCGCCGCCTGCGACAAGTTTGTCTATACGGAGATCTTGCGGCCGGTGACACCGCCTCCTTTGGCAGAAAAGCAGCAAAAACCGTTACATGGGCTGGCGCCTGTCTCCCTCGACGCGGATACGCGGGAAGTGTTGCGCAAGGCCATTATCGCCGCGGCGCGCGATGACGGTTTTGCCTCCTTGAGCAGCGTCGGCAGTCTGATCCTGAAAAATAACCCGGCCTTCGACCCGCGCCACTATGGCTGCCAGAAATTGAGTGAGCTGGTGCGCCGCCTTCCTTTCGTTGAAGTCAAAGAAGTTCAAAACGAAAAGAATCCCGCCATGCATCTGTACATCAAATTGAAATAGGGAAGCAGCCGGGCCATCACGACAGATGATCCACCGTCACCCATTGCCTGATCAACCATCGTTTGCCAGCGGCGCCCGGATGCGGTCTAATCATGGCTTGTTTCTTTACGAGCTTGCCATGCTGCCCACTTCCGCCATCGCCGCGCTGCGCGAAAAATTTCCCCTGATTACAGAACTGATGGCCTTGCAGCCCTTGAGCTGGTTCAATCCCGGCATTGCGCCGGCGGCCGAGGCCTTGAATGACGTGGGCTTGACGGCGGATGACGTGGCGCAGGCCAGCGCGCGCCTGGCCCGTTTTGCGCCGTATCTGGCCAAGGCTTTCCCGGAAACGCAGGCCAGCGGCGGCATCATTGAGTCGCCCGTCGTGCCGTTGCCCGCCATGCAGGCGGTACCAGGTTTGGCGTTAGACATGACAAGCGGTCAGCTGTGGCTCAAGCAGGATAGCCATTTGCCCATTTCCGGCTCGATCAAGGCGCGCGGCGGCATCTATGAAGTGCTGAAACACGCGGAAACGCTGGCGCTGGACGCCGGCTTGCTGAAAGAGGGCGATGATTACAGCCTGCTGGCCAGCGACGCCGTACGGGCGTTTTTCGGCCAGTATGCGATCGCCGTCGGCTCCACGGGCAACCTGGGTTTGTCGATCGGCATCATGAGCGCGCGCCTGGGCTTTCGCGCCACCGTGCACATGTCGGCCGATGCGCGGCAGTGGAAGAAGGACAAATTGCGCAGCCACGGCGTCACCGTCGTCGAGTACGCGACCGACTACAGCGTGGCCGTGGAAGCGGGGCGCAAGCAGGCGGAAAGCGATCCGACCTGCCACTTCGTCGACGATGAAAATTCGCACGATCTGTTTCTCGGCTACGCGGTGGCGGGCCAGCGCCTGAAAGCCCAGTTCGCCGCAAAGAACGTCACGGTCGATGCGCAGCATCCCTTGTTCGTGTATCTGCCGTGCGGCGTGGGTGGCGGCCCCGGCGGGGTGGCCTTTGGCTTGAAGCTGGCCTTTGGCGATCATGTCCACTGCATCTTCGTCGAGCCGACCCATTCACCGTGCATGCTGCTGGGCGTGTACACGGGCTTGCATGATGGCATCAGCGTGCAGGAAATCGGCATCGACAACCTGACGGCCGCCGATGGCCTGGCCGTGGGACGCCCGTCCGGCTTTGTCGGGCGTGCCATGCAGCGGCTGATCGACGGCTACGCCACCGTCACGGATGAAGAACTGTACCGCTTGCTGGCGACCTTGGAACAAACGCAAGGCTTGCGCCTGGAACCGTCGGCCGTGGCCGGTTTCGCGGGCATTCCTGCCGTGCTGGCCGCGCCGCAATACCAGCGGCACCTGGAAACGGCCACGCACCTGGTGTGGGGCACGGGCGGCAGCATGGTGCCGGAGCACGAAATGGCCGCTTACGTGGCGCGCGGCCACGCCTTGCTGGCGGCCGGCGCCGCTTGATGCCGGCCGGCGCACCGCGCATGGCGACGCTGACGGCCAGCCAGTTTGCCAACCTGCACACGTTTCTCGTGGCGGCGCGCCATGCCAGTTTTGCCTTGGCCGCGCAGGAACTGGCGCTCACGCCCAGCGCCGTCAGCCACCGTATCGCGCGGCTGGAAGCGGGCCTGGGTCTGCGCTTGTTCGAGCGCCTGACGCGGCAAGTAAAGCTGACGCAGGATGGCGAGCGCATCTTCGCCGCGCTGCAAATCGGCTGGGAGGGCTTGCATGCGGCGCTGGCCGGCGGCGATGCGCTCACGGGCAGCATCACCGTGCATGCGCGCCCCTCCATCGCCCAGTGCTGGCTCGTGCCGCGCCTGGCAGGTTTCACGGCACAGTATCCGGACGTGTCGATCGATTTGCGCGTGGGAAATGATAGCGTGGACTTTCGCGCGGGCCAGGTCGACCTGGCCTTGCATTACGGCGACGGCAACTTTCCCGGCCTGGCATCGCGCAAGCTGATGGACGAATGGCTGGCGCCCGTCTGCAGCCCGGACTATGCGCGTGACCATGGTTTGCTTGATATGCCGCAACACTTGCGCGACGCGACCGTGCTGCACGACACCCTGGCCTGGCCCGCCTGCGCGCCCGATGCCGAGTGGCGGCTGTGGCTGAACGGGCAGGCGCCAGAAGTGAGTTTGCCCGCGCGCAGCCTGCGTTTCGACCGCGCCGACCTGTGCGCGCAGGCGGCCATCCACCACGCGGGCGTGGCCATGGGCCGGCGCCAGCTGGTGCAGCCGTGGCTAGATAGCGGCCAGCTGATCCTGCCGTTTGGCGGCTTTTCCTTGGCCAGCCCGCAGGCGTATTATCTCGTGCACAGCGGGCGCGCCGCGCTGCCGGCAAGAGTGCAGGCCTTGTTCGACTGGCTGGTGGGGCAGGCAATTTGATACACTGCGCGCCTTGTTCAAGAAAGCGCACGAAGGAAGCACCATGCACGCATCATCCCCACTGACCTCCACGCCGCCACAGGAATTGCGTACAACTGCGCTCGCCTGCCTGCTCGAACCGGACCCGGCAACGAAGGTGGCGATGGTGGCGGCCATGGCCGAGGCCCAGCTTACGCTCGATGCGCACCTGCCTTTGGCGCCGACCGGCGCCGTGCCGGGCCGTCCCGAACGGCCGGAACTGGTGCCGCCGCGCCTCGTGGGGCGGCGGTCGATGATCACGCCGGAAGGGCGCGCCATGCTCGTGCATGCGCTCGCGCACATCGAATTCAATGCGATGAATCTGGCGCTCGACGCGCTCTGGCGCTTCCCCGATTTGCCCTTTGATTACTACACGGACTGGCTGCGCGTGGCGAAGGAGGAGGCCACGCACTTTGCCATGCTGCAGGCGCACCTGCAGGTGCTGGGCCACACGTATGGCGACTTCCCCGGTCACGACAGCCTGTGGGAAATGGTCGACAAGACGCGCGGCGACGTGCTGGCGCGCATGGCGCTCGTGCCGCGCACCCTGGAAGCGCGGGGGCTCGACGCGATTCCGCCGCTGCGCGCCAAGCTGGCGCAGGCGGGCGACATGGCCGCCGCCGCCATCCTCGACATCATCCTGCGCGATGAAGTGGGGCACGTGGAAATCGGCAACCGCTGGTATGGCTATCTGTGCGATCAAAGGGGCCTGGAGCTGCGCGCCACCTATGCCGAGCTGGCGCTGCGCTACGAAGCGCCGACCCTGCGCGGTCCGTTCAACCTGGAAGCGCGGCGCCGGGCGGGGTTTTCGGAGCTGGAACTGTCCGATCTGCCCGCCTGACCATGCTTACGGATGGGCCGTGATGCTGATGTGCCAGTGGCTCAGGTGTCCCGTCTCGATGTGCACTTTGGCCGGCTTGGTCCAGGCGCCAGCGCCGGGGATATGGTCGGTAGTGGCGGCGGAAAAACGCCCGTCGACGAGGGCCAGCTTGATGAAGCGGGGGCCGATGTAGATCACGCGCGTGCTGGCCTGCGCCGCTTCCTGGGCCAGCATGGCGCGGTTCGCCGCAATCCACGCCACCAGGGCTGCCAGTTTCGGCTTTTGCGCGGGGTTGGCCACCACTTCCGCCTTGGCGGCATTGATCAGATTTTGAATGGCGGCGCCATCGTTCTGGCCGCCCAGCGCGTCCGTGTAGCCGCCCGCGCCGTCCGCGTAGCGCAAGTCGATCTGCTGGCCGTCGCTGTGACCGCTGTGGCCGAGGATGGAGCGGCCCGTTGCCGTCTGCGTCACGTGCTGGCCGCTGATGTCGTCGAAGCGGTAGGCCTTGCCTGCCAGCCAGGCGATGGCCAGGCGCGTGGCCCACGAATCGCCGCCAGGGTCGCGCGTGCCATAGCGCCGCGCCGCCAGCGCCGCCTCGTTGTCGGCCAGGTACAGGGGGATGTAGGCCGTGTCGCCCTTGAATTCCACTTGCCCCCCTTCGGCCGGGTCGGAGCTGGCATCGACATTATCGATGCGGCCCTTCAGACGCACCGTGACGACGGCCTTCTTGTCGAGCTTGGCGCCGGCAAAGGCGGGCAGCACCAGGCTGGGAAATTTTACGGTGCCGGCAGTCTTGGTATTGGTCTGGGACAATAGATTCTCCGCGCTGAAGGCGGGATTGCCGCCGCCCGACGAAATGCCGATGTTGACTTCCGTAATCGTCGCCGCCGCTGGCGTGTAGTGCAATTCCAGCGGCAAGGTGTGCGTGGCCGTAGCCGTTCCTTGCGAGACGGAAACATACGGCCCCGCCAAATTGCCCGTCAGCTTGATCGGCTGCAGCACGGGGTGGGCGGCCTGGTTCGGCGAGCTGAACTTCGCCAGCGTCACCTTCAAACCCTTGCACGCGAGACTCAGTTCCACCGTCGTCACGGTGGCCAGGGCGCTGTCGCCGATATTCGTGGCGCTGACGTTGCCACCCAGGTTCAGCGCTCCAGTATGGGTCTGCTTGCTGACGTCGACGCACTCCGTCCTGACGATGGTGCCTTGCGTGAAGTGCGACTGGTTGACGGCGCCCGTGGCGGCCAGGTTGACGCCGGGCAGCCCTGTCACGGCGTATGACCAGGTATCGTTGTACTGGCTTTGCGCCGTCGTGTAGGTGGGATACTCGGCCGTGCTGACGGTGATTTTCACGCCCACGTTTTTCGTGCCCTGGGGCACGGTGAAGGCGATGGGCGAGGTGATGGTCTGGTTTTGTGCGGCTGCAATGGCCGTGAAGGTCTTGCTGCCCTCGTCAGCCTGCGGCGTGGCGTCGCCTGCGGCGCGGGGGCTGGCGGGCAGGTCGCGCGCGGGCGGTCCGGCGCCATCCTGCGTGACGCGGCCGGCCGCATAGGTCTGCACCCCGCCGCGCAAGGCCAGGCTCGCCGCATACGGATAGACGATGTCGACATTGACGTTGCTGCTGTTCTCAAAAACGACGGCGCTGACGCTGACCACGTTCGGGTGGACGAGATCGTTCAAGGTCAGCTGGTAGGTATCGGGCAGCACGCCATCGAAATGGAAGGCGCCCGTGGCGTCGACCACGGCCACCTGGCGCTGGTGGTTGTTGTAGCCGGCCAATAGCATCTTCTTGCCGGCCAGTCCCGTGGCATTGCCGCCCGCCGGGGTGCGCAGCTGTCCTTGCAGCACGATGCCGGATTTGATGACGATCAAGGCATAGCTGGCCGTGAACTCGCCATCCTGCGAGACGAAATTGAGGTTCAGGTCGTAGCTGCCGTTGGGCAGGGATGCCAGCAGTTGTTGCATGACCGTGGCGCCGATGCTGAAGGTGCCGCTGGCCGCATCGAACGTCCAGTAGGTCTTGAGGCTGATGGCCACGTCATTCGGGCCGGACAGCAGGCCGTCGCTGTCATCCTGCAGGGCCATGGGGGCCGCATCCACGAGGCGGAACGCGAGGCCGCCCGGCTGCAGGCGGTTGTTCGGCCCCAGTCCCGTGATGGCCAGCACGGGCGCCGTGGTCGGCACGCTGCCGTCATCGTTCGGCTCCACATAGGTTTCCACAGCCGTGGGCAGTTGCGTCTGGATCAGCAGGTCCAGGGTCGTGACCTTGCCGCCCTTGCTGAGGGAAAATTGCGCGTGCTGGTCCACGCCCGTGTCGCCGGGCGTGGAAAAGCGCAGGCTGCCGTCCTGCAGCAGCACGTCCGTCACGGCCCCGCTGGCCTTGACGCTGTCGGCGCCATCGGGAAAGCCCAGCTCGGCCAGCGGCAGCACGATCACTTGCGCGGGCCGTACGGGGTCGAGGACGATGCCGTCGCCGGTACTGAAGGTCCATGTCAGGCCGGAGCTCTGGAAGGCGATGCTGCGCTCGATGCGCACGGTGATGGTGTCGGCGGGCGTGACGGTGGCGCCCGCGCCGATGCTGCCGGCCAGCACGTTGCCATCGATGATGGTGCTGCCTGCGGGCGCGCTGGCCAGCACGGCTTGCACGTTGACGGCCGCTTCGCTGCCATTGTTGCGGATGTGTACGCGGTAGGTGTAGTCCCAGGCCGTGCGGTTGACGCGCTGCTCGGCCACTTTTTCCAGCAAGGTGACTTCCAGGTCCCCGGCGGCCTGGGCGGTGGTCGCACCGGCCAGCATGACCTTCGGCGCGGGCGCCTGCGTGGGATCGTTCGGGCCGCCGCAGGCACACAGGCTCAGTGCCAGCCCCGTGGCCAGCGCGGCGACCGCCAGTTGCCGGCGCCGCAGGCAGGCCATGGCCATTACGCCCGCCAGCAGCAGCCATGGCGTGGGCGGCAGGGCGACGGCGGCCGGTTGCGTGATGCCCGCCTCAAGCTCGATGAAGGAGACGGGGTCGAGGATGGAAAACGGCTGGGCGCCGGGGCTGCCCGCGCCCAGGTAATCGAAGGTGACGGAAAAGCCCGTGAGCGTGGCGCCGGGGACGATGCCGCCGACCAACGCCAGCGCGTCGAGGTAGCCGCTGGCGGGAATGGCGGGATCGGGCTGCACCACCAGCACGTCCCAGCCTGGTAGCGTGAAGCCGCTCTGCAGGTTGGCGTACTGGCCCACACTGAAGAACAAGGTGAACTCCTCGATGGGCACGGCCAGGGTGATATTGCTGACCGTATAGTCGTAGCGCCACTGTGTGCCGCCCAGCGATGTCGCCGTGTAGCCTATGCTGGTCGCGTGCGCGGCAGACATTACGCACAGCAGTAGCGCCAGCAGCGCCTGTTTGATAAAGCTCATGATCGTTCCCCCATAGCCTGGCGCCAAGCGTGCCCAGGCAGGAGGTCAAGCAGGAAGCGTTCCTGCATCGATTGTGCTTTAAAAACAAGGGCTTGGCGGCAATGGGACGGAGCAGGTGTCAAATTTTCCGACACGGGACGTCATGGCTGAGCCTGTCAGCGCTGTCCTACCCGTCTTGTCGAAACTGTCTGATTGTATGCCTTGCGGAAACACGCGATGATCGTGCTCATGCTGCAACAGCCAACCAGTCCGACGGAGTACGCGATGCAAAAGCCAGGCCAGTCCATCCACGTGAACAAGCCCTTCCTGCTGATCTGCCTGTTTACGTTCTCGACCCTGGCGGCCACCTTGATGAATATGGGCGAGGCCCAGCCGGACGATGCCGCGCCGGCACCCGTGGCGCGCGATGCCGACCATGGCGCCTTGCCTGTCTGCAGCAGCGATGCGCTCACGCTGTCGGCACATTGCCAGCCGGAACGCCGGGCTTGACCGTAGCGGCACCCTGCAGCCGCTGCTGCAGCAAGGCCAGCACGGCCGCTTCCTCCGGCGCCAGCGCCTGCAAATCGTCCTGCATCTGCTGCCGCGCCCGCTCGCGCATGCCTTCCAATAAACTGCCATCGAGATACGATTCCAGCACGGCCGGGTGCACATAGCACTTGCGGCAGATCGTCGGCGTGTTGCCCAGCTTCTTGGCTACGAACTCGATCGCCTGCACGATGTTTTTCTTCGCTTGCGCATCGGAATCGACCTGTTCGAACGTCTGCAGGGCCAGCGCGGCCAGCAGGGTGCCGGACCAGGTGCGGAAATCCTTGGCCGTGTAGTCTTCGCCCGTCACTTCGCGCAGGTAATCGTTGACGTCGCCCGAACCGATGCCGTGGCGCGCACCATCCTCATCGACATATTGGAACAGTTCCTGCCCCGGCAATTCGCGCATGCGCTGCAGCACCCTGGCCAGGCGCCGGTCGCTCAGGCGGATATCGTGGCGCACGCCGCTCTTGCCCTTGAAGTGGAAGGCCACGGCGCTGCCGTCGACCTGCACGTGGCGCGTGCGCAGGGTAGTCAGGCCGAACGATTTGTTCGTGCGCGCGTATTCTTCGTTGCCGATGCGCATCATCGTCAATTCCAGCAGGTGGACGATGGTGGCCAGCACTTTTTCCCGGGGCAAGCCCGGCAGCTGCATGCCGCGCGCGACGGCGGCGCGGATGGCGGGCAGGGCGCGGCCAAAGCTGAGCATACGCTCATATTTCACTTCATCGCGCACCTGGCGCCAGCGCGCATGGTAGCGGTATTGCTTGCGGCCCCGCGCATCGCGCCCCGTCGCCTGCAAATGGCCATTCGCGTGCGGGCAGATCCACACGTCCGTCCAGGCCGGCGGAATGGCCAGCGCCTTGATACGCGCCAGGGTGGCGGCATCGCGCAGGACTTTGCCATCCGCGTCGCGGTAACGGAACTTGCCGGGCTTGCCCGATCGGGCGATGCCGCTCTGATGGTCGCCCGTGTAGCGCAGGCCGGCGGCGCGGGCCGTGGTGGTGGCGGATATTTCCATGGATATAGCGTACCTTGTACGCCGCGCACCTGCCGCGCCGTTATGCTAAGGTGCGCATTCGTAACGCCGTGCGCGGCAGACAGGAGCAGCAGATGTTTGGCAGAAAAAAGAATCTGGAAGAAGACCACGCCCCCCAGGCCGACAAGCAGTATGAAAAGAAATACACGGATGACAGCTTCTGGGACAAGGTCGTCAAGTTCGCCAAGACGGCGGGACGCGAAGTCATCGAAAAAGCCCTGTGGCTGTATTACGCGGCGCAGCAGCCGAATACGCCGCTGTGGGCCAAGACGGCCATCTACGGCGCGCTCGGCTATTTCATTTCGCCCATCGATGCGATTCCCGATATCACGCCCGTGGTCGGCTATGCGGATGACCTGGCCGTGCTGGCGGCGGCCGTCGCCACGGTCGCCACCTACATCACGGCCGAGGTCAAGGAACGGGCCGCCGAGAAATTGCGCGGCTGGTTCGGCGCCTAGCCTGCCGGGGCGGGCTGGCCCGGCTGGCCTTTGACGGCGTTGCGGTACTTGGCCCTGGCCTCGGCCTTCTTGACCGCCTCGTTGGCGATGTTCTGTGCCTTGATGCGGGCTTTTTCACTCTTGCTGCGCTGCTGCGCCACGTCCTTGTTGCCGATGCGGTTAGTCATGCCGGTCTCCTTGTTGAACGTCAAATCTGACCAGCACAGCATACGTTCTTGCCTGGGCGCCACCGTGCGCCCGCTCACACAAGCGGCATGCCTACCGCGCTTGCGCGCTGCCGCCATGCGCCAGCAGGCGCAGCACGACTTCTTTCTGAAATGAACGAAACTCCTTGTCGGCGCTGACGTTGGCGAAGGCCAGCACGGCCGTCTTGCTGGCGCGGTCGACGCAGACGACGGACGCGGCGCCCGGGTCGCCGCCGCTGTGCGTGGCCAGCGGCCTGCCGTCGACGTCGCGCAGCAGCCACACGAGGGCTTGCCGCACGGACGAGTCGGCGGGCACGACGGGGGCTGCTTGCGGCGCGAAAAACAATTGCAGGGTGGAGTCTTGCAGGTAGCGGTGGCCATCGACCCGGCCGCCATTGCTGAAGATGGCCAGGAAGCGGGCAAAGTCATGCGCCGAGCTGCGCAGCAGGCCGGCAGGCCAGTCCGGATAGCCGACGGGCGGCAGCGCTTGCAGGCCCGGTTCCTTGTGCGCATACGGCTGGGCGACGACGGTGCGCCGCGGCAAGCCGGCCAGATTCCACGCCGTGCTGTCCATGCCCAGTGGTTCGAACAGGTGCTCTTGCGTAAAGGCGTCGAGGCCATCGGGGTTCAAACGGCCCACCAGATAGCCGAGCAGGGCGATGCCGACATTGCTGTAGCGCCATTCCGTGCCGGGCCGGGCCGCAAACGACACGTCCGCGTCATACCAGGCGCCGCCGCGCGACAGGTAACCCTTGACGAAGTCGCGCAGCGGTAATCGCGGGTCGCCCTGCACGGCAAACGTCGTCGTCTTTTCGTACACGGCGTCGGAAATGCCCGAGGTGTGGCTGAGCAAATGGCGAAAGGTGATGGGCACGTCGGGAAACTTCGGATGCATGAGCGGGAAGTCCAAGTAGGCCGCCACCTTGTCGTCGAGCTGGAAGGCGCCCTGTTCCAGCAGCATCATGACGGCCGTGGCCGTGACGAGCTTGCTGACGGAGGCGACATGGAACACCGTGCTGGCGTCGGCCTTCTTGCCGGCCTGGATGTCGGCCCAGCCATAGCCGCGCGCGAAAATCGTTTGCTCGCCGCGCACCACGGCCACGCTCATGCCCGGCGTTTCCGTGCGGGCCAGGCCATCGCGCATGAAGCCGTCAAATGCCGTTTCCCACGCCAGCCTGGCCGGATCGGTGGCGCAACCCGTTTGCAGCAGGGCCATCGAGACGCCCAGTCCCAGCACGCTTCTTCGTTTCATTGCTTCTCTCTTTTGCCATTTTTAATTATCTTAACAATATTTCCGCCCGTCATAGGCGCAATTGACAAAACATTGCTTTGAAGCAGTGACAAATGGGTGCCGCCGGCGCCTATTTGCGCCAGTAGCGTTCCAGCAGCGGTTTGACCGTCAGGCCGTGGGCGACGATGGACAGGATGACGACGACCAGGGTGATGTCGGCCAGTTCGCGCGCCAGGCCGTCCGCCAGGCCATGCGCGATGGCATAGCTGAGGTAGTACAGCGAGCCGATGCCGCGCACGCCGAACCAGGCGGCCAGCCCGCGCAGGCGCACGCTGGTGCCCGAGGCCAGCAGACCGAGCATCACGCTGGCCGGGCGCGCCACCAGCAGCAGGAACAGCGCCACGCTCCACGCCTGCCAGCTCCAAGCGGCGGCCGTGACGGCGCCGCCCAGCAGCAGCACCAGGGTCAGTTCGGACAGGCGTTCCAGATGTTCCTTGAAGACGAGGGATTCGCCGCTGACGGTCAGCGTCACGTCGCTGTCGTGCGGCTTGGCGGCGGACACGGCATGGGTTTCCTCGGCCTGCAGCAAGCCGTGCCGGTCTTTCGGCGCGCCCGCCAGCCGCAGTTCCGTCTGGCGCAAGGCCACGCCGGCAAAGAACACGGCCAAAAAGCCCCACGCGTGCAGCCACGTGGACACCCCATACACGAGGGCGATCAAGCCCAGGGCCGCCAGGTCGTCCAGCATCGCGTGTTTCGGCTCCTTGGCGCGCACCTGCCAGCCCAGCCAGGCCAGCAGCGCGCCGCCGGCCGCGCCCAGGGCGATGGCGCCCGCGCTGGCCCAGACCAGATCGCGCCACAGCCAGGTGACCCCGTGCGGCCCCAGCTCATGCAGGCCCAGCAAGCCCAGACCCAGCATGACGAAGGGAAAGCCGCTGCCATCGTTCATGCCCGCTTCGCTGGTCAGCATGAAGCGCAATTGCTCGCGGTCGCCCGCATGGCGCAGCTGCACGTCGGTGGCCAGCACGGGGTCGGTGGGTGCGAGGATGGCGCCCAGCAGTATGCCCGCGCCCAGGGGCAGGCCCAGCACCAGGCAGGAAAAGGCCGCCACCAGGGCCACGGAGATGGCCATCGACAGCCACGCCAGGCGCAGCGACGGCAGCCAGCGCGCCAGGCTGAAAGGCACGGGCATCTTGACGCCGGCGGAAAACAGGGAGATGAGGACGGCGATTTCCGTCAGGGTTTCCAGCAGTGGCGCTTGCTGCACCAGATCGAACGAAAACAGACCGAGGAACATGGGCCCCAGCAGCAGGCCCACGCCCAGGTAAGCCATGGCCGAGGTCAATGGCAGGCGCGCGATGCCATCGGCGCCCAGGCCACGCGCCAGCATCAGGCAACCGATCAGGATGAACCAGGCGGTGGTGCTCATGCAAACCATTGTAGCGGCGCGCGGGCAAGGGCAGCGCGCCGCACGGTTTTTTTATGCTTTGTGCAGCGACACGCTGTCGTTCTGCGCCTGCATGCCATGCAGCTCGATGGGGTCGTGCGTCGAGCGCAAGCGGGGCAGGCCGTGCGGATAGTGGGTGGTGATGAAGGCCAGCATCTGCTCGCGTACCATGCAGCGCAATTCGAACGCCGTGCCTGAATCGACAGCGCTGATGAGGAAACGCACACGCACGGCCCGCTCGTTCGAATCCGTCGCCTGCACGGTGCAGACCCGGCCATCCCATTGCTTGGCGCCTTCGCAGATGCGCGTCAGTTCCGCGCGCAGGGGCTCGATCGGGATGCTGAAATCGAGCCACAGGAACACCGTGCCCAGGATCTCCGAGGAGGTATGCGTCCAGTTCTCGAACGGATTTTCAATGAACCACTGCAACGGCACGATCAAACGGCGCTCGTCCCATACGCGCACGACCACATAGGTGCCCTTGATTTCCTCGACCGTGCCCCATTCTCCGTTGACGATCAGCACGTCGTCGATGCGGATGGGTTGAGAGAAGGCAATTTGCAGGCCTGCGATGAAATTGCCGAGCACGGGCCGGGCGGCGATACCGGCCACCAGGCCCGCCACGCCGGCCGACGCCAGCAGGCTGGCGCCGATCTGCCGCGCGCCGGGCAAGGTCAACAGCACGAAGGACAGGCCCAGGAGGACCACGATGGCGTGCGCGCTGCGCGTGAGCACGCGGGCCTGGGTGATCCGGCGGCGCGCGCGCAGGTTGTCGGCCGCGTCGACGGGATTGATCTGGGAAATCGTGATGCTGAGCGATTCGATGCATTGCATGGCCAGCCAGGTCAGCGCGATGATCAGCGCCACGCTGGCCAGGTGCGACATGGCGACCAGGCCCGGCGTGTCGTCGGGTGCGCTGGCCAGCACCATGCGCAAGCCGAAGACGATCAGGCACAGCTGGCTGGCGCGGAAGGCCACGCGCGCGACGTTGCTGGCAAGCGGGTGGCCATTGGCCAGTCTTTTCAGCAGGCTGATGCCGGCCCGGTGCACGCCGATGGCAACCAGGGTGACGAGCAGGGCGGAAACGAGCACGGTCAGCGCCGAGCGCAGCGGGCCTCCCATCAACGAGTGGAACGTGCTGAGATCCATAGGCGAAAACTCCTTGTTCTTAAATGAAATGGATGTCGGAAGCGGGTATTTTACGGGCAGATGGCGTAACGGGGGCGTGCGTTGCCGTACGGATAAGACTTGCATCAACGTGGATACTTGCAGAAATTGCTGCGCTGCGCCATGTCACGTTGACGTTTCAATACGGAAAGCAAACGGGCGTCGCCGCAGTGGAAACATAGTCATACTTGCCATGCTTTTTGTTTTTGCAAAGGAAAACGATGATAGTACGATCACTCCGAATGTCCTTGCGCTTCATCCTGCCACTGGCTCTGGTGCTGGGACTGTTTGCCTATATTGTGGTACCCCTGCTCGACAACATCACCCTGCGCTGGTATGTGCGCGACCTCGACAGCCGGGCAGAATTGCTCGCTGGAACCCTCCGGCCCTCGTTGACCGAATACCTGCCCGCGCAGGACACCACCCGCATCAGCGAACTGTTCCAGGGCGCCACGCGCGACGAGCGCCTGATCGCCATCGGCTTTTGCGACAATGCGGGCCATTTGCTGTACCAGTCCGCGCAATACCCCGCTTCCATCGGCTGCTGGAGCACGCCTTCCACGGGCGGCCTGTACAAATCCCTGGCGCAATTGCCGCAAGGGCAAGTCCATATCAGCGAAACGCCCGTGATGCAGGATGCGTCCCAGCTGGGCCGTTTGGTGCTGGTGCAGGACATGAGCTTTGTCGAGCGCCGCAATACCGATACCAAACGTTTTATCTTTGCCTTCCTGGCCGTGCTGGCCGTGCTGATTTCCCTGATGACCGTGTTCGTGGCGCACCTGAGCTGGCGCGGCTGGCTGGCGGCCGTCAAGGACATCCTGCGCGGCGAATTGCTGTCGAAGAACAATCCCGCCGTTGCCGCCGCCGCACCGGCCGCCGCGCCCGCGCCGCCGCCGGAAATGCAGCCGCTGATCGGCGACTTGCGCGAATTGCTGCAGGAATACCACCTGGAACGCCAGGGCGATAACGGCTGGTCGTCCGACTGGACGCCGGACAAGCTGCGCGCCTTGCTCGAAGCGGACTTGTCGGGCGACCAGGTGCTCGTGGTGTCGAACCGCGAACCGTATATCCACACCAAAACGGAGACCGGTGTTGCGGTGCAGCGTCCCGCCAGCGGCCTGGTGACGGCCGTGGAAGCCGTGATGCGCGCCTGTTCCGGTACGTGGATCGCGCATGGCGCCGGTTCCGCCGACCGCGAGACGGTTGACAAGCTCGACCACGTGCCCGTGCCGCCGGACAATCCCAGCTATACCTTGCGCCGCGTGTGGCTGACGCAGGAGGAAGAGCAGGGCTATTATTATGGCTTCGCCAATGAAGGCATGTGGCCGCTGTGCCATATCGCCCATGTGCGCCCCGTGTTCCGCTCGTCCGACTGGGAGCAGTATGTGAAGGTCAACCGCCGCTTTGCCGACGCCGTGATCGCCGAGGCGAAGGCGGACAATCCCGTCGTGCTGGTGCAGGATTACCACTTTGCCTTGCTGCCGCGCATGGTGCGCGAAGCCTTGCCGAAGGCGACGATTATCACTTTCTGGCATATCCCGTGGCCGAACTCGGAATCGTTTGGCATTTGCCCATGGCGCGAAGAAATCCTCGACGGCTTGCTGGGCAGCACGATTCTCGGCTTCCACACGCCATTCCACCGCAAGAATTTCCTCGAAACGGTGGACCGCTACCTGGAAACCCGTATCGAACCGGAAGCGTCGACCATTTCCTATGGCGGCGAGATGACGCAGGTCGAGGATTATCCGATTTCCATCGCCTGGCCGGAAGACAACCCGGACCAGCCCGACGTGGCCACGTGCCGCGCGCAAATCCGCAGCGAACTGGGCGTGGCGCCCGACCACTTGCTGGGTATCGGCGTGGACCGCCTCGACTACACGAAAGGCATCGTCGAGCGCTTCCAGGCCGTCGAACGCATGCTGGAACAGCAGCCTGGCATGGTCGGTCATTTCACCTTCGTGCAAATCGCCGCCCCCAGCCGCGCGTCTCTCGATGAATACCAGAGTTTCGACGCCCGGGTGCGCAAGATGGTCGAACGCATCAACCGCCGCTTCGGCAGCGGCGACTATGTGCCCATCCTGCTGAAAGCCGAGCACCATGGCCAGGACGATTTGCAGCGCTATTTCCGCGCTTCCGAAGTGTGCATGGTGACAAGCTTGCACGACGGCATGAATCTGGTGGCCAAGGAATTCATCGCCGCGCGCGACGACGAGCTGGGCGTGCTGGTACTGAGCCAGTTCACGGGCGCCGCGCGCGAGCTGCACGAAGCGCTGATCATCAACCCCTACCATATCGAGCAGGGCGCCGAAGCCCTGTACCGCGCCCTCGTGATGCCGCCCGTGGAACAGCGCGAGCGCATGAAGAGCATGCGGGCCCGTGTAAAACATTTCAATGTCTACCGCTGGGCCGGGCGCATGCTGCTCGATGCGGCCCGTCTGCGCCAGCGCGACAAGGTCATGACCAAGATCGATGCCCACAGCCGCATCAAGCGGCGCAAGGGGATCTGATGGCGGAGATCCCTGACGATAGCGCAGCCTTGCTGCAACTGCTGAGTGCGCCCGGCAGCGCCGTCTTTTTCGACTTTGACGGCACCCTGGTCGACCTGGCGCCCACGCCCGACGGCGTGCGCCTGGAAGCGGGCGTGGTCGACGCGCTGATGCTGCTGGCGCGCTGGCATGGCGGCGCGCTGGCCCTCGTTTCCGGCCGCCCCGTCGCGCAGATCGACGCCATGCTGGCGCCCCTGATCCTGCCCGTGGCCGGCGTGCACGGCGTGGAGCGGCGCGGCGCCGACGGCACACGGCATGTGGCGGCCACGCCCGACGTGTCGTCCGTGCTGGCGCATGCCCGGGCCTTGGCGGATCGCCATCCGGGCTTGCTGGTGGAACACAAGCGCGGCGCCGTGGCCCTGCATTACCGGCTGGCGCCGGAACTGGAACAGCTGTGCCTGCAGGAAATGACGGCGGCCGTGCAAGCGTGCCCCGGTCTTTTGCTGTTGCATGGCAAAATGGTTCTGGAAGCCAAGCCGGCCGCCACGGACAAGGGCGGCGCCATCGCCGCCTTCATGGCCGAGGCGCCGTTCAAGGGACGCCGTCCTGTCTTCGCGGGCGACGATACCACCGACGAGGCAGGTTTTGCCTATGTTCAACAAATTGGGGGGCAGGGCGTGAAAGTGGGCAGCGGCCCCAGCGCCGCCAGCCTGCGCCTGGCCAGCCCGGACGTCTTGCGCACCGTATTGCTGGCCGCGTCCGTATCCCCGTTCAAGGAGTAGCCAATGACGACATCCTATGACACCCCCAGCGGCGCCCATGCGTCCGCCGCCACTGCGCCGCCGGCGCAAGCGTCCCTCAACTGCGGTGTGGTGGGCAATTGCGCCTTCAGCGCCCTGATCGACCAGGCGGGGCAAGTCGTCTGGTCCTGCCTGCCCCGTTTCGATGGCGACCCCGTCTTCAATACCTTGCTGGACGACACGGAAAATGGCAGCGTGTGGGCCATCGACATCGAGAATTTTGCCCGCAGCGAACAATTCTACGAGCCGAACACGGCCGTACTGCGCACGCGGCTGTACGACACGGATGGGCGCGGCGTGGAAATCACGGATTTCGCGCCCCGCTTCCTCAGCCGCGACCGTATGTTCCGCCCGCTGATGCTGATCCGCCGGGTCCGTCCGCTTGATCACGCCGTGCGCATCCGTGTGCGCCTGCGGCCCCGCTATGACTGGGGCAAGCTGGCGCCGCAGGTCACGCAGGGCAGCCACCACATCCGCTACGTGGGGCCGGATCAGACCTTGCGCCTGAACACCGATGTTTCGCTCAACTATGTGCTGAGCGAAACGTATTTCGTGCTGGGCGGCACCGCCAACTTCCTGCTGGGCCCCGATGAAACCTTGGCCGGCGGCATCGACGAGACGGCGCGCATCTTCGAAAAGGAAACGATTAACTATTGGCGCACCTACACGCGCCGCCTGGCCGTGCCGCTGGAATGGCAGGACGTGGTCATCCGCGCCGCCATCACATTAAAACTGTCTTTATATGAGGACACGGGCGCCATCATCGCCGCCATGACGACGAGCATTCCGGAAGCGCCGGGCAGCAGCCGCAACTGGGATTACCGTTACTGCTGGCTGCGCGACGCCTTCTTCGTCGTGCGGGCATTGAACAGCCTGTCGGAAGTTGGGACGATGGAAGAGTATTTGCGCTGGCTGACGAATATCGTCGCCCGCTCGAAAGGCGGCCACATCCAGCCCCTGTACGGCATCGGCCTGGAAGAGCAGTTGCCCGAATCCATGCTCGACCACTTGCCCGGCTACCGCGGCAATGGTCCCGTGCGCGTCGGCAACCAGGCGCAGGAACACTTTCAGCACGACGTCTACGGCAACATCGTCCTGGGCGCGGCGCAGGCTTTCCTCGACCACCGCTTGTTCCACCGGGGCGGAAAAGCCGAGTTCGCCGCACTGGAAGCCGTGGGCGACCAGGCCTTCAAACTGCACGCGGAACCGGACGCGGGCATGTGGGAGCTGCGCACGCGGGCCAGGGTCCACACCTCGTCCATGCTGATGAGCTGGGCCGCCTGCGACCGCCTGGCCAAGGTCGCCCATAAGCTGGGCTTGCCGGACCGGGCCGAGCACTGGAACAGCCGCGCCGTGCTGATACGCGAGAGATTACTGCGCGAAGCGTGGAGCGAGGAACGCCAGGCCTTCGCGGAAAGCCTGGGCGGGCGCGACCTCGACGCATCCGTGCTGCTGATGGCGGAAGTCAACTTCATCGACCCCATGGACCCCCGTTTCATCGCCACCGTCGACGCGCTGGAAGCATCGCTGTGCGACGGCCCCTACATGCGCCGCTACGAAGCGCCCGACGACTTCGGCAAACCGGAAACGGCCTTCAACATCTGCACCTTCTGGCGCATCGACGCCCTGGCCCGCATCGGCAGGAAAGACGAAGCGCGCAAAATCTTCGAAACGATGTTGATGGCGCGCAACCACCTGGGCCTGCTGTCGGAAGATACGCACCCGGTGACGGGGGAGATGTGGGGGAATTTCCCGCAGACGTATTCGATGGTGGGCCTGATCAACTGCGCCGTCAGGTTGTCGGCGCCTTGGGATAGCGCTATTTAATTGTGCCATGTCATGACGCGCCAGGTCATCACCAGCCTTGGTGCGCAGGAATACGAAATGCCGAATGGCATCCACACTGATCAATACGAAATACCGAGATGACGACCGCAAACGACATTTTAGCGACAATAAATGACAGCATTTTTCTTGAGACTATTTTCCAGAAAGATACTGATTGGGATGCTGTATTGTGCGCCAGGGAATCTGTTGAGTTTGATGGCGCATGGTGTGCCAGCTACGAAAAAGTGACCTCATCTTGTCCACCTGAAGGCGCCCTGGTGAAGGGGATCAGGGAGGTCGCATTCAAGAAAGTGTATCAAATCACTGAGAATTCCGACCTTGCTGGCTATGTGTCGGACGATATGGGCCTGATTGCACAGGCATGCCACGATAAAGTCGAGATCGACTTTATCGACAATCTCTGGAAAACCTATATGCGCGGAGAGTTTCCAACTTGAGCTGATACAGGCATGTTCGCGGCGCATCTGCGACGCCATTTCAGCTGCCAGTTGCGCGCTCGCCACGCCCATACAACCTGCACTCCGCCGCCAGCGCCAGCAAATTCGGGTCGCGCTCGCGGCTGCTCAGCATCAGCAGGGTGATTTGCTGGTGCGAGCCGTAGCGCGCGTCCAGCGGCAGCAGTTCGATGCGCGAGCTGAAGGCGCGCACGCGGCCCGGCAGCAGGCTGTAGCCGATGCCGCCGCTGACGAGGTTGATCAGCGAGAAGATGTCGCCCACGCGCATGGCCGTGTCGGGCACGAATCCCGCCAGGTCGAACGCGTGGTTGAAGCTTTGCGAGGTGACGAAACCTTCGTTCAGGGTGACGAATTTCTCATGGCGCAGCAGCTGCAAGTCCACCGAGGCGGCGCCCGCATAGGGCGAGGCTAGCGGTGCGGCCAGGTAGACGTCGTCCTGGAACAGGGGCACGGCCACCAGCCCGGCATGCTGTTCTTCCTCCTGCACGCCGACGATGATGGCGTCCAGGCGTCCATCGGCCAGGCTTTGCAGCAGTTCGCGGTTCGAGCCCAGGGTCAGGTCGATGTCGAGGCCGGGCCGGCGCAGCTTCAGGGCGATCACCAGTTGCGGGATGCAGTGCAGGGTCAATGAATACAGCGAACCGATCTTCAGGCGCACGGGGTTGATGCCCGACATTTCGCGCACCTTGCGCACGCCTTCCTCGCACTCGGCCAGCGCGCGCCGCGCCGATTCGGCAAAGGTGTAGGCCGCATGCAGCGGTATCAGGCTGCGGCCCTCGCGCTTGAACAGGGGACAGCGCAAGCCGTCTTCCAGCGAGTGCAGGGCGCGGTGCACGCTGACCGTGCTCTGGCCCAGCGCGTCGGCCACCCGCGCCAGGTTGTTCAATTCCATAAAGCTGAGAAAAACCTCGAGCTTTTTCAGCGTGATTTCTTCGTTGATGGCCATGTTCACCGTGATTATCGTGAGTTCATTAACTTCAGGGTAATGAACATGGTAGCAGGTTGATTGTCGCGGCCCCGTTTTCGCTCTATCGTCAAGGTTCGATAGCTTAATTCGGAGGCAAGATGTCAACCGCCACAGCAGCGCCAGCGCAGCGGCAAAAACAATGGGACACGCGGCGCACCGAGAAGCGCCGCCGCCTGGAAGCCGTGCGCCACTACGCGAGCGGCCCCGTGCTGCAGCAGGGCGACATGGTCGCCGTGCTCGAAGCCTTGCTGGCGCCGGGCGACCGCGTCGTCCTCGAAGGCAATAATCAGAAGCAGGCCGACTTCCTCGCCCGCATGCTGACCCAGGTCAATCCCGACAAGATCAATCATCTGCACCTGATCATGCCCAGCGTCAGCCTGCCCGAACACCTGGACCTGTTCGAGCGGGGCATCGCCCGCAAGCTCGATTTTTCGTTTGCCGGCACGCAAAGCCTGCGCATCGCCCAGTTTCTGCAGGATGGCTTGCTGGAAGTTGGCGCCATCCACACCTACATCGAACTGTATGCGCGCCTGTTCGTCGACCTCACGCCGAACGTCGTCATGGTGGCCGGCTACATGGCTGACCGCCAGGGCAATCTGTACACGGGCCCCAGCACCGAAGACACGCCGACCCTGGTGGAATCGGCCGCCTTCCGCGACGGCATCGTCATCGCCCAGGTCAATCAGATCGTCGACGACGTCAGCGATTTACCCAGGGTCGACGTGCCCGGCTCGTGGATCGATTTCGTCGTGCAGTCCGACAAACCATTTTTCATCGAACCGCTGTTTACCCGCGACCCGCGCGTGATCAAGCCCGTGCACGTGCTGATGGCCATGATGGCGATCCGCGGCGTGTATGAAAAACACCAGGTGCAGTCGCTCAATCACGGCATCGGTTTCAATACGGCCGCCATCGAGCTGATTTTGCCCACGTATGGTGAGCAATTGGGCTTGAAGGGCAAGATCTGCCGCAACTGGGTGCTCAATCCCCACCCGACCCTGATACCGGCCATCGAGACGGGCTGGGTCGAAAGCGTGCACTGCTTCGGCGCGGAGCTGGGCATGGAAGGTTATGCGGCTGCGCGGCCCGACGTGTTCTTCACGGGCCGCGACGGCTCCATGCGCTCGAACCGCGCCCTGTGCCAGCTGGCCGGCCAGTACGCGGTCGACCTCTTCATCGGCGCCACCTTGCAGATGGATGGCGTAGGTAACTCGTCCACCGTGACGAATGGCCGGCTGGCCGGCTTTGGCGGCGCGCCGAACATGGGGCACGACCCGCATGGCCGGCGCCATCCGACGCCGGCCTGGCTGGACCTGATCGAGACGGACGATCCGCTCGCGCGCGGCAAGAAGCTGGTGGTGCAGATGGTCGAAACGTTCCAGGATGGCGGCCAGCCGACGATCGTCGAATCGCTCGATGCCGTGGCCGTGGGGCAGGCCAGCGGCATGCCGCTGGCGCCCGTGATGATCTATGGCGACGACGTCACCCACGTGCTGACGGAAGAGGGCATCGCTTACCTGTACAAGGCCCGGTCGCTCGACGAGCGCAAGGCCATGCTGGCGGCGGTCGCCGGCGTGACGCCGATTGGCCTGCGCCACGACCCGAAGACGACGGCCAAATTGCGCGCCGACGGCCTGATCGCGCTGCCCGAGGATATCGGCGTGCAGCGCGGCGCGGCGAACCGCTCGCTGCTGGCCGCGAAAAGCATCGCCGACCTGGTCGAATGGTCGGACGGCCTGTATCAACCCCCCGCCAAATTCAGGAGCTGGTAATGATTGCAATGAGCACAATGATGACGATGACACCGGTGCGGGAACGCTGCGCCACGTTGGGACGGCAAGTGCTGCAGGCGCTGCTCGATGAAGTGACCTTGACGCCGAAACCGGGCCTGGTCGATTTGCGCAGCCGTGGCGCGCATACGGACTTGAACTGGGCCCTGATGTGCCATTCGGCCTGCGTGCTGGAGCCCGTGTTTGCCGCCATGGCCGACGCCGGCGCGCGCAGTGAAGACGACGACCTGCTGCGCC